>JAOZHP010000125.1 GCA_026014815.1 Candidatus Bathyarchaeota archaeon
ACCGGTTAGACATCATGGCAATTAACTCCAGTCACCGTATAGAGAGCTGGAGCTACGGCCTCATCGAGAAGCCAAGACCGGGCAGGTTCTACCCCGAGAAAGCGAAAGCTCTAGAAATACCCAAGGGAAAGCTCTGGCACAGCTTGCAGCACGGCGAGTCAGTGACCGTGGATGGAAAGGAGGTTACCCCCTTGGAGGTAGCTGACCCGTTGAGGCCCGGACGAAGAATCGTTTACAGCGGCGACACAAGACCATTCCCCGGTCTCGTGGAGTTAGCTAAAGGCGCTGACTTATTGATCCATGAGTCCACGTTCATGGATGACTTGGCGGAGCGAGCCGATGAGGATGGACACTCCACCACGTTGCAGGCCGCCGAGATAGCGAGGGAAGCAGGGGTGAAGAAGCTTGCCTTGACACACATCAGCTCACGGTACACTGAACCATCACTGCTTCTCGAGGAAGCTAAGACGGTGTTCAAGAACGTGATTGTCGCCGAGGACTTTTTGGAGCTGGATATAGCGTTGCCTAGATGAGAGGCCTGAGATATTCTAGGCTCTTCTCCATGTCTCTGTAGGACTCGATTACTACCCATCCGTCGAAGCCCGCGGCGCCGGCGTGGTCGAGGACTTGCTTCCAGTCTATGCTTCCCTCTCCGATTGGCAGATGCTGGTCACTCTCGCCATGGTTGTCGCTTACATGTAGGTGTTTGATCTTGTCGCTGAAACGGTCGATGAAATCTAGGGTCTCTCCTTGAAGGTTAGCGTGAGCCACATCTAGAACCATGCCTATGTCCAGCTGCATTTCCTCGTAGAATAACTCGAAATCGTTCACAGTGATCAGCAGATACGGCGTGGGCTCCGGTACGTTCTCAACCAGCATGCTGACGCCGTACTCCTCCGCGTACCTGAGCAGCCAGAGGAGGCTCCGCAGGTTCAGCTCCCATGCTTTTCCCTTCATGAACCTGTCCGTAGCTGTTGTCCACCCGGGGTGGACCACTAGGCACTTGGCTTCTAGCTCAGAGGCGAACCGTATGCTGGCCCTTATGCGTTTTAGAATCCATTCTCTGATGAGGTCGTCGTCAGCCGATAGGTTCGTGTCAGCGTAGGGCGCGTGGACGCTAAAGTTCAGCTCATAGCTTGCCCTGAGATCTTGGAGCCTCTCCACGATTTTTGGGTTTAACGAGTGAAGCCCACTGTCAGCTAGCTCAATGTTTCTTGTGCTAAGATTGATGAGGTCAGGTAGCACCTGTTCAAGCGGTTTGTCTAAGAGATGGAGGGTGGATGCAGCCAATTCCATGGGTGATCAGATAACCAATAGGATGTGAGGCTTCACATAAGCCTTTTATCCCATGCTTCGAAAGCGGATGTGATAGGTGACATTTTGATTCAATTAAAAAAAGGAGTCTACTGGGTAGGAGCAGTGGACTGGGACATAAAGAACTTCCACGGCTACGTCACTCACCGGGGTACAACATATAACTCGTACCTCCTCGTCGCGGATAAGATAGCACTCGTGGACACTGTTAAGGCTCACTTCTTCGAGACAATGCTCCGTCACATCAAGGAGATAGTGGACCCCTCGGAGATCGATTACATCATAAGCAACCACGGTGAGCCCGACCACTCAGGAAGTCTCACCAAGATAGCAGGGATGGCTCCCAACGCCAAGATAATAGCTAGTGAGCGAGGCAAAAACATTCTAACAAAATACTATGGTGACCTCGATATCACCACCATAAAGGAGCAGCCCACCTTGGACCTCGGCGGTAAGACACTGACATTTGTGCCTATACCAATGGCACATTGGCCTGACAGCATGGTGAGCTACGTCGCCGAGGACAAGCTACTGCTTAGCAATGATGCTTTCGGGCAGCACCTAGCCTCGGCTGCTAGGTTCAACGACGAGGTTGATCAGGATGTACTAATGCATGAGGCAGCAACTTACTATGCCAATATTCTCATGCCCCTCTGCAGGAGTGTGGACCGGGCTATCAAGGCGCTTGAAGGCGTCGAGATAGATATGATAGCTCCGAGCCATGGCGTGATCTGGAGAAAAAACCTTGGAATAATTCTTGAGGCATACAAGAAATGGGTTGCAGGAGAGACAACCGAGAAAGTAGTTATCGCTTATGACACCATGTGGGAGAGCACAAAGAAGCTGGCGTACGCCTTAGCCGAGGGAGTTGGCTCAGAGGGCGTGCCAGTCAAGGTGTACAATCTCACCGTGAGTCATAGGAGCGATGTGATCGCAGATATCCTTGAAGCTAAGGCTGTGCTCATTGGAAGCCCTACGCTTAACAATCATGTCTTCCCAACTGTCGCTGGCTTCCTCGCATACATGAGGGGACTGAAACCCATGAACAAGATCGGTGCGGCTTTCGGCAGCTACGGCTGGGCTGGGGGCGCTAAAAAGTTCGTGGAGGAGCAGATGAAGCTCGCAGGTATCGATGTTCTTGAGAGCGACATAGATGTAAGCTACAAGCCCACGGAGGACGAGTGGCAGAAAGCCTTCAACTATGGAAAAATGATTGCACAGAAAGTCAAGGAAGGCTAAACTTCCCCGTTTTTCTAGATTAAGATATACTGGAAGTAGAGAGCCATCTGAACCCAAGTCAGTACAGAACTCAGAATGGCGCCCGCGGTTACCTGAAGCTTGCTATGTGCCTTCAGTTCAAGTCTGGCCCATGCGACTGGCAGGAACAGCATGAATAAGGGAAGCATTCTTGATCCCAGCAGGTATACTAGCGCCGTTACTGGGCTGGTGATCCCTGAGGCGTGGATGCTTATCTTCCATTTCAGCGTGATCATCATCAAGACGATGCCGTTCACTAGGTAGCATGCCATCAACGCCGTGATGGGTGCCGGCGCATTCATCAGTATTAATGAGACGAGTCCACCCGAGTAGCTGAGAAGCGTGGCTAGGAAGGGCACGTATCTCTCCCTTCTGTTTGAGGCATAAAAGTCGCTGGTGATTCCCGTCTTTAACATGACGATTGCTAGAAGCATCGGGACGATGCATCCGAAGAAGCTTGTGACCCCGAGAAGTTTGCTCGTATCGCCGTTACCATATTTTAACACAAGGGGTATGAAGGTCACCAGAGTTATCAGCGGCGCGTTCATGAAGAGTGAGACATACGACGCTAGCTTTTTTCTGTTCAAATGCTTGGCTCCTAATGGAACATGACTGTGTAACCGTTACTTATATGCTTTATTCAGTTTTCTCTAGGACGTGGTCACAGCAGTATGCTGTCTCTTTTCCATCCTCATCGATGACTACCTTCATAAAACCACATTTCTCGTCATCTGTTATGCCACATATTTTGCATTTTATTATTTTACTCATTATTTTCACCCTTTTTTCTCTTTATAGTTCTTGATTGCCTCATGCAATGCGTCGGCGGCGAGGTTGCTGCAGTGCATCTTTATGGGAGGTAGGCCGTCCAGTGCGTCAGCGACGTTTGCCTTTGAGATCTCTAGGGCTTCGTCTAGGGTTTTTCCTTTGGCTAGCTCAGTGGTCATACTGCTAGTGGCGATAGCTGCACCGCAGCCAAAGGTCTTGAACTTTATGTCCTCGATGCGGTCGTCATTTACTTTAATGTAAATGGTCATCACGTCACCGCAAACGGGGTTCCCTACCGATCCCTCTCCGTCAGGGTTCTCTAGTTCACCTACGTTTCTCGGGTTCTTGAAGTGGTCTAATACTTTCTCTGAGTACATTTACCTCAACTCCTTGGGTGTAAGAGGCGACATGGCTCGAAGCCTCTTCACTACACCTGGCAGTTCCTTAATCACGTATTCCACCTGATCGTGGTTATTATTCTTTCCCAATGTGAAGACAAGGCTGCCGTGGGCCTCCTCATGCTTCAATCCACAAGCCAGCAGGGTGTGGCTGGGCTCAAGGGTTTTGGCTGCGCACGCTGACCCAGAGGAGACCTGAATCCCCAAATCATCCAAGCTCATGATGAGTGCCTCCCCTTCGATGAAACTGAACCTGATGTTAGCGTTGTTAGGCACTCTATTGGTTGGGTGACCGTTCAGGTAGCTCTCAGGTATAACGTCTGTGAGCCCCTCGATGAGGCGGTCACGTAGACTGGTCAGCCTCTCAGCTTCCTTCATCATCTCCTCTTTGGTTATCTCGGCTGCTTTACCCATGCCTACTATGCCAGGGGTGTTCTCGCTGCCTGACCTGACGCCACTTTCCTGTCCCCCTCCTATCATGTGGAGTTTAACGCGTACCCCCTTCTTGATGAAGAGGGCTCCCATTCCCTTTGGTCCGCCGAGGTCGTTGCTGCTCAGCGTCATAAAGTCTACGTTGATCTCTTTTACGTCTAGCTTGATTTGGCCAGCGGCTGCGGTGGCGTCGCTGTGAAGTAGTGCTCCGTGGCTGTGAGCGTTCTCAGCTACTTCCTTCAATGGCTGTACGGTTCCTATCTCGCCGTTGGCAGCCATTATTGAGATGAGGACGGTGTTGTTGTCCACAAGTTTCTCCAACTCATCTATGTCAAGTAAGCCTTCCTCGTCCACCGGGCATTTAGCTACCTCAAAGCCTTGCCGTGTAAGTTCCTTTGTGATGTTGATGACCGAGATATGCTCAATGGCTGAGATGATGACCCTGTTGCCCTGCTTTTTGTAGCGTTGAGCGCCCCCGATGAGCGCCAAGTTGTTGGCCTCTGTGGCACCTGAAGTAAAGAAGATCTCTTCGGGCTCCGCGTTCACGAGGTCGGCTACCTGTTTGCGGGCGGTCTTTATGGCGTTCAGTGCCTTGAAGCCCTCGCTGTGGAAGCTAGCAGGGTTGCCGATAATCTCTGCGAAGTATGGTATCATGGTCTCCATGACTCGCGGGTCCACGGGTCTAGCTGCGCCGTTGTCCATGTAGACTTTCAAAGGGAAACCTCTCTGTGTTGATGTAGTTCGATGAATTAAAACCTTAACGAAAAGAAATGAAGAGTTACTTTTTGATGCGGAGGGTGACTTCGTCGCCGTCGTGGGTGATCTCTAGGACCACGTGACCTAGGCGTGCTGAGAGTCGCTTCAGGTCTTCCTCGGCTGCTGGGTCGTCGGCTGTTACCTCTAGTATCTCGCCTTTCTCCATCTCATCGAGGGCCATCCTTGTTCTGAATATGGGTTCAGGGCAGTAGAGACCGGTGCAGTCTAGTTTCTTGTCTACCATTAGTCGTTGCTCCTTGATCTTGGGGGCTGGGTCATTGGGATGACTTCGTCCCTGATATAGTTTAGGTATCGGCTTTGGTCCACGGTGTTGAATATGGTGACGCTGCTGTCCCGGATCATGCCGACGGTGGTGTAGCATGGAGGACTGTGGCAATCGGAACAAGGCTCGGGAGCATTACCGCCGTAGGAAGCAGACAGGTCATGAAATAGCGGCCCGTAAAGTGTGATGCTTAGTCTTTATCTTTACTTCATAATATTATTAATCGCATTTGAGTTCAGGAAGGTCGTGATTAGTGAGAGGTTCGGTGGGCGTTTCCTTTTACTTTGGGTGCTCACCGTTAGAGTGTTCGTCGTTTTGCTGTTCCTAGGAAGGGACATAGGCTACTTTCTCGGTAACCTTTTCACGCCGTTCATACAGACCCTTCTTCTTCTCTTCGCTTATCCGCACATATCTAGTTTGGCTCTTGTCTATTACCGTGTAAAGGAGGGGTATTTACTGTCTTTTGTGTCGGCCTCTGTTGACTCCGTGTTATTGGTATCCGCGTTTGAACTCTGGATGCGGGACAACTACGGGTTAAGGTACATGTTCGACGTTTTCTTGATTGCGGGTTATATCATCTTCGCCGTCACTGTCTCCTTCAGAGAGTATAGACTCATGAGTGTCAATGAGACCCCAGAAGAAACTACAGAGCCTTTGGATGTGCCTCAGGACTTTTTGGAAGCTATTGCTGAATAGCTGAGAAGATGCTTGGATGCCAGAGTCCATGTGTTACGCACTTGCTAGAGCAAGGATTTTTGATGCATGCCTCTTCCACCATCGTCGGGTCTTCTCGTCAGCGAACTCGTGATTCTGGACAACGAAGTAGGTCAAACTCTGAATCATGGGAAACACGTATTCATCAATGCTGTGCTTGAAGAGTATCAGTATGTTTCTCCTCAGCTTCTCGTTGTTGGATTCCTCGTCGTACTCGATCCTCAGTAAGGTGTCGATGAGAAACTTGATGTAACTCTGTATCTGGACGCTGGTTGACTCCCAGACCTCCCTGAATACCAGTTCCCTGTCTATGCCCAGGTGTTTCGCCTTTACGTGTTCACCATACACGTATCCCGCCGAGGTACCGGCCTCCGCGATTCTGTTGAACTCGCGAAACTCATTCTTTAGATCTCCCTCGACGAGCTTCATCTCTGAAGCCAGTTTCCAGTTGAGCTGCTCAATCAGGTCGTGTCTGCCTGAGTACATTTCCCTGCTATACATGGCGTAGGGTAGCCTGTAGTCCCCTGTTTGCTTGTCCTTGATGATGATGCCCGTCTTCAACAGGTCCATTAGGTGGTCTGATAGCCGTTGACTTCCGTACCCTGTGAGTACGCTGAGTTCCTCGTGGCTCAGCGGGTCACCTGCATCGGTGATCGCCTTCCAGATCTTCATCTCAGCTATCCTCATCGGGGTTCACGTGCACAAGTTTTTACGTAAATTGCTAATCAAGGTTTATGGAACACGAGTATTCGATTTTCTTGGGGCTAAAATATATCTTAATGAATAAAACAGCGATTTCCACGTATATGTTATTTTGCTGTCATACTCTTTGAAAGCCCGCATAGTCATTAATCTACCTTATTCGGTCAACAGAAAAGAAACTGTGGTGGGCCGAGCAGGATTCGAACCTGCGACCCTCGCCACGTCAAGGCGATGTCATACCACTAGACCACCGGCCCACTGTGTCCATCAAGGGATAAGAGGCGGGTATAAAGTTTATCGGTATAACCGGACGAGTCCCATCTTCTCAAGGAAACCATAGTACTCCATGAGGCTCCTCATGCTGCACCCCAGAGTGAGGAAGGCCATGAGGCAACAGAACATCCCCCGGAAGCACGCACTCCCCTGCTGAGGCTGGAGCCCTACCCGCAGATCGCTCTTGCGGAGGAAGTCATGGAGAAGGGTCTGACGATGCCGGAGACCAGGGACAGGGAGCTCCTCGGGAAGAGGCTGAAGTGGCGACTTGTGCCCATACGAATAGAGCCGACCGTCTACGACAGGCTAACCCAGATCGCCCCCGACGGGGATGTAGCAGAGCTTCTGAAGCAGGCAGTGGAGAAGCTTTTCTCTGAGATAAGCCAATGAACTCGCGAGAGTATGTCAGATTTTTAACGTTCCGCTGATCTTCTCAAGTATCTTACTCGTTAAGGCTCTTGCCAACTCCTCACACCTCTTACTCTCCTGCGGGGATTGAGGCGTCGTCTCAAGGTCTGCATTATCCAGATAAGGGGCACACCTCAGAATGGCTAATGCTCCCATGTCTCTCTTGTGGGCAATAAGCTCCAAGGCCACCCTATTCCTAGGAACGAAACCTCCTATCAGGGACATCATGACGCTGGAAAAAATTGAACGCTTATTCTCGTTGACACCCAATACCCTGAAGCCTCCGTCCAAGTCCTCCTCCTCATCGACTAACAGAAACCGTGTCTCCTCCAGATATCCCATAAATATATCTCGTAGCTCTTCAAGATCCCCGTTGAGTTCCAAAATCAGCTCCGTCGACAAAGTCCCTCACTTAAACAGTTATTATAAATCATATCATACTTAAGTTGAGACATCGTGGTAATGGATGATCAAAAATACGAAGGAAAAGAGACGCGGTCTACCGCCGAACGCTGCAGAGGACCTCCATGCTCCGAGAAAAAGAATACTAGAACTTTTAACTAGGAAAAACTCAAGAAACTAGAAGCAGTGGCTGTTGATAGAAAATGAAAATCCTAGATATACAGAACCTCAAGACATATTACTCGACTTTTAAAGGAGACGTCATGGCTGTGGACGATGTCAGGCTCCAGATGGATCGAGGAGAGGCCCTCGGACTAGTAGGCGAGTCTGGCTGCGGCAAGACAACATTGGCTTTGGCGATAATGCGCTTACTCCCATGGAACGGCAGGATCGTCGAGGGCAAGATCAAGCTCGACGATGTCGATATCATCAGCCTAGACGAGAAGACCTTCGATAAGGATTACAGATGGAAGAAGATGTCTTACATATTCCAAGGAGCCATGAACGCTCTGAACCCGGTCTTCAAGGTAGGGGATCAGATAGCCGAGGCGATAACTATCCACGAGGACGTGGAGAAGAAGGAAGCACTAGAACGAGCCCGGGAGCTATTTGAGCTTGTCGGCATCGACCCAGAGAGGGTGATCAGCTATCCCCACGAGCTCAGCGGAGGGATGAAGCAGAGGGCGATGATTGCCATGGCCCTCGCCTGCAACCCCGATTTCATAATCGCCGACGAGCCTACCACCGCCTTGGACGTAATAGTCCAAGCCCAGACCCTAAAGGTGATAAACGATCTACAGAAGAAGCTCGGCCTAACCATGATACTCATCACCCACGACCTCTCCGTGGTAGCCCAGACATGCACCACATGCGCAATCATGTATGCCGGGAACATTGTGGAGTACGCAGACATAGAGACCATATTCAAAGACCCCGTCCACCCCTATACCCAGGCTTTGATCAGCGCATTCCCCAGCATAAAGGAGGATCGGAGGGAGTTGAAATCCATCGCGGGTGTCCCCCCGAACCTTTTGGACCCGCCGACAGGCTGCAGGTTCAACCCTAGATGCCCCAATCGTATGGATGTCTGCACGAAGGAGAAGCCGGAATACACGGAATTGAGCGATAATCACCTTGCTTCCTGCCATCTGCTTACAAAGGAGGCTTAGTGGCATGAACGGAGAAGCGGGGCTCAAGGTCGTAAACCTCAGGAAATGGTTCCCAGTGAGGAAGGGTATCGTCTCTACCCTCCTCTCGAGGAAAACGGAGTACGTGAGGGCTGTTGACGATGTTTCATTCGATGTAAAGAAAGGCGAGATATTCGGTCTAGCAGGCGAGAGCGGATGCGGCAAGACGACCACCGGAAAGACGATCCTTAGGCTCCTTGAGCCCACCAGTGGAGAGGTCTACTTCGAGGGGAGGAACATAACATCACTCAACAAGCTCGAGATGAAGAAGATGAGAAGGAAGATGCAGATCGTCTACCAAGACCCCTACCAATCCATCAACCCAAGGATGACGGTGTTCGAAATAATCTCGGAGCCCATCTCGATACACAAACTCGCCGACTCACTGGCAGAGACGGAGGAGATCGTCTACAAGTCTCTTGAGGACGTCGAGCTCGTGCCTGCAGAGGACTTCGTCAATAGGTTCCCCCACGAGCTGAGCGGCGGCCAAAGGCAGAGGGTCGCCATCGCCAGGACTATGGTGTTGCAGCCTAGCTTCATAATAGCCGACGAGCCAATCTCCATGCTAGATGTATCCATCAGGGCGGGTATCATGAAGGTGATGCTCAAGACCAAGGAGGCCCAAGGAATCACATACATCTTCATCACCCACGACCTCGCCTATGCCCGCCATATTTGTCACAGGGGGGCGATCATGTATCTGGGTAAGATAGTCGAGATGGCATCCATGGATAACCTAGTCAAGAATCCAATCCATCCTTACACCAATGCTTTGATGATGGCGGTGCCCGTACCCGACCCGACATATGAGAAGGCCCGAGCTGTGATTAGTGGAGAGGTCCCTACTCCGATCAATCCGCCGCCTGGATGCAGGTTCAACCCCAGATGCTCCAAGGCTTCAGAAATATGCCGTAGAGAGGAACCAGAATTACTAGAGATGGAAAACGGGCATTTCGTGGCATGCCATCACGCAATTTGAAAACGTGTAACCTCTCACACAAAAATTTTATAGATAGCTAACCAGTAGCTGGTGGGAGTTTGTTGATAGTCGTAAATCGTAGGAAGGTGTCGCCGAACAGGGTTTCCACGTAGCCGGATCCAGTTACTTTCCACTCCCATTTTCCCTGCTCTTGTGCATCTTCGATGGTGAACATCCTATCCTGCGGCAGGTTCATCGTGTGATCGAAGGTTGTCTGAGACTCTGGAATCACAACTGGTATATGCGTTATGACTTGGTGCTCCATATATTTCTGGTTCAGATAAACGTTAAACTCTATCTTACGAAGCTGTAGTTCTTTCTGGCTAGGATTAAGGATTCTCACGCTTAAGTTCAGTACGGGCTCACCCCTGCTGTAATCGAAATAGGTCACCTCGATATCGATTTCAGTCTTCATCACAAGACTGTAGGTTGCTGTGTACTTTTTTAGCATATATCCGGTGAGCAGCGTTGAGATCAACGCGACGGATAACAGAGCCATGTACCCTAGCTTAATTTTTCGTTCTCGAGATTCTTGTTCATTTGTCAAGATCATTGTTCTTCCGCCGTTCGATCTCGCTTAGCCATAAGGGAATCAAGGCTTTTAACAACATAGTAGCACTATATTTAATCTACCTTAATCCAAATTAGAGGATGGTGGTAATCCTGAGAAAACTCGTCCCTTTAGGTCTCATCTTGGCGAGTGCGTTGATCGTTAACTGTGGCTACGTTGCAACGAATCTCTACGGGGTTTCAAGTGTTCTAACCGTGATTTTTATCCCTAGCTCCATAATCGTCTGCTGGGGCTGGTTCCTGAGGAGCTTGAGAAGAACTATTGCATACACATTTTCATTTATTCTTCTCTCTGCCGTGCTTGCTCAGATATCACTTTCAGCGCCTGTTTTGCTCAACATCATCGAAGATGTATATTACAAGAACCTTTTCACACAAGCAGTTTTCTTGGGGGTCTTCCAATACTTCTTAGCAGTAACGTTCTTTTCTCTGATAACTGCATTGATAGCAGGATTAGCCTTCGATTGAATCTGCAATCTAAATATTGATATTTTATATATGAAGACGTATAAAAGAAAAAAAGATTAAATCAAAGGAGATCTTCTATAAGCAGTAAACAAAATAGATTGGAGAGATCTGGACACAATGGCGTACATAGCAAAAAGAACCGCGTCTAGGCTCATAACCTTCATAGTTGTGATCTCTCTCTTATTCTTCTTGGCAAGGAGCGCTGGAACAGATCCATTCGAAAGATATCTCTCCGAGGACCCTAGGATCCCTCCAGAGCAGATCCAGCGGCTGAGAGCCAAATTCGGTCTTGACAAACCTTTGCATATGCAGTACTTAGATTTCATCAGGAATACCTTGAGGGGAGAGTTCGGATTCTCCCTGTACTATAAAAGACCTGTATTTGACGTAGTCATGGAGAGGCTGCCCTACACTCTTTTCCTATTGGGCATATCCATAACCGTATCCACAATAGTTTCCTATGTGGTTGGAATCTATTTCGCCTTTAAACGAGGCACAAGGATAGATGTCTGGGGAACTAATATCTGTATGTTCATCCGTTCCACCCCCCACTTCTGGCTAGGCATGATCCTTCTACTTGTGTTCGCATATTACATTCCAATTTTTCCCCTGTTTGGTGCCTTGACACCTGGCGTACAGCATGAAAACACATACGAATTCATCAAAGACATCTTGTTTCACTACACTCTCCCGCTAACGACGCTGATAGCTAGGCAGATAGGGATGTACGTCCTGTACATGCGAAACTCGACCGTGGAGGTCCTCGGCGAGGATTACATGGTCACAGCCAAGGCGAAGGGAGTATCAAAAAGATCTATCATGTTCAAACACGCGGCTCGGAACGCGATGCTCCCGATGGTTACCGTGACAGCCATACGCCTCGGTTTCATGGTGAACGGGGCCATACTGACAGAAACAGTGTTCTCCCTTCCTGGGACAGGACGATTAATCTACCAAGCCATAATGAACGACGACTTTTTCCTACTTCAGGGAGCTTTCTTCATTATCGCGATCACAGTCCTGCTTGCAAACCTTGTAGCTGATATTTTATGCGCTTGGTTGGATCCTAGAATAAAAATTTAATTTGTGAGATGACTTGACGGAACAGAAACCTCGAAGTACCCGGACGCGGATGAGGATCAACAAATTCATGAAAGGCGTAAAGTCATTCGCATCAATATATAGGAGAAACAAGTCCGGCCTCCTAGGTCTAGCAATCCTGCTCTTTTTCATATTTACGGCGATATTCGCGCCAATCCTAGCCCCTTACGATCCGTACAAGAGGGTTGACAGACCTCTAATAGCTCCCTCCCAGAAATACATCCTAGGCACCAACGACATCGGTCAAGACATATTCTCCGAACTGATCTACGGAACCAGGGTATCCCTAACCATCGGCTTCATGGCTGCCTTTTTCACCGTAATAATTGGGACGCTCATAGGCGTCGTCTCTGGTTTCCTCGGTGGGGTGGTGGATGAGGTTCTAATGCGCTTCACCGACGTCGTCATGATTCTCCCGAGCATACCTCTGATGATTCTGTTGATGGCGCTTTTCGGTAAACAGAGCTTTATGATTATGATACTAGTACTCTCAATAATGGGATGGACGGGAACCGCAAGACTCGTCAGATCATCTACTCTCTCAATAAAGGAGAGAATATATGTGGAGGCCGCCAGAGCCATAGGCGCGGGAGACAGACACATAATCACCAAGCATGTCCTGCCTAACGTCTCGCCCTTGATCATGGCGACAATGATCTATCAAGTCGCAGGTGCCATGATGGCCGAAGCCGGGCTGGCTTTCCTCGGGCTGGGAGATCCAAGCCATAAAAGCTGGGGAATGATACTGCACTACGCTGAGACATCCGGAGGCTGGTACGCCAATATGGGCTATCCCGCCTGGTGGTGGATTATCCCCCCGGGGCTCTGTGTGGCTCTTACAGTGGCTTCCCTAGTTTTGATTGGGCAGGCCATGGAGGAAATCATAAACCCGAGGCTGCGAAGACGCTAGTCTGATTATGCATCATATTTGTTTGCGCACGTCACAGATCTGGCAATATTTCCATATTTCTAAGGCTAAAGCTTATTTAATTATTAGAGCCATTTGCTTATAATGCACAAATGTGCAGAAAAAGAACAAAAATCAATAATGGAAGATTGAAAATGAGAAAACGAATACTAGTATTCTTAACATTAATACTGACACTATCTTCAACTTCACAAATCTTTACACAGGTGCTAGCACAGGGATCAGAACCTTGGCAGACATGGGAACCCGATCTTACAAGCTCTGGGGTCGCAATCACTGAGCCTTTCGAGGGCTATCTCTACGACCCCGATGTCATCCACGGAGGAACATTGACGGTCGCAACACCATCGGATCCACCTGAACTACATCAATGGAACGCAGGTGCAACCGCTAGCTACGACTTCCTAGATATATTTAACGACTACCTTACGCGAACTGATCCTGTTACAGGCGCGGTCATACCCTGGATCGCTGAGAGTTGGGAAGTATCAAATGATAAGCTGAGTTACGTGGTCCATCTGGCAAAGGGCGTTAAGTTCCACGACGGAGTCGAACTCACAGCCGAGGATGTCAAGTGGAACTTTGACTTCATCATGGAGAACAACTTCACCAGAATGTCAAATGTCTGGCAGATACTGAGTCGTGACAAGCCGACGGAGATAATCGACACATATACCCTGAGATTCCACGTCAAGGAGCCATATGTGCCCTTCCCACGTAACACTCTAGGAAATGCTTACATCTACCCACAGCACATCTGGGAGCCAATAGCGACGGATCTAGGCTTCGACTGGTTGACATATGTTCCTAGCGAAGACGAATACATTGGTTGTGGACCGTTCAAATACGTGGCTTACATACCCGGTGCATGGTACAAGTTCGAGGCTTTCGACGACTACTGGCACGGCAGACCCTACATCGATGAACTTCTTAGGCCGATAATCACAAGCGGCGACGCAGAGCTGCTAGCCGTGAAGAGGGGAGAAGTGGATATATTCACAGGCTTCCTTGCCTCCGAGGCGATTCCAGGTCTACTAAGGGAAGAGGGCATCGGTCTATACCTCTACAACAACCCCTACATGTACCACTGGGGAATGAACACATACAAGTGGCCCTTCAGCGTGAAGGAATTCAGATTCGCTCTCGCCCATGCCATCGACAAGCAGGACATCGTCGACACTCTGTTGCTCGGGTACGGACTACCCGGTACACACGGTGTTGAAGCACCGTTCTATGAGTTCTGGTACAATCCCGATGTTACTGAGACCTACACTTTCGACCTAGAGAAGGCAGCTGAGATACTCGACGACCTAGGCTGGGTAGACACAGACGGCGACGGGATCCGCGAGGGTACAGGAGATCACGCGGGTGAACCTCTAGAGTTCGACATCGGACCACCAATCTATGACCCGGTACGATGCCGAGCCGCCGAGCTACTTACCGAATGGTTTGCCCAGATAGGCGTGGACGCCACCGTTCAGTATATGGAGTGGGCTACGCTCTGGGGCAAGATCATACAGCCTTTGGACTCGCCTACCAAGATCGACACATGGCTCCTAGGATCATCGCAATCCCCAGAACCAACGTGGATGCACACGCGTCTACACTCGGACAACATCCCCAACCCGAACTATTACGGCTTCGTGAATGCCGAATACGACGAGTTGGCGTTGCTCCAAGGAACCCAGTTCGACAGCTCAGAGCGCCAGGAAACCATCTGGAGAATGCAGGAGATCCTCGCGGAAGAGGTTCCCCTCGTCGTCCTCTACTTCCGGCAGAGCCCAAGCGTCTACAGGAACGACGTGCTCACCGGATGGGTAGAGCACTTCGGAGCTGGCATGGACCACTTCTGGAACTACATAAACCTCCGACCTATAGTTGAGCTCCAATCCATGAGCGTATCTGTAGTGAGCACACCGCCACCTGAAGTCGAGATCGGCGACGAATTTACTCTCGGAATCACATACACTGGCCCCGAGGGATCGGTCACCACCGCAAGCGTCTCAGCAATGCTGACTGGGGACCCGGCCCAATACGTACTTGAACATGTCGGATCCGGAACCTACGAGTGCGACTTCTCTACATCGACCTGGCACGAAGGTGACTACACCATAAGGGTCGAAGCCAAGGCAACGGGCTTCCTCTCCGAGTTGACTACCTTCGCAATAGAATCATTTGAACCAGTGATTGAAGAGCCTGATGAGCCCGAAGAGCCCGGATTCTTTGATACATACGGGACAGGCATCATCATAGTCGTAGCGATCGGAGCCATAGTAGCAGCTTACATGTACGGACGAAAAACCTAAAAAACAAATTACCCCATCTTTTTTCTAATAAATCTTAACGTCTTTTTGTTATATTCTATTGTGGGGAAGGCTAGGGGCTTAATGGAGACATCGGATTCTGGATGTCGGGGAAATCGTTGCAGGAAGAAACATACATAGCCCGGTCAGGCGGGCTCCTGCTCCCAGGATTTATCCCTCCTTGCTCAAGGGTCGGCAACACTCCCCACCATTAACCTATAAGCGGTGATGCATCCAAGTGCTGAATCTGCGACCTTCGCCACGTCAAGGCGATGTCATACCACTAGACCACCGGTCCACTGTGTCCATCAAGGGATAAGAGGCGGGTATATAGTTTATCGGTATAACCGGACGAGTCCCATCTTCTCAAGGAAACCATAGTACTCCATGAGGAATTCGAGATCTGTGCTGCCTCTCTCAAGCCGCACTTTCTCACTCACCTCGTACAGGCTACGCTTCCCGTCGGTCCAGTACATGGCCAACGTAGCGGCGCTGCGGCCTCCCGGGTGATCCTTACCCAGCTTCCTCAATGCGTCCCTCTCGACGAGGCTCAGCTTTCCTTCCCAGTACCGTGTACTCCATGGGCCACGATACAAGCGGACAGGTACTATGCCGTCGGCCTGCTGCTCCAGTTTCTTCTTCCTGGGCTTCCTGTACTTTCTGGCTTCGACGCCGCTCGCATCAAGCACCTGCTCCAGCGTAGCCCTCGCCAGCCGTGACTGCGTCTTCGATGTTTGATGGATATCTTTCGTCAGCTCCTCAATACTAGTTGTCACTAACTCGTCGCCGCTGAGCCGCTTCACCGACTCAACGGCTTTGATGGCGACGCTGTTCCAGAACTCTGCGTTCTCCCTCAGCTTCGCGATGCTCTCTGGAATGGATTCAGGGGTGTTGCAGGCTTCCTGCACATAGGCCCCGTACTTTTCCACGAGTACGCCTTTCTCCATACGGTGGGTTTCCGCGGCTATCCACGTTGCCTCCGCTGGTCCCGCTGTGGCGATGAAGTAAGCGTATGTGGCCGAGACCAGCGCCGCCTTCTTCAGCATCGCTGGGTCCACCTTGTCCATGGTGTCGTAGCTGGTGTGCCAGTACTTGTCAGGCCATTGAATTAGCATAGGGCACGGGACGCCAACAGTAGGATCGCTGTATACATAATGATCCGAGCCGCCGCTGAAAGGCGTCAACGTGTGCCTGAACAACGCGTAGCTGTCGCTGCCTCCCAAGTTCTTCACCTCCCGCGTAACCTCCCTGAACACCGCGGCTATGAGGCTGTTCACGTAGCTGGGATGGCTCTCCGGGGTGCTCTCCACGATGAAGCTGCCGCTGGTCACGCACTGCTTCTCACCCACCATATCCATGTTCACGGCCGCCACCATCGACGGTATCTCCTTCTCCCTCTTCGCGAGGTAAGCATACGTCCCACTCATCTCAGGTACAAGCGTGAACACGATGGATCTCTTCGGCTTCACGAGAACACCCTCCTCGATAAGCTTCTGGAGCGCCCTCGCCGCCTCCATGGCGGCCGCTGAGCCACTGGCGTTATCGTTGCAGCTAGGCTGCGGGTGGCAGATGTGAGCGACAACGATGACCTGTTCATTTGTTTCACCAGGTATGACTGCTACCGCGTTATCCAGCACGCCCTCGTGGATGCTGGACTCCATTTTTGCTTTGACCTTCACAGTCTTTTTCTCGCAGAGGTCCCTGAGCCACCGACCTGTGCGTGGGGTCAACACGAATCCATATCCCGGTTTCTCGTCTCCGCGCCACCAGTAACTCGTGTACTTGAGTGCGTCATCAAGCTCGCCTTCAAGGAGTTCAGGCTCCCTTATCCACGTGCCGTAGTATATGATGCCCTTGGCTCCTCGCTCTTCTACTGCGAGCCTGTGGACCCTACTTACATCGCCGTCTGTGAGAACCATCTTCCCCTTGACATCTTTCTTCTTATAGTCCTCGGGTTCCTCGCCTTTGCCTACGTAGACGACCTCGGCTTCCACCCAGCCTCCTGTGGGGAAGCTTCGCTGGATGACGCTCATCTTAGAGCCAGTGTAGCGTGCTAGGAATCTTGCCTGCTCCGTGGGCTCGATGAGCATCAGCTCCGCGTCGTCACAGCTCCACTCCTTGAACATGAGGCTGCTCCACGCAAACCCTTTCCCATCGGCCTTGTAACTGTCCACATGCGCGTCCAGCCCGTTGGCCTTCATGGTTTCCACTGCGTACCTGACGGCGTCACTGAGTCCAGGGCTAGCCTGTATCCTGTGATGTTGACTAATGGACTCCACGTATCCGTAAGCGATCTCGCCTGAGATCTCCTTCTCAAGCTTGTCGAAAACCTGTTTAAACATGCATTATTCTTGATGTTATGGGTTATAGGGTTTCCCAGTTTTCGTTGAAACTGAACCGAGTAATACTTAAATCGGAATATTATGCCTCATAGTGTACGTGCCGCTGTAGCTCAGACTGGGAGAGCGCTCGGCTGAAGACCGAGGGGTCAAGTGTTCAAATCACTTCAGCGGCACCATCAAAAATCTCCCTTCTGGGACATAATTAGAGTCCTTTTGAGATAAGAACAGGATACCATCCAGTTCAGATGCATAGACTGCGAGGGCGATGGGTCCAGAACCTGTCATCGTGAGTGCTATGGAAGTAGTTGAAAATATACCAAAAAATGTAAAGGAATTGCTCACCAGTTTTCAATTAAGCAATATAACAAAACACATCGCTCTTATGAGTTCTAATAAAATATTATCATAATTGGCATAGAAATAATTAGTATTTGTACCCACTCCGACATTATGTGAAGCATAATTTCGTATTGAAAGAAGAATTCGGAGACATTTTTCTGGTTGGTTTTGGCTACTCATGTTAGAAGTTAAAATTCTATCAAAATCACTCATAGTATTTGCGCTACAATTCCGAAGATCAACTCTGGAAAATTCTTGAGTTATTAAATTTTTCAGGTCCCAATACCGTCTATGTGATAAGATCGAATTCGATATTTTGCTCTTGAGAAAATCTTCTGTAAAAAGGCACAAATCTTGCGTATACGCAAGAAGCCTGTTGGCTGTGAATTTATTATTTTTCTCTTTCCAAATCTTTACATTTTGAATTATCCTAGAGAAGGTGTAATCAAAAAATACTCTTTGATCATCGTTAAGAAAATTCAGAAAGTTTTCAATAAATTGTTCACTAGGGGAAGTTATTTCCAATTGGAGTTGAGATATCATTTCATTCAGTTTTACCTTAACATATCTGTTCTCAAACTGAGTGAATAAATCTCTCTTGAATAAGTCATATTTCGAATAGCCAGAGTCTTCAATAAGAGCTTTGAGAATATTGGCGAATCCTTCATCTAACTTCATTTGAGCTGATTGAGCTACTCCCAGATTTGCGTAAACTATGCCTTTATTAAAATTAAAATTTTCAGTAACTTGATGATTTTTTATTTCATTGAGAAGGGTTTGATAATAAATTTCATCCAGTGAGGGAAATGACCATATAGTTTCATACCATAGATTGTTAGATGCGTTTACATAGAGGTTCTTTTCGTTGTACGGATAAGGCGGTTCTGTGATAATAAAAGATGACTTGTTATCATAATTATTCCATTGATTCATGCCAAAATGCAATCTTTCTACACCAAGCTGAAGAAGAGAATTAAGTTCACTCTTAATAATTTGAGACCCTTTTTTAAAAACAGCAAATTCCTTTAGAGTAGGGGAATATTTATCAGTGGACATTTCTTTCAAAGAATATATATTCATAAAATATTAAAATATTATAGCGATACTCTTGACCAATACCCGAATAGAGTTTTCTGAAGAAGATAAAATTAAAATCCTTCTCTGGTGCGACCGCCATTGTTGTTTATGTGGGAAACAATGTTCAACAAACATCGTAATACATCACATTGAACAAGAAGGGACGAACTCGTCAAATGTTGACAATGCTATTCCACTTTGCCTTGAGTGTCATGGAAAAATTAGAAGTTATGACCCACAGCATCCAGTTGGCACAAAATATAAAGTCAAAGAAATAAAAACTCGGAGAGATCAAATTTATGAAAAATATACGAGACATCTTGTTCCACCCATGAATATAGAACTTATAAACATAGTGCCCCATAAACTTCCCACAAAATTAAAAGTAAGAACAAGAACAACTCATTTATCTGATCAAAATCCTATCCAATTTAAATTAAAAATGATGGCTTATGTTGGAGAAGAGGATAAAGGATTGATCCAAAATATATATTATTCAGGAGAAAGAATCTGGTATTTTAATCCAAGATCAAGTGTTACTGGAAGTTTTGGAATAGAAAAAGAGTGGATTGAAAGTGATATAACATTTAGGATACAATGTAATGTAACTATCATTGATGTTTATAAAAGAGAACATCCATTATATCCCTTTTGTTATACGTATTTAATGGATAGTAATGCTTGGTCATATGAACCTACTTCCATTAAGGAAATATTGACTAAAATGTGATTTTTTTAGAATGATGAAGACATAATGCATACGATTTAGATCGCTCTTGCTGTAGGCTTTGAGGATGAGAGTTGTGCTTGTTCTGCGGTGTAGACTGCTGGTGAGAGGGCCCAGAATCGGTCATCGTATGAGATATGATGTCTAGTTATCAGAGGGGGTTGCTTGTTCTTTTTTCTCCTGTTCGATGAGTATCCCCAGTGCTATGAGTGTCTTTTTTGCTTCTTCTGTCGTGTCGTAGGTGGAGTATGTTCTGTCGGGGTTCCGGGAGAGTTCTCTCTTCAGTATGTTTCCCTGCACCAGTATGTCCAGGTGGTATGCCAGAGTTCCCTTGCTGATGGTCTTTCCTGTCACTGCCTCCATGTGTTCCCGTATGCCGGTGAAGGAGACGGGGGAGGTGTTGACGATGAGGTTGACTATCTGCATTCGAGTTGAGCTGTCGAGGGCTTTTATCATCCTCATCACCTTGATGTCTGGCTTCAGGGTCATGTAGGCACCTGTACATACAATTATTTCAATCTGTTTTAAATATTTCGTTTTGGTCTAATATATTTGACCTACTCGTCCACGCGACTTTCAGGTGGGTGAGCTAGCTGGTACAAACGATAAGCTCCCATCATCATGAGTGCGATGTACTCGGGTGTTCTGTGCGTTTCGTTCTTAGGATCATAGGGATATACGTGGCCATGTGTTGCCATTAGCTCCTGATATACGGACGTCAGGTAGCTTTCAGACTCCGTGTACAGGGGATGATACTGGTGGGGGACGAGGACCCTGACCTTGGGTCGGATGACCGGGTCACGGGTGAACTGGAGGAGTTCAGCGGCGGAGCCCCTTGAGTCCGGGAAGATGAACACGATGTCCACTTCAGGCTCCCTGAGGATGATCTGCTCCTGTAAACTGGCGTACTCCAGCTCCAGATCTTCCTCAAATATCGTGGCCAGGCAGCTGTTCTCGTTGAGCGTTGTTTTCAACGTGTTTCTCTGGTGGTACATGCACTCCATTTTCTTTTCAGGTTCACAGGTGGTGCAATCTTCGTCTGGATCACATTTACCTGGACCGCAGATAACCACCAGTGGAACTATGTTGTTTAAGCGAGATTTTAGTTCATCATAGATTTTCTTTAATGCGTTTCCATCGATTAGGTCGTATCTTTTCTCATCATCCATGCCTATCATCCGCTATCATAGTTGTTTTCTGGCTGTGTAGTGTTTCACTTTCAATTGAATATGTAGTTTTAACATGGATTTACATATAGCTTTTCTCTCAAATGGTCTTGGCTCTAGGCGGGTTCTTAGGCGACATCCGCTCTTCGGCATAGACATTTTGTGCATAGGATAAAATTGAAAAATTATTCGTTGATTACATTAATCTCGTTAGATAAAATCTCTTTTTCTTCATATTCAAGATTCTCTATATACCCATAATATTTTTTCAAGTTAGGAAAACAGTAGCTTTTCTGAGTTAAATTTACTACAATACTAAACAGCGCGAAAAGATCTTTGATCCTCGGTTCCCTCGAAGTCTTAGGTTTAAGTAGGCTCCGTTTCAGTACCTCTCGTGCTATCTCAACAGCCTCACTAAGGTGAAGCTCCCGAACTTCCCATTCTTTGAATTTGGCAGTCCTTATAGGATATACATCACCGGGAATCACCCAAGAATAATCGTCTTTTTTCATGATAAAGCCTCAAGGAACCGTTCACATGAACAATGGTTATGGGATTCACATTACTCTTGCGATGGGCTTCGAAGCTAGTGGCGGCGCCATCTCTGCGGCGTATATCGATAGGGCTATCGCCCAGAACCTGTCGTCGTTGGTGCCTTGGGGATGGTTGAAGAGTAGTTTCCCCGATGTTGAGAGCTCGTATCGCTCCACGTTGAGTTCGTTGAAGAGCTCGGGGTCGATGGGTATGTGAAGCAGAGGTCGAAGGTCCACCCTGTTTCCCTCCTCGTTGAGGTGCTCCTCGGGGCAGACCGTCATTCAGGTCCTGTCCCATTGATAGCTAATCTTCTTTGAGTGGATAGACGTGGACTGTTTCTAAGGAAAATATTGATGGTTTTTGTCCAACCCACCATCCTTCACCCGTTGTTTCCGCGTAATAGTAACGCGTTCCATAAACATCATAATAAATGCCATTAAACCCTGTTCCCCGTGCGACACCAACCGCGACATGCTTAACATCCTCCATTACAAGCAACGCTACATCATAACCCATAGCGTCGAGGATGGCGGCCGTTAAAATCGACTTATCTACACAGTCACCACTCATTTCAAACAAAGTCTCAACCGGGTACCTTGAATAATTGTCCCATGGGATAGTCTCATTCTTCTCGGTGTATGGTAAATTTTGGATGAACGAGAGTATATAGTTCACTGTCTCATAATCAGAGAAAACCTCACTTGTGGCTGTATCCTCAAATGATTCAGCCATCTGGTCGATTATGTTATCATCACCTGGGTCTTTACACATGGACACCCAGTCAGTTATCTCCATCGTCCTGTTTTTCTTGGTGTACTCCCAGTAATCCCCTACTGGAATCGTCAGATCAGTTGATACTTCCGACATTGATTGAGTCCAAACATAGTGAAATGTAACATTTATTGAGAGAACAGTCTCTATCTGCTCTTCCAAGATCTGAACCTCTGTGCTATTGGAGAAACTTGGAGATTGTAACAACGCTACTTGTTCTTCAAGGTCCGATATCTGGGTCTCAAGGCTATCTATCAGGTCTTGATTCTGTGGCTCCTGGATTTCACTTTGATTTAAATTAATCGAGAGATAAGCCACCTCGTTCTCAAGCCTTAAAATCTCGTTTTCAAGGTACAGTATCATCTGCTGCTTGCCTTGTACAATCGACTCGACTTGTTCAAGCTCTTCCTGAAGGGCCAGTAATTGGGCGTCAGAGTCTCCCGTCTGCGCCCGTGACTGCGTATCTATAACGAAGTAAGTGCCCGCTATTCCAAGAATTAGTCCTATCACGGAAAACAGTATAATTTTCTGTAAGTTAGACATCGTTATTTAATATTTCATTTAATAGATAAATTAACTTAGTGGTATTAAGTCACTAACTTCAAGTGACATTGTTGAAATTTCTGTTTTTGTTGCATTAACTCCCTGTGAAACACTGGATCCAGTACTTTAGATAAGAAAAATGAAGATTACCTGAAAGACTCAAGCCATGCGTTGATGACTCTGAGAATACCCGCTGCTTCGTAGCTGTAACAGCCCAGATTATGTCCGTACTCGGGGAGGTAGATGTGGTTCATGTTCCTGATGCGTTCCTTGGCGTATTCTACTTCGTCGTCGGTGAGTATCGCGCCTTTCTCAGGGTTCCCTTGGATTAGTAGCACCGGGCACTCGATGTCTTTGATGGCTTTCTCGTCGTAGCCAGTGGTTACTTCCTTGAATATGTTGTCGTCTGTTCCTCCTTTCGCCCATGGGGTCAAGACCTTTGAGTCAAGGTGTTTGAGGTATAGCGCCTTGTTGAGTACAGCGATATAGTCCAGCCCGTCACCGTACTTCCCGGGTGGTCTCCACGGTATATCGATGGGCATCTCAGCCACCTCCCGGACTAGCACATCTAGGCTGCAATCCAGTCCAGCGATCCTCTCCCACCCCGACCAGAAGGTGTGATAATTGGCCATCACAGCCCTGACGTGCTTTATCTTGATGTTGGCGTCACCAAAGATCAATGCCTTTACAAGGTCTGGGCGTCTAGCGGCGACCATCAACGAGACCATGGCGCCTAACGCGGTGCCGTAGATGATCACCTTCTCTCCCACCTTTCTCTCGATGAACGCGATTGTGTCCTTGATGTGGTCCAAGTATCTGTAAGGTGGGCTCCGACTGGACTTGCCGTGACCCCTAAAATCCAGTGCGTATACGTGCCACCTTTCGGAGAGTTGAGGGAACATTGGGAGGAAGAACTGCCATCGGTCAGTCAGGCCGTGTAGGAATAGTAGCGGAGGACCCGCGTCAGGTCCCTCAGCGTAGTTAAGTGTGACTTCTCCGTTATTGAACTCCTTCTCAACGATCAATGGTATCAGACCGGTACTCTCATCATAGATATTTGAGTATACATGTTGTTTATCTGGATTCAGAGTTCTCATGATAACGTGAATATATCTATTTCACTCGTTTGAACCACGAACACTGTTCCTTATCATAGCTCCGTATCGATTTTAATTACCTTCAGATGATGAAATTCAACGCGGTACGAAGGGACAGACTTTACTATGATCAACCTCTCCCACACAGATGATTCAGAAGGCAATGCGCCACTGGAAGACGTCTCCGACGTAATCTCCAACGATGAGCTTTTCTTCTTAAACACATTGAAGGATCTGTGTATCCCCTTTATCCGTCCACAGTTCACGAGCCACGGCGTCAAGTATGACAGCATTGCTGATCTCGTCACGTATTACAGCGAGGAGGAGTTAACACGGCTCCTGGAATCTCTCACAAGGAAAGGTATCGTGGATAAGATAGATTACGGCGTCGTCATCATGTGCCCGGAGTGTGAATCACCCAACCACATGACCCTGTTAGTCTGCCCCAAATGTAATTCGACCAAGGTAAGGAAGAAGGAGAAAATACGGCACCACCCATGCGGTTACTGGGGCGACCTAGGCGAGTTCATGGACGTGTTCAAGCTAACGTGTCCATCCTGCGAACAGACACTTGATGAGAGCAAGGTTGGCGAAGATTTCAGTATTAGCGACCCGTACTACGAGTGTCAGGACTGCGACTCCCTCGTACCCAAGAACAGTCTTGGACTCATATGCAATAAATGTAGTAAAATCTTCCTGCCAAGAGACAGCAACTTCACCAACCCGGTAGGCTACAGGATCAACGAGATAACGCCTGAACGCCTTGAACGACTCAGGGTGTCCAATGTTAGCGTCGTAACCTCGTTTATGCCGAAACTTGAAGCACCTGTCGAAGATGACGAGGTATATGACATACCCGAGGCATTAACGGAACCCAGCCCTGAACCCGTGGTCGAGGCAACACCTGAGCCACAAACTGAGCTGATTCCTGAACCGACTCCTGAGAAAAAAATTGAACCATCATCTGAGTCCATTGTTGAGCCAGTCACGGTACCTGAACCTAAATATGAGACTCCTATTCACATGGAAACTGAGCCAGAGGCGCCTGAATCTGAGGCAATTATTCCTGCAGTGGAAGCGGTGGTGAAGGAACCACCGGTTGATATGAGTGTGGAGATTGAGCCACCTAAAGAGACATTTATGTTTGTTTCTGAGCCTGCGCCTCGCTTAGAACCTGAGCCCATTGAGCAGCCGGTCGTCGAACCGGTCTCACCTCAACCAGTTATCAAGGAAACAGTTGTGCTTGAGGAGGAGCCACGAGTAGAGCCTGAGGCACCTCAACCCATCATCCACGAGAAGGTTGAGCAAACCGTGGAACCCATCAGTGAGCCTGAAGAGCCCAAGCGAGTAATCAAGGAAACCGTGATACAGAAAAAGGAGACTCAAGTCGAGCCCGTTGAGCCTGAGCCAACACAGCCCCCCGCTCAGGAGAGACGTGAACAAGCCACCTACCACGACTATGAAGTTAGGCCTAAACGGGTTTCCAAAGAAGTTGTGAGTAACCCCAAGGTACTTCTCGTGGAGGAAGACCAGATGATGGCTGACATCATCATTGACATCCTAGGTGACATACAGAAGCCATTCGAGATCTATCACGTAGGCAACGGGGTGCAGGCTTTTAAGGAGCTTCGACGCCACTTCAACGCCGTTATACTGGACATGGAGTTAAAGTCAACCAAGTCTATTCAATTACTCCAGGAGATGGAGAAATGGAAGATCAAGACTCCTATATACCTGTTATCCAACATGGGGAATGTGCCAAAGTTCAAACTGAACATCCAGGGAGTCCTTAAAAAGAAGCAAAGTGAGTACAAGAAATTACGTGAAATCTTGTACTATCTTTAATTTCTTAAAAAATATTGAAGGGTAGATTCAGGCTCCCAACGATGAACATTATGTTGATAAAGAAATAATATCCTTTGAATATCTTCCTTGTTTTCAACACTGATGTTATTTCGAAATTACGGTATATTGGCGGCAAGTATCTCAAAACTAGTAGACTTGCAAGGATTATCGAAACAGGGAATATATCACCGAACCCAAATCTGAGGTTCCCGACTATAGACATTACGCTGATGAAGGTTACAGCCATGCCCAGCATTATGACTCTATTTTGCCATGAGAGCACCGTGGCAAGTGATTTTATGTTAAATTGTTTATCTTCTTCAACATCGAAGGAGTCATTTATTGCAGGTGTTACGAGGAAACCGAAGACCGCGCTGACTAAACCCATGAATATACTGGGAGTATATAATCCGTTTATTATCGCCGTGCTTCCGATAACGCTACTGAACATGAACCCAGAGGCGATAACCAGTTCCTTTACCAAGAACATCCTCTTCAACCTGATCTGAGGCATAGAGTAAACGAAAAACACGACAAAGAAAGCCGTACTTGATATCAACATAGCGGAGTTCACCGTAGCGGCTATAGCCAGTCCTAGGACTCCAGTGACAGTAATCATCTGATATGCTGTCTCAGGGCTACAATCACCATTTACCAGAGGTTTATTCACTTTAATTGGATTGGAACTGTCCATTTCACGGTCGATTACATCATTATAAAAATAAACTGAGGCCGCTATCATCGCAGATGATACTATTGCTAATACCGTCGGATAGATTGCAGGTAACCCTCTACCAACAACTAAGCATGAGATACCTGTGATCCATGACCATAGGAAAATTGCCTCCGCTCTCGAATTGATTAATACAGTAATCTCTTTTATTTTCGACATGTTGCTCCCACACACACTATATTTCTAATATAGATATATGATATATAATTTACGTTTAGTTTATGATATCTTAA
>JAOZHP010000126.1 GCA_026014815.1 Candidatus Bathyarchaeota archaeon
CGTTGAACGAGATAGTACCAGTCGTGATTAGTCCGCCGTTAATTATGGTAGCCGTATAATCCCCTGGATGGGCGCAGTCGTGAGCCGAGGTTTGGTCAGCGTTCGGGTCTGTGCATTTAGCTGCCGTCCGAGCCACGGCCAGCGTGCCAGTGGTGATCTTAGAGGTATCAAGGTTAGGAATACGCACAGCTCCAAAAGTACCGGAAGTGATCTTGTTGCAGTCCAGATTAGGGATCTTGGCTACGGCAAGTGCATCCCCACCCCATGTTCCGCCAGTGACGGTGAGATTAGCACACGTCACCGCACCGCCTTGCGTAACCCTAAAGTCCGCTGTAGCTCTATTGGCATAGGTATCCCCCGCCCATATACGGATATTAGCGTCGCCCACGCCCACCGCTGTCATACCCGCCTTAGTATTTGCGCCGTCGTTGAACGAGATCGTTCCTGTGGTAATCAATCCCCCATCGATTATGGTGGCGGTGTAGTCGCCTGGGTGTTGACAATCGTGGTCTGCTGTAGCGTCGGCTCCGGCCTCAGCAGGGGCATTAGTCAAAGCCAAGGCGTCAACGTCCGCCTCGTCCACCGTTACCAAGTCTCCGGCGTCTGAAAGGTTCGCTATCCCTGAGCTTGTAGCGGATATGGTGAAGACGCCCGTCGCGGTTAGATCGGTCAATACAGTGGCCCCGGTTGCCGCTACCCTGAACGGGGCTGTGGCTTTGACAGCCCCTCCGACCGCCAAGATACCGTCCGCACCCTCATTGAGCCATATCTTGTTAGTGCTCCCTACGACGATCGATCCCGCCGTTATCGCTCCGAGGTCAGCATTGATCGCCGCGAGGTTGGTACAACTAATGTTAGGTGCCCTGACCTCCTTCGTGCCGACTATCGTCTGTGCCGCTATTAGGATTGCGCCTATGGCCGAGTTGTCCGCTGCGTCTGGTTGGTATCCCGCGCCGCCATTGTCGAGGACATCCGCCGTCGAGCTTTCGTTGCCTGTCCCTTCCCCGACAATGGTAGCCCTGTACTTGTAGACTTTAGTATCGTCTAGGTTCTTGTGCGTGTAGCCGTAGTTATCAATTTCCCCAATCTCTACCCATGCTCCCCACGAGCCATTCTTTACTGAATACCACAACCGGTAGTGAGAGAATCCGTCCCAGGTAGTAGTAGGTACGTGTGTCACGACTACCAGTATCCCGTCACCGATCGCCACATCATCCAGGATCAACCCCGTGGCGTCGTCGGGTATATCTGTAGAGTCTCCTACCGTGAGGGCAGTAGCGGTGACCTCAGAGGATGCTACGGACTCATTGCCAGTGTTGTCGATCGCTGTCACGACATAATAAAACTGTGCGCCAGCACTAACCGGATGAGTCCATTCCTCGGCAGCGAACCTAGGCCTGTCATCGTAGGTGTCGCTGTTGTCTATGTCGATTGATCCTTCAGCGTCATGCGTTGCCTTCGAGGCGTAGTAGACTCGCACGTACCATAGATCGGTACAGGTTGTCCCGTCCGCGTTCGTGGTGGGGTTCGTCCACCGTACCTCGATCCCTTCCAGCTTGCCGGTCACGGCAAGGCCCGTGGGAGGATCGGGGGCGAGTTGATCGCTTGCCGCCGTGACGCAGATCTCCGGACTGAAGTCGCTGGCCCAATCTAGAGGGAAGACGTGGTCCTCCAACAGTAAGTTCAGTATCTCTCGTTCGTGTCCCATCGTTCTCCTACCTATTCAGTAGTGCTTGCGCTGCCAGCTTTGCCTTGTAATCCTTGACGACCTTTAGTGTATGGAGCTTTATCGCAAGCGCCTTTGACATTACATCTGCGCCGCTAGGGTCATCTCCTGGCATGATCCAGGTTCGATGGTATTCCTTTAGATCCTCTCTCCCGTCCTCAAAAATCCGATGTATCCGCCTTATTGGTATTCTACCGTCCGGCCATAACTCCCGATCGAATGACATGGTTTCTTCCATCCCCTCACCAGTAATTAGAGAGGGATGTATGTACATCACGCCGTCTACCATCACGCCCTGCTTCTCGATTACAAAGTCAGCGTACACGTCAGGATCAGTGATTACTCCAACGATTTCACAGGTCCGGTCGTCCCATCCGTCAAGGTTCTTTTCAACTGGTTTGTCCTTAGCGGGGTCATATACGACAGGAGCAACTTCTTTCATCTCAATAGAGTCAACTTCTCCCATCTCAACAATAGCCCCCTCGGCCTCTATCACTTTGTCCGCCGGAGTCATGGGACCGCTAAGATACTTTCGGCCTCGCTCTTCACCGTCTTTGATGTATGCTCCGACAAGCCGAATCTGTATAGTTGCGACCTCTGTTACTGAGTGGTGAAAACTTAGTTGTTTTTCCATATCTCTCCTATACTCTATTATAGGTAAACCCTACCATCACTCCGCTATTATCGGCGAAATTAGCATCAGTTAAGGTGCTCATTGTGCCTCCTTCAGTAGTTTCCCAAAGAGCAATACGGGTGTCAGCATGAATAATCTGCCCTCCGTATTGATTCGCAAAAGATATATTTTCCAGAACCAAAGAGGCTGCAACTATGCCTGAAACACCAGAGTTTGTAAACGGTAGTCCAAATATATCAGCATCGCCATTAGACGACCCCTTACTTGTCAGTAGCATATACCCCGTACACACTACAGCCCGACCATTCACGGTATAGGTCCCTGCTTGGTAGGTGTAAGTTATGCCAACCTTGGCATCGCCGAATTGCAAGTCCATGTCCCATGTGCCCTCTTCGTAATCATCGCAAGTATTCGGGTCAGCCGAGGGCACCGCCGTAGCAGGAAAGGCTATACCACCAGCCTTCGGAGCTAAAATACCTACCTGGAACGTGTCGGGAGTATTGATCGCCACCGCGCCCGAAACCGTGCCGTCGAGGTTGTTACCGGACTTGTCGAACCACTTAGCATCGGTGATGGAGTCCTGTTCTAGTTGGAGGACACAGCCGATTTGGATAAGGGACATATTGGCGAGTTCGAAATCTGCTGTTGTGCCTGAATCGTGAGAAATATACAAGTTTGCAGCCCCTACAGGAAGGGTAAACTCAGCAGTCTTTCCTGTTCCTGCTACCAGTAACCCAAGGCCAACAGATGCCGCGGTCCCTACATTGTGCTTTATATTTGGTGCTGTTCCACTATTTATAGTTAAATCATAGGTAAGCCTATATCTCTTACCGCCAACCATTTTTGGAAAATCTGTCACTGCTTCGAGATTTACATAGCTACCGTTAACCGACACGGTATCCGCCGTGAATCCTGTTGCCGATGCTCCCCCAAAATTATCATAGTCGAAATCTCCATTACCATTGTTTGCCCAGTTTTCTGTGTTGATAACCGTCTGACTCGCCCCAATATACTTATACGGCACTGGCGCACCGTTGGAGTATGCAAGGGCTTCAGCAGCGGTGAGGGTAAGGTTGAAGATTAGAGCAATAGCAATTGGGCCGCTGAAAATTCGGAGATTTGCATTGTTGTATCTTGCACCTATATTATCTGGAGAAATGGCTCCATTTGTTGCAAAGGTTTGAGTGCTGCCAACTTGCAGGCCATCTATGTAGAAATCAATAGATACACCATCTCTTGACACGATAAAGGTGTGCCAATCTGTGTCCCAAGCAGTGTATGCTACTGTCTTTTCTTCGTTATCGTCGCTTGTATATAGGATGTCTCCAGTTGGGTTAAGACCCATCAAAACACCATAGTCAGAATCGCTTGTAGCGATAAGCATACTGTCTTTTGTTATATCATCCATCTGAAAGCACACTACGCCACTATATATAGTTCCAAGGCTTAGAGCACCAAAGTCAATTTTATCGTCCACCTTATCAAACCAATACGCTGGCCCCTTAGCGACTATTTCTTTCTGAACCAAATGGTCCTCTGACCATTTCTTAGTAGCTACGTCCTGATCTCCTGTCGGATCGGCAGCATTAGTACCCCTATGGCCGCCGAAATTGACAATTCCACCAGCTATATGCTGCCACCATCTCTCAAAGAAAGGGAGTTTTGTCGGTAATGGCATAATCCACCTCCTAGGTTGGCTCCGCTTCTTGATAGGTCCGTGTTAGCCTAATGATTGTCGCTGGACGGGTTCCCTCGTTGACAATCATCGCCATTGCGTATAACGGATCGCACCAGATAGGTACTGTCACCTGTTCCGTAGCCCCTGCATTGGCTGGTAATGTGAAGCTCGTATAGTCAATCGTGTCCCAGTCGCCTGTTTCTCCGGTCGGTGAGGTTCGTACATGGGCAGACAGGCCTTCCACCGCGTTTACATGGAATACTGCCGACAATGTTAAGGCAAACTGCCCCACATGGGTCATGTCTATTGGGTCGCACTCCTCGCCACCTGGCGTTGTAGGAATAGTAGCTCCACCGGCCAGGGTGGCCTCGGTTAGTATCTCATCTATGGTCTTGTTTATCATTTTATCTCCTTCCTTGTGGACTCATTGCGCTTGCCGGGAAGTGCTTCAGCTTGAAGCACACTTTTCCCCCAGGCGGTAGTCCATCAATTATTGCAAAGCTACTCCGCGTGGTTTTAGTAGGTTCGGTCCCGTATTGACTGCTCCCTCCAATAGAGGTGAATATACCAGTATAACCGAACCAATAAGCCTGCACCTTCACCCAGTGTATCTTTAGCGCCGAATACGTTTTCCCATCCGAAGCCTGGTAGGTATATCGCCTATGATGAAGAACATCAGGCGTAGACAATTTAGATGCCCCTCCCTGAAGCCATTCTAGTCTCCGCCTTGCCGCTTCTTCCTCCGTCATCTCTTGTCCTAGCCAGCGGTTCCTCAAACCTATCACCTTGTTGACTACCCCTCTGATCGTCGTATGCCCCCAAGGTATGCTAGGCGATATGTCGATGTCGATCCCTGTCACACCAACCTTTACCGTGTAGTCGGAAAACTGGAACTCGACTAGGTCATGTAGTTTAGGGTCGGTGTAGACCTCATCTATCTCAATCGCGGTATCAGGGGTAGGCGAGCTTAGGTCGTGTAATGCGAAGGCCTGGTACGCCTCTGCTGATGCCTTGTCCTTTATCAATGAGTTAGGAGGGTTGACCAACCTCATCTTTCTGTGAAGCTTTGTCCCGTCGCCTTTAGGTGTGCCGAACTTCGCCCTTTGTGTCTCGTCCATTACTGGGTAGGTCTTGACCTGCCTTCCGGTCGATGTTTGGTACACATTTTGGACCCAGGTCCTCACATCGTCGATCGAGTACCTCAGCTTCCGCGACTTGCACTCTGCGCTCCAAGTATAATCTGGGGTTGACTTGCTCCGTTGCGGGTCGTACAGGGTCAGGTAGTAGCCGTCCTCCGGCGTGTTCTCCCCTGATCCATCATCGTACGCGGTCCCTGAGGCATGATAACGAGAGGCCAGGATGTACCCCGTCTTGGCTATCGCTGTCTGGAGGACGTTCCAGGTGCTTTCTCCTTCCCTTGTAATGTATTCATCGACCTGGAGGGTCGGATCGTCCGTGATGACAACGTGGGCCAGCTTGCCCCCGAACTCTGAGTCAAGCAGGATTGACCTCAATAGCGACGTAGCTAGGTCTCTGTCCTTGTATGTGATATTGTACATCCGGTCCTGTTGCTTGATCGGCCCCGTAACCCCGTTGGGGCTGAAGGTGACCGTGTGTCGCTTAGTGTCAATCAAGGTACTCTCCACGTCAGCACCGGCATACCCTTGGAAAAACATCACCCACCCGCCGCCTTCGTCGATCCATATTTTAACCTCGTGGTTCTCAGACAAGAGAGGATCATACGCGCTGCTTCCGTCCTGGTTGAGGGTACTGAGTTCATCTACCGGATCGAGTGACAAGTTGCCAGCGATGAACCTCTGCACGTTGTCGAACACCATGTCACACTCCCAGTCGCCAAGGTCGATATTCCCTCTCCGGCTAGGCCCGTTCTTAATCCGGGCGGACAGGTCTTCGTAAGTGGCATCGTCATGGAAGATATAGCACCTAACTTTAACGTGGGTTGCCATTAGTATCTCCTCGTTAACCCTGCCGTAGTGGATCGGTGTCCGGTCGCTGATTTTCCTCTTCGCTGTACACTTTCCACAACTACGTCATCCAGTTCTCTGCCCCCAATAAAAACGCTGATCTCGTTTATTATGGTCTGGCCTTGCTGAGCGCGGGTTCTTATCTCTTCTCCGGCAAGGGCGGAAACTATTTGTCGGCTGCCAAGAGGCCCAGGGATTATGCCGCCTTTATCAAAACTGCCTGCAAGTACAGCTCCGAGTCCAGTACCTATCAAGGCTCCCGCAATGGCAGCACCAGGAATAGCCCAAGCCATAAAAGGATTACTAGCTGCAAGAGCTGCGGCAATACCCCCAATCATGGCCCCCGCTGCCATGAACATCGCAAGTTTTAGAGTATCCTTTAGGTCTTCGATGGCTCCTACCACCTTGTCTATCTCAGATACCACGTTCTCCCAGGTAGGAAGGTTGTCCAAGGCGGTAGCGAAATTATCCCACACATCCCCAAGATCGCCCAGATCGCCAAGGTTGCTCACTGCCCAATTGTAGACGGCGGTAATGGCGCTCCAGACGTTCCCCAGGAAGGTCACCACCTGGTTGATCCAGCCCGGTAGTTCTGTAGTTACCCAAGTCCAGAGCCTTTCAGCCCATTCCCTTGCCCCTGCCAACAGGTCAGTCCACGAGGTTATCCCGAATCCTTCTAGGATATTCTTGATTGTCTCTCCTAGCTTCTGTCCTAGTACCTCAGCCCAGCTTGGGATCTCTACGCCTCCTGTTACTATTCTACCGGGAGCCGCGGCCTCGTAAGCCCTCCGTTCCCTCTTCCATGATGTAGGTACTCCTATCTCTGCCATCTGCTCGTTGACATCGCTTTGTATGCCTAGCCACTCTTTTAAGTATTTTATCGCCGCAACCAAAGGCCACAAGAACTGCCCTAATACGTCGCCCAGAGCCTTCCATACGCTTTCGCTCTCTTCCTGTAATGCGCCATAGGCATCGCTTCTTTGAATCAGGTCGCTGAATGTCCCAATCAATGTGCCGACAAAACCAATTAAGGAGGTCATGCCTACCCTTAACAGGTCAATACCGTCCAGGGTCAGCATCTCAATCGAGGTCGTCAGCAGTTGTATCACTCCCGCCAGCGTGGTCCCTAGCGGTCCAAGGAGGTTGCTTATCGCGCTACTAAGCATTGAGCTTATCTGTTTGAACGTGGAGGTGTAGAAGCTCAGGATGTCCCGCAATTCGTCCAACCGTGCTTCTAGCTTCTTGATCTCGTCCTGAATCCATGCCGTTATCATGTTGAATATCGAGGTGATGATCCCGCTAATATCGCCCATTACTACCCCTTTGGCTAGGTCAACCAGGCCTTTGGTAACGTCGCCCATCAGTCCAGGTAGTTTGCCGAGTACGCTTCTGAGTGGACTCCATAAACCACTTAGAGTATCGGCAAGGGTTTTGGTTGTATTTCCTAGCGCATCGTTAAACTGTTTCAGGCGTTCCTTGGCCTCCGTAACGTCTTCTCCCATGAGCGCCCTTGCTGAAATCTCTTCCTCTATTGACTGGATTAGTAGTTGAGTGTAAGCAGCAGCGGCCATGATATCTCTCTCGCCAAAATCCTTTAGCATCTCGGCAGCCTTTAGAGGATCTGCAGCAACAGCAGTAGGGGTAAGTTTCTGAACAGCTAGCTCAAAACCAGATATTCCGCGTGTAATTTCTATGACCACATTTGATAAACCAGCCATTATCTGAGCGAAAATATCTATCTGTTTCGTTGCAAAACCAAGAGAGTCGTCGAATAAACGAAACCCGGCAAAGGTTTCTTGACCAAGCCCTCCAATACTAAGACCGCCGCCAGGAGTAAGCCCTGTCAAGGTACCTAAGAAAGGCCCGGGCGCTGCCGGAGGAGGTTCTGGTTTCGCCGGAGGCTCTGGTAATAACTCTGGTAATCCTAGCTCTGCCCAAGACGGAAGGATTTTATTAAGCTGAGTAATAATCCACCTGAATTGTCCGATAAAGAAGTTAGCAAAACTTCTTAGGCCGCTCCTTATGTGATCCCATAGGTTAGAAAACCAATCTTTGATCGAATCTATCCAATCAGTAAGAACTAACCCCAGATCGTCAAATATGTTGCGGTAATAATTGGCCCAGGCGCCTAGCCCCCTCATAGCTGCATTCCAAGCTCCTTTCCAGTCTCCTTGAAGGAGCTTAACTACTAATACGAGGCTAGATAGCCATGACTTGATTATGGCTATCACGTATCCACCAAAGAAGTCCCAGATGAACTTGACGGCATTCATCACCCCGTACACAACGCCCTTGAGGTTCACCATCCCACCACTGAGTTCAAGTATGTAGTCGTTTAGAGAAACAATTTTCTTCTCAGCGTCCTCGGCTTCGTCGCCCGCTTTCGCTATCTCTTCAGCGGCGGCATTTGTTATCTCTTTCCATTCCGTGATCGTATTCACGACATCGGTCATTGCGGTCGTGAAAGCCTTCAGTGTGTCCAGGGACGGTGTTCCCAGTGTCAGGAAGAGAAGGTCGATTGAGGATTGCAGGATTATCCACCGGCTACTGAGGGTGTCGAGCATGATCCGTTGTTGTTCGTAGGCCTTAGTAGTATTCGTGATGCTGTCTACATACTTATTGAAGCCCTCTTCGCCTTTCTTAATTAAGGCAAGCAGTTGTGTGGACGACCGCACGTTGAAGATAGCCCCGATTGCCGCTATCTGCTCTTGCCGACCTAGATTCTGAAAAGCCTTCTCCATCATGCCGATCATCGGGCCTAGCCCGACGAAGTTCCCCTGTACATCCCATAGTGTGATCTTGAGCCTATCTAACCATTCCTGCGCGCCCTCTATCGGGTCGGCTAATCTTATGAAGGCCGTCCTGAGACTGGCGGTCGCTTGAGTCCCGACGATACCTACCTGGCCTATTGCTGCGATCATTGCCGCTACTTGCTCGATTGAGATTCCCAGGATATCCGCGATAGGGGCGATCATCTTGAAACTCTCGCTCAACTCATGGACGTTTAGTGCTGCTGAAGCTGCCGTTGCCGCAAACAGGTTGACAGCGCGTTCAGTTTCGGTTATGTCCAGGCCCATCCCTCTCAACGCAGTCGCTACCATCTTGCCAGCTTCGGCAAGGGTTATCGTCTGGGAAGAGGCAAGCGCGGTAACTCCGGCCATCGAAGATAGGATCTCATTGACCTCAAAGCCAGCACGGGCGAGAACCTCCATCCCGTCCGCGATTTCGACCATCGTGAACTTGGTTACCTTGCCGAGTTCCTTGGCCCTGTCCTCTAATGCCTTGAACTCTTTCCCGACAGCGCCGGATATGGCCTTGACTTTCGCCATCGCCTGCTCGAAGGCAGCAGCGGATTTAACAGCCTTGAAAGCTACCGCAATGCTCAAAGCCGCCACGGCAGCAGTTGCCGCAACGACTCCTAGCTTGAACTTCTTGACCGAGGCTGCTGCCCCGCCCATGGCAGTGTTGAACCCAGCGGTGTTAGCCCCTAAGACTACCTTTACATGACGCTCTATCCCTGGAGCGTAGATGTTTACCTCACTTTCTTTCCTCCCTATCTTAGTTCAGGTTCTGCTTTTGAAACCTAGCCATCTTTTTCCAGTCCGATTTGCGTGGACCGGCCTCGCCTTTACTGGTCTGGCTCAGCGCGACACAGCCCCTCGTCAACCTGTTAATCTCTGCAACCGTCAGCTTGTAGAACGAGGTAGGCCCAATATAGTGATAGCCCTGCTCGTGCAGCCAAGCCTCCAGCCTCTCTTGTTCCTCTAATCGTTTCCCAAATCAACTTTCACATTGCCGTCTTCATCTACTACGGCTGTCATCTGCTTCTCAAGGCCTGATGCCTTGCCAATCCCCATCAGGAGTTCGGCAATGGCAAGTGGTTTGAAGCTGTTCTTGATGTCTTCGCCTGTGATTTTAGACATGTCAGGATCGACGATATGCTTGCTGAACTGCTCAGCTACGTCGTCATCACTGATATGCTCCACGTCTTTCATCTTCTCAGACCATGCCGCCGAATCGCCGTAGGTGAACGGAATGACCATGATTGTTCCGAACTCAGTCTTTGCCTCGATTGGGACGAGGTTCCCTTCGCCGTCCCTTTTAACCTGAAAGTCCGCCAGTCTTGCCCTAGCTTCAACCTTGTTGTCTACCTCTTTGGTCTTAGGCATACCACACCTCCTATAGTGTGTGTTTCTTATTGCTGTTTAGAACAACGATTATTCGCAACAGCAAGCCTATCCTTTCTAGCTTTTCGGCCTTTTGGGGCAACATCAGTGTGGCATGGAAGCATATACATGATGCCTACCTCCTCGCCCCTGTAGTTGTACGTCCTCCATTTAGGTTTTAGTTTGAACCACCTCATTAGCCTATCGCAATAGTTGTCCCCTCGAACACGTTGGCCAGTTGCATAAACGCACCTTCCGATTCAACAACCTTGTCGCCAGGGGTGATCAACGCGGCGTCCTCGACCGTGATCGCTTCATTGTCCAATGTCCAGACGATGTCAGCGGAAGCGTTCTGCAAGTGCCGCATAATCTGGTCATGGGATTCTACTTCGCCCATTA
>JAOZHP010000127.1 GCA_026014815.1 Candidatus Bathyarchaeota archaeon
AGTGTTTTTCGTAATGGCAGGAGAGTGTTTCGCGGATGCAGCGGCTCAACTTGAGCTTGTGGAAACGTATGCAGACGATAAAAATTTCCACGATGCTGAAGTAATATGTCAGAATATCATAACAAACTATCCAGGTTCTGATTATGCCTTTGAGGCACAAAAGTGGCTTGCCATATTGTACATCCTTTGGGAGAAGCCAGCGCAGGCAGGAGCGGCTTTCAAGGAATTTGTTGCCAAGTTTTCCGAGAATGAGCATATAGCAAAAGCTGTTGACGAGATAGCACTTCGCTGCCTGCAGTCACAGAAACACAAAGAGGCTAACGAGTTCTGTCAATATGTTATAGACACTTGGCCTCAGGAGAAGTACGCGGTGTGGTCACAATTAGCTGCGACAATGTCAAATATTGCCCTTGGTCGTGACGCTGACGCCGCTATTGAAAAGTTGGTTACTGAATATTCCGAACATAAGGAGGATATAGCAGCTTTCCTTAATGAGATAGCATATTACTATCTCACGGTACCAAAGAAATACGAAAAGGCTAATCAGCTTTATCAATACATTTCAGAGCGTTTGCCTCTGAGCGAAGTGGAGATTTGGTTACAGGGAGGGTTGGCAATGTCGAATATTGCCTTCGGTCGTGACACCGCCGCCCAAGCTGCCATTGAAAAATTGCTTACTGAATTTTCCGACCATGAGGATTTAACAGCTTGCCTTAATGAGATAGCATATTACTATCTCACGGAACAGAAGAAATATGAAAAGGCTAACCAGCTTTACCAATACATTTTAGGCCATTGGCCCGAGAGCGAGTACGCGATGTGGTCACACGGTGGTGTGGCAGTATCAAGTGCTGCTCTCGGTAAGACGGAAGCCGCTGACGCTGCGATTGAAAAATTGCTTACCGAATTTTCCGGGCATCCGGGTATGCCCCAAGAGGTATTGGATGTTGCAGAAATATACTATAGTGAGGGTTTTCGGGAGGAAAATGAAGGTCTTGTCAGTCAAGCTAAAGAGTCTTTCCAAAAAGTCTTAGCGATAGCTGAAATAGTGAAAAATAGAGTTCCAGGTTATGTTATGGCAGCGGACACGTGCTGCTGGACAGGTGCAAGTTATCGCGCACTGGGTGAATATGAAAAATCGATAGAGTGCTATCAAAAGGTGGTTGATGATTACCCTTCGTATCATATGGCCTGGCATGCCCTGTTTATGGTAGGGCGTAACTATGAAGAACTTGGAAAATCGGCAGTTATCCCGCAATTAGAGGCTGATATGAAGATAAAGACCGCTTACCAGCAGCTCCTCGAAAACTATCCTGATTGTTCAGCGGCCAAGCCTGCCAGGGATTGGCTAAATCGCCATAACTAGGAGAAAGAAGATGAAGGCGAAATTTATAACTGTTTTGGTCTTAGGCGGACTGTTTGTCACTGCCAGCAAAAGCTATGCATGGCCTCTACGTCCGGTAGCAATCCTGACAGCGGACCCAGAATATGTAATGAAAGACGTGAATGTAACGCTTGATGGAAGTGGTTCTTATGATCCGGATGGTGGGCCTATCGTCGAATACTGTTGGGATTATAATGACAGTCTTGGTTACGAGGAGTGTGGTTCCAACAGCAGTACTACAACCATGTACGCCAATAGCGGGACCTACACAGTAAAGTTGAGAGTCAAGGACAATGAAGACCAGACCGATACCGATACCTGTATGGTCTATGTCAATGTCAAAATTTCTGTGCCTGGTGACGTAAATACCATTCAAGAGGCAATAGTTGATGCTAATGATGGAATTAGTACCATCGTGGTCTCTGTGGGTACGTACTATGAGAATGTAGACTTTAAGGGCAAGGGAATTACTTTAACCAGCACCGACCCTAATAATCCTGAAGTGGTGGCTGCAACTATCATTACTGATGACCCCTGTGACCCGAATGTACATGTTGTTACATTTAAAACTTCCGAGGATGCCAATTCCGTGCTCATAGGATTTACAATTACAGATGGAAATGCCAATGGTTCAGGTGACGAGGCTTGCGGCGGCGGAATATATTGCAATAATGCATCGCCTATAATCAGGAACTGCAAAATTACCGGCAATAAAGCAAGCGGCAAGGGCGGCGGAATATATTGCGATAATGCATCAGCTACGATCAACAACTGCCTCATCAAGGATAATGAAACCAGCGGGGGCGACGGCGGCGGTATGTACAACTACAATTGCTCGTCCTCGCTTACGATAACAAACTGCATTTTCAGTAGCAATTCTTGTTTTATTGTTGGGAATTGGCGTTGCGGCGGCGGTATGTGCAACGACAATTCTTCCCCTAAGGTGATTAACTGTATATTCAGTGAAAACCGCGCTTATAGAGATGGCGGTGGGATGAGCAACTTCTCGGGGACGCCGACACTGATCAACTGTACCTTCAGCGGTAATTATGCTAACAACTATGGCGGTGGTATGTCCAACGGGAGTTTAGTTTACATGACTTCCTCGAGTCCAATTGTGACCAATTGCATCTTCTGGGGCAATATCGCATCGCGGGGACAAGGTGGCAATATGAGATACTACGACGAGATATGTAACTGGGAGGACTCTAATCCAACCTTTAGCTTCTGTGATATAAAAGGCTGGCCCGGCGATGTAGGAGATCAAGAGTCATGGAACTGGGATCCAGGCTACGATGGTGGTAACAATATCAGCAGCTCCCCCGATTTTGTGGATGCACTCAATCCTGAAGGTCCGGATGGTGTATTCGGGACTGTAGATGATGGTCTGCGGATTACGGCCTACAGCCCGTGCGTAGATGAAGCCGATGATACGGTTGCAGATTTTCCAGCAACTGATATAACCGGTCGGGGACGAGTTGACGTTCCTAATACTGAGAATGATAA
>JAOZHP010000128.1 GCA_026014815.1 Candidatus Bathyarchaeota archaeon
CATCGGGGCTTTTCCCATTCGACAAAGGTGGGTACATCACTGCAGTCGGGATTGCTTTCACTCATAAGACTTGGGTGATTCCGGGGCTTATGCACCCTGATTACCAACATTTTTCCCATAGCCCCTTCGCGCACGAAGACGCTCTTGGGAAACTGATGCGGTTGCTGTTTGCTATTGCCCGTCAAAACAAAACGAGGACCTATGCACAGAATGGGAAGTTCGATAACAAATGGATGCAATGTAAATTTGGAGGCTCTTTCCGCCTGACATTCGACGTCATGCTGGCACATCACGTGCTCGATGAAAACCTAGCCCACGATCTGACCAGCATGTGCCGTACACACCTTGATGAGCCTGAGTACGACATCCCGCTGGAGGAGAAGCAGGGCAAGTCCACCAAGCCTGTGCGCAACTACAAATACTGCGGACAGGACGCTGCGTACACGCTCAGGCTGGGCAAACTGTACGAGGAGATGCTCAGGGAACAGCCCAGCCTGCATCGCTTATTTTGGAAGCTGACGATGCCTGCCGCTCGCGTAATGGAGCAGGTTGAGCTTGAAGGGCTCAACATCGACGAGGATGCACGCAAAGAGATCGGACTCCAGCTGCTCTCAGAAAAGATCACAGCGCGCGAAGATCTGAACGACATGGTTGGCTACGAGGTGAACTGGAATTCACCGCAGCAGATCGCACGACTCCTGTATGAAGACCTCGGCCTGACGTGCAAAGTATTCACTGCAAAGAAAGCACCGTCCACCTCCGAAGAAGCACTGAGCCACCTCAAGCACCCCGTCGTTACCAAGCTGCTCGAATTCCGTGGTGCCGATAAAAAGTTCAATACCTATATTGTAGGCTGGCAGAAATATAGAGTCGGCGACCAGTACTTCTTCGATTACAAACTGCACGGCACTGTCACCGGACGTTACAGCTCACCGCTGCATCCAATTCCACGCGACGGATCGATTCGAAACCTGATCACTGCGCCCAAGGGTTGGACATTCTGCGCGTTGGATATTGCTACGGCAGAGATGCGCATTGCTGCACACCTCTCCCGTGATCCTGAAATGATGCGCTGCTTCGTGGATGGTATCGATGTGCACTGGCGCACGATGATCGAGAACCTGTCCATTAGTAAGGAGAGCGAGTGGACCGACAAGGTGTGGGTGACTGCAGAGAGGCTACGTCCGTACGACCGGAAGCGTCTCTCTTATAGTCATTGTCTCGACATCATGCTCGAAGCAGGACCGAAAGCCTGCATCAAGGTCGAGCCGAAATGGTACGACGGCAGGACCAGAGCGAAGGCAATTAATTTTGGGTTCATTTTCGGGATGTATGAGAAGAAATTCATCGAGCAGGCGAAGAAGGATTACAACTGGGAGCCAACCTTCGCTGAAGCAAAGAACGCACGTCGCGCATACTTCCGTCTCTATTCACGGCTCGATGACTGGCACAAGAAAACTAAACGCCTTGCCCGCGCGAACAGTCATGTGCGTTGCCTGACGGGTCGATTGCGCAGACTTCCCGGCATTCAAGCCAAAGACAAGGGGGTGCGCATGGCAGCTGAACGTCAGGCAGTCAACTCAGGTGTCCAAAGCATGATCGGCGACTACAAACTGATGCTCCTGATCCAGATCCATGAGACTTTCCCGCGCAACAAATTGCGTCTCGTCGGAGAACATCACGATGCAGTGCTGACCATAGTAAAGGACGAATATATAGAAGAGTGTGTCCCAAAAATGTTGAAGATGGCGAAACGCCCAGCGCTGATGAAGACATTCAAAATCAAACTCAGCGTGCCCATGGAAGGTGAGGCGGAGCTTGGACCGTGGGGTAAAGGGGTGAAGTACGATGTCGCAGCGTAGCTATATCCGCTTTAAGCCGCGTCGTGCGAAGTGCCATAGATGCGGCAACGGGATGATCCAGAAAAGCGGTATTCAGAAGTATTGCGCGTCGTGTCGAAGAATAGTGAGAAACCGGCGTGCCTATCTCCACAACATCAAGTCAGGGCACATACAGAATCCGGGGATTGGACGAGCGAAACCGATGCTGCGAGGAGAGGGCAACGGTAATTGGCAGGGAGGTGCTATCCCGTGGCAGGTAGAACATTTTCGCGGCACAGAGTGTGAACGCTGTGGCTCAGATGAGGATGTTGAACTGCATCACCGAGACCGTGATAGGTCCAACTGGAAGGACGGCAATTTAGAGACACTATGCTTTGCGTGTCACCGCAAAGAACATACGAATGAACCAGAGCATCCAACTAAGAGGTTTTACGCTCATGGCACAGCCTGAGATAGTTAGTTTCAGCGAAGTCAGTTCGTTCCGGCGTTGCCAAAAGCAGTGGCAGTACAGATATTCTCAGCGGATCAAGCGCAGGTTCAAAGGTGTGCGTCTGCTGAAGGGTGAGATGCTGCACGAGATGCTGAACGCTTACGTGCTCTCGAAGATGGACCACGACTACGAGGGTCCTGACCCGTGGGACGTGCTCGAAACGTACGCCGAAGAGTTCGCGACTTACTTTGAGGAAGAGCGCGACATGCACGGGGATGTCATCGGCGACTGCGGCAAGATCTTCGAAGGATATTTACGTAAGTACAGGAAAGATCCGCTGACGTACGAGTACAGCGAGATCAAGGTCGAAGTGGATTTGAACATCGAGCCGTTCAATATCCCTGTCACATTCATTGGCTTCATCGATAAGATTGCAACTGATCCACAGGGACGTCGGTGGGTCATGGATCACAAATTCCTGAAGTCCATCCCGACTGCAGATGACCGCTTCAGTGAGCTGCAGCTGCTGATCTACGTGTGGGCGTACGGCATGATGAATCCCAAAGAGAAGATCGACGGTGTGTGCTGGGACTACGCACGCTCGAAGGCACCGACGGAGCCAGAGGTACTAAAGAAAGGAGGACTGTCGAAGCGTAAGAACCTAGACTGCGATCCGTACACGTACCTCAAAGCAATCCGCAGGGAAGGCCTCGACGCAACCGAGTACGTGGACATGCTGGAGCTGCTCGAAGGGAAGGAAGACACATTCTACGAACGTGTGTTCCTGCCGACCCCCAGCACGGACATGATCATTGAGGTAGTCAATGATTTCCTGCAGACTGCGGCAGAAATTCA
>JAOZHP010000129.1 GCA_026014815.1 Candidatus Bathyarchaeota archaeon
TCCATATGATCCCAGAAACGTTGTGATGTAAGCGCTGCTTTCGAAGCATGAGGAAGATGTCTTAGCAAAACCGTTTGTGAAAACCACTCCCACATTGATCGCTTGCTATTCGGACAGATCGCTCTATTAATGGCGGCAATGACCAAATATTCCCCTACGCTCAATCCCTGATTACGTTTAGGGCATAGTTTGTCAGTCTCCTCTATCACATTGGCCAGGCGACACTCTTTCCACAATGCAATTGGCAACCCCCACTGGAAAATCTCGGCGTATAGTGGGGCCGGCCCTCCATCAACCGCCTTTGCAATATTTTTAAGTGTTCCCAAGTACTTCTGCCATACTCGCCGACACTTGCCGTCTACCCATGCCCACTCAGAATAGTAATAATAGGTCCGCCCACTGATTTTCTTGGGTTCAAGTCGCTCCATGCCTCCTCCTTAATGCTCTACAACTACTTTAGGGCATAGGAACGAAATGTCAAGGCTTATTTTATAGGGTATTTGATGGTTTTTCGCCTAATATTTTTAGGGCATAGTCCGCCCGGGGCATAATCTTCTTTCCTTTCAGGTAGTTATGGGATATGATGGTTTATAAGTAGGAAACTCGGGCTAAGGAAGAAGGAACTCACATGATAATCAGTGGCGGAAGAAGAACACCACACTACACAAAGATTATGGGCTTCATTGACGGTTCAAATTTGCTCATAGAACTATCAAAAGAACTTGGAATTGATTTCAGAGCAGACAAACCGCCCTTACCTGCTCTATCAATAGCCCTACTCCTAATAAATCATTTATTTCAGGGGGAGGGGAAAATACCTATCAGAAAATATTGGTTCGCATCTTATCAGGGCAGCGAGAAAGACCATATTCTATATGCCAAAGAATTACGAAGACTCACATTTGAGCCTGTTTTATTTAAAAAACATAAGGGTAAAGAGAAAGGTGTTGATATAGCTTTGGCAACTGAAATGCTGGTAAATGCATTTAATCAAAACTACGACATAGGTGTGCTTGTTGCCGGTGATAAAGATTATGCAGGTCTAGTTAAGGAAGTAAAGCGTTATGGACCTATAATCCATGGGGCTTTTTTTGAAAGGGGCTTGTCAGAAGATTTGGTACTTGCGGTAGATAATTTTAGCGACATTATAAAAAAACAAGATGTCAATTTTAATAGCGATCCATGGAAAAAGTATATTTCAGAAATTCAAGAAAATCTGAATCAAAACAATTAACTATAGGTATAACAACCGCATCCACTCAGACCGCCAAGGCTGTGCGATTTTGGCTTCGATTCAAGCTTAAATATTTCGATCTGCCTTATCATTTACATTTGCATTATTGCCTTGGTGTCTGGTGATGCGGAGCGTTAGCCACATTGAGAACGACCTATGCCCATGAATCAAGGCAAGAAAACCGAGAGCGACGTAGCAAGGCTCTGCGGAGGCTTGTTCCTCAAGGACTTTGTGCTTGAGTCCCCGAAGTATCGAACTCCGGGCGGTCAGCTACGAGAAGCAGCTGACGCGCTATTGCCTAACGGTGATTCTCTGATCGTGATGCAGGTAAAGACGCGTGTCATCCCGGGTAGTTCGCTCAGTGACGACGGCCCAGAACTCGGCAGGGTTCTGCGACGAGTCAAGAGCGCTGCTGAGCAGGTAAAGACAGTACTACGTGCAATCGATACCCAGTCCCTCGAAGAGGGCGAGACACTACGTGGCGTCAACATCCCGCTATCGAACCGTGCGTACTCCGATATTCACGGTGTGGTAGTGATCGATGTCTTCAACTCCAAGGGTGCCTCCATCGTCGATCAACTCGAGATACAGAATGGGATTGTAGAGGTCCGAGGCATACCGGTACACGTCTTCCGGGCATCCGACTTTCGGACAATTGCTCAAGAGCAAGACACACTTCCTGACCTTCTCAACTACCTCAATGTTCGTAAGAAGCTACTCGCAGGAGTGACCGAAGTTCCATTGGCGACTGAACTCGATCTGTTCGGTCTCTTCAAGACCCGCTATCCGGTTATCGAGGAGTGCTTGAGTAGCCAGACGAACATCTTGTTTGTAGAGCCTGGCCTTTGGGAAAAGGTTCACCGCGACTTCCCTGAAATGTGGACAGAGCGAGATCAGCGAATGAACCCCAGCTACCTGGTAGATCGAACGATCGAGGAAGTGCACACCTGCATTGGGTACGATTTGAGCTCCGAGTGCCCTCCCAATGAGGTCGGGAAGTCTGGCGTTCCACATGGGCCTTCTACTCCAGCCAAGTACTGGGAGATTCTGCAGCGCCTGGGTCTTCTCTCGAGGATTGAGCGAGCGCAGTTCGGTGCCAAGATGTATGAGAAAGCTGAGGCTGCAGACAAGAAGCCATTCGCGTATACGATGATATACCGCCCTCCGGACGTTGGACCAATTGTCTACCTTTGCTCGAACCAACCCCGCCACCAGAGGGCCGAGCGCCTACGTCAACTTATGAAGTGCGCTTGTGCCTACATGGGGACATCTCACGCAGTTGGCATCGCTACCCAGTCACTGTCATCAATAGAACGCTCGCACGACTTCTGCGTCATGGAAGACGTGTTCTTTGATGACCCGAAGGAGGCCAAGAGACTTGCCCAGCAGGCGTTTGGCGCTCGGCGAGGAACCAGCCTTGATGAGTGGGGCAAGGACTATGCGCCGGGTGCCTAACAAAACGCTTGTGTGGGACTGCTCATGCCTCGCCGCCCTACAGCTTGTCGAACCCCGCGGTGAGTTGCAAAGTTAGGCGCAATTAGAACAGCGTTTTCTGATAAAACATGACGAGAAGAAGTTATTTTTTTAACAGTCTGCCTTACACGGGACTTTCTTACGTGTATTGAGGGCGCTTTGTAGTCGGCTACAAAATCGATCAGATGCTGGTAGGTGATCTTTTTAAGAAACCGGATTCTTTGGGATTTGCGGCATTCGCCTTGAGAACATCACAGGCAAGCTTCGAATTCATTTATCCGGGCGGATAAAGCCTGGATGGAACGTACTGAAAAATCTGCCAGTTGGCAATATTCCAGAAACTGGTTGATATATCGATGAAGCATGATGACGTCCCCTTTCTGACCATTGGATCATGCTTCATCATTAAACGCCTATTAATACAATGCAAATTGCGCTAACCGCGGGGTTTGTTGGTTAGCTTTTTAAAAAAAACCAAAGACATATAGATAGGCATCAATATGAGCGAAAAATGGCGAATCGAAGCAAATGAAAGATATAGGAAGGTTGTAGATGTTGTAATTGGACTGTCATCTGCAGCTCTAGTACTTCCTATAGCGTTTTTTAGAACAATCCTTGGGATCGAAATTAACAAAAGCATAATTGGGTATTTCACATGGCATATTAAAACCTCATGGTTTTTGCTTGGCTTCTCAATATTCTGCGGGCTCATTTTCATCCATTTTTCTGCAAAGCTCGCAAAGAAACATTATGGGGGAAACACTATTATTAACTATAATTGTATGGAGCGAATTCATGATTGGTCTTATTGGCTTATGAATTTATCTTTTATTGGAGGTCTATTTTTCTTTATATGGTTTGTTCTGAGATTTTAAAATTACAAGCTAACCTCGGGCTGGAGAGGAACGGCGCAAAAACCGCGCCGCCCCTCAGCCCGGCAGTTGGACTTCATGAAGGAGTAGTCTATGAATGACGAAATAGAGCAGGGGGAATTAGGTATCCTCCTTGTCTCGCTGGATCGAGACGTTGTTGCATATTTCGATCGAGCTGAAGCAGCTCTGAAGGACATTCCCCGACCAGATCGGTGGGAACGCCCTGATCGTGATCACTTTTGGGGTGAATTGCCTGAACAGCTTCGCCAGGAGGCAGAAGGGTTGGTGAAACGCTTACTTGAGCTGGCGGGATCGATCGCCGATGCAGTAAGGAACGCTCCCTTGGCGTCAGAGGCGGACCAGCGAGATGTAATGACAGGGACTAAGGCAATGCGAGCAACGATCTTGCTGCGGCATTTCCACTCATGGACCACTGATGTGCTCCACGACGAGGGTACGGTTCTCGGGGTTCAGCCAGCCGGTCAGTCAGACGACATTCCGAGTGCTCCTGAAGTAGCCAGGCGCAGCTTTGCCAGTTGGAAGGGAAAGATTAATGACATCCTCGACTTGGTTTCTGCGGCGCGCGGTCGTGGGATAGTCGGCAGAGACGTTTTCTCCACAGCACCCGCTCGATACCGCCCAGGTACAGCCTTTATCATGATGTCTATGGATATCGAACTCATCGACGTTGCTGATACGGTTAAACAGGTATTTGAACAGTTCGACATTCGACCTGTTCGGGCAGATGACATCGAACATGAGGATCTGATCACAAAAAGAATCCTTGATGAGATTGAGACCGCTGAGTTCCTCTTCGCTGACCTGACAGGTGAGCGACCGAACGTATACTACGAGGTGGGTTATGCCCATGCACGCAAACGTTCGGTGATTCTCTATCGAAAGGCTGGCACTGGGCTACACTTCGATCTGGCGGGATACAACTGCCCAGAATACGATAACCTTCGTGACTTACGGAACAAACTGCGTCGTCGTCTTGAGCACATCACGAATCGACGACCAAAAGACTCTACCATAGAACCGGCAGTATCTTCGCCCAACCAGCCGCTTCACATTGACCGGAAGGGCTGACCGGCTTTAGCTGCGAATTAATTAATCACGGGTAAACCCCCGGCTATGCCGGGGGACTCCCAGAGTTTGACATTTCCGGGAGTACGGAAGAGCCTCCTCTACGTGAATGTCTCCAACTGTACAATAGATGGAGTTCTCAATATGCGATGCTGAAAGAGCAAGTCATAGAACGCGGGATTGCAACTGCCGGATCATGCCAAGCGTGATTCTGGGCACAAAACGAACTTCACGGGCCAAATGTATGGGCTAGGGGTGACTCCGTGTGCACAGTTGGCAGGGACGAAGAGACCATCTGGAAACAGATCAAAGAACACAAGAAGATCGGAGGATCGACCAAGAGCACTTGTTCAGGCAGATTCCCGCCACCTTCAGGTGGCCCAAGGTTTTCAACCGCTTTGAGCGGTTCACATTTTTCAAGCCACCGGCTATGCCGGTGGTCTATGACTTCTTTCAAGCTCAATCTGCCGGTGCTTTTAGACATTGCCGAGTTGCCCTTCCGGCAAGTGAGCTTTCCGTTAGCTCATCGGAGGAACCCATGAGTCTCATCATTGGCGTCAGGTGTAAGAATGGGTGTCTGGTGATCGCAGATAGACGCACCCATATCAAGTCGAATGGCACCGAAACGTATCAAGACAATTTCGACAAGGTCTTACTGTTATAGCATGTTTCACATGACTTGATATCAAGCTTTTTTAAAAAACATGATTTTTTTATGAATTAATTGACATCCACCTCTTGATTTACATCAATTTCTCCATCCTCTGTCCAATACTTATTTTCTTCAGCTACCGTCTTTGCGATCA
>JAOZHP010000130.1 GCA_026014815.1 Candidatus Bathyarchaeota archaeon
CTGCGTGGTCTGCGTAAGCGGCTACTCCCTTTAATGCGTAGACTATGATCTCTTGGAGGCTCCGGATGTCCGGGTTGAGACTAGGCTCGGTCATTATCCCGTACTCCGCGCCCTGCTTGACCATCTCGGTGAGACTTTCAGCGGGCTTGAATTCTGCCGCCTCAGTGTAGCTTGGTGAGGCACCAGAGGCTTTCACCTTCTCTTTGAGTGTGTCCCTGTACTCAACTGCCTTGTTGATTAACTGTGGGAACCTTTCAGTATCGAAGTTGACGTTTGTCAACGTGTTGAATATGGCCTTGCAGGTGAACCTGTCCATCTCAGGGTTGCTGATACCGATTCTCTTCGCCTCGACTGCTACCTCGGAGAGCCCTTTGAGGGTGTGTACGAGTAGGTCCTGAAGCGCCGCTAGTTCCGGGCTTTTACCGCACGTTCCGAACTTTGTGCAGCCGGTTCCACCAACGGTTTGTTCACATTGATAACAAAACATTTCATTTTACTCCATTGAAGACGTTTCAGACCAGTCTCTATGGGGGCAGTTTACTCCATTGCCGCAATATTTTTCGAAGTGATTTTGGACGGTCTCCAGTAATGGCTCTATAGTCTCTTGGTTCAGTGTGTAGATACGATGTTTTCCCTCTCTTCGAACCTGTACAAAGTTGCATTGTACGAGGGGGCGGAGGTTGTGGCTCACCATGCTCTGTTCCTGTCCGATGGACTCCACGATCTCTGTTACGCTCATGGGTCTCTCGGAGAGGGTCTCGATGATGGCTAGTCTTGTTGGGTTGGCCAACGTTGAAAAGAATCCGTAGCATAGGTTTGTTATTCCTTGTTTCACCATCATCACCTTGTCTGAAACATTCTTCATATGAAGAATGTTTCATTCAAATATAAGGGTTGTCAGGAAAAACCATCACAAATAAGTACTATAAGAACTAAGAAAAGTCGCAGTTTCCCGTAGCCTTACAGAACACGGTAGAGTGATGCTGTAAAACATCTAACAAGGCTTCAACAGTAACCTCGTTCCTAGAAACATACTTTTCCTTTCCCCTCTTCTCTGAGAACACAAAGTTGTGCCTCTCAAGAATCTTTAGATTATGACTTATCATGCTCTGCTCCTGACCAAGTACAGATGCAAGAGCCGACACATTCATCTCTCCATCGTCCAGCTTCTCCAGTATCGCGAGCCTCGTAGGATTGGCTAGTGTGGAGAAGAACCCATAACAAATGTTTGTTAAACCTTTTTTCACTGTTCTCACCCTGTGAATGACCGATCTTTATGAATAATTTAATCATACTTTTAAATCAAATGGTAATACTGGAATATGATAAATGAAAAATATTAAAAGTTTAGCTTGTTGAGGGTGCCGTCGATGACCTCGATCCCGTTCATGTAGGGCTTCAACGCGTCAGGCACCTTAACGGTGCCGTCTTCCTGCTGGTATTGCTCCAGGATAGCGATCATCGTCCTGCTTGTGGCGATAGCGGTGTTGTTCAATGTGTGTACGAAGCCTTCGGGGGACGCGCCCTCCTTGAGCCGGTACTTGGTGTTGAGTCTCCGCGCCTGATAGTCAGTGCAGTTGCTGTTGGACCCTGTTTCTCTGAACTCACCGTCAGCCATCCAGCACTCGATGTCGTACTTCTTTGCTGCGATGCTACCCATGTCACCGGTACACACGTTAACCACACGGTAATGCAGCCCTAGTTCCTCGTATAGCAACTCGCTGTTTCTCTGCAGCTCCTCGTGGAGTTCCCAGCTCTGCTCGGGGGCACTGAAGATGAACTGCTCTATCTTGTGGAACTGGTGCACCCTGAAGATGCCTTTGGTGTATCGTCCATGTTGCCCAATCTCACGCCTGAAACATGGGCTTATTCCACATAATTTGATGGGCAGGTGTTCGGCCAGTATTGTCTCGTTCATGAGCATTGAGCCTACGCTGTGCTCGCTTGTGGCTATCAGGTACAGGTCTTCATTCTCGACCTTGTACATCACAGACTCGAAATCACTTAGATCAGTCACTCCCTCGTAGGCAGCCCTCCTTAACATGTATGGAGGCTCAATGAGACTGTAACCCTGCTTGAGGAGGAAATCGATGGCGTACCTCTGGACGGCATGATCTAGCAAGGCGAACTCGTTCCTCAGGTAATAAAACCCGGCGCCAGCCGTCTTTGCTGCTCTCTCGAAGTCCGCGATACCTAGGGCTTCCGCTAGCTCCGAGTGGCTCTTGGGTGTGAAGTGGAACTCGGGTGCCTTACCCCAGCGCCTTATCTCGACGTTGTCGTGATCGTCCTTACCATAAGGAACTGACTCGTGGAGCATGTTAGGCAGCCTCATTAAGCCATCCCTCAGCTCCTCCTGTGAACTACTCATCTGTGACTCTAGCTCTTTCAACTGGGAAGGGATCTCGCTGGCCTCTTTTCGGAGACTTGAGGCGTCGCCGCCCTCCTTCATCACGCGCCCTATCTGGGAGGATACCTCGTTCCTCCTTCGGCGCAGTTCGTTGACCCTCCGCGTGAGCTCCCTCCATTTCTGGTCGGTCTCTATCACATGGTCTAGGAGCTCTAGTTTCTCTGGGTCGTGTCTTCTGGCTAGGTTTTCCCTGACTGGCTCAGGGGTTTCTCTGATGAGTTTTACGTCTAGCATCTTAGCCCACGCAAACAAGAGGTATACCATTCAGGCTTTTAGAAGTTGTGAACCACTTTCACTGGTCCCTCCAATTGTTTTCGATGCGTTCCGTTTAAAACTGGAAAACATGGGGTTTGTTTGATCAGGTATGTCAACATACGAGATTGGTGCTTTCGAGGCTCTTGAGTGGGCGTGGAAACTACTGCGTACCCAGAACCAAGATGTGAACATCGATGAGGCACAGAGCCGCATACAAGAGATGCTGTACACGTTGGGAAGCGGAACCCAGGTGAACTTCCAGCAGCAGATCAGTGAACTTCAAGCCCTTTCTTAGTCGCTAATCACATAAGCAAGCGGCAATTATTCATTCTGAACAAGCTTGAGAAAGATAGCCAAGACCATCGCAGGTGCACGGCTCATAGACGGGACCGGTGCAGGACATGTTGAGGAGGCCGTTATAATCATTGAAGGAGACAAACTGAAAGAGGCAGGTAAGGGGTTTGAGGTGCCCAAGGGCGCCGAGGTCATCGACGCAGGTACTCCTTTCAACAGGCACGACAGTAACGCCCAAGAGCTGGTTCACCTTGTTGACTGCGGGTTCAAACCGATGGAGGCCATTGTCGCTGTCACCAAGACTGGCTCTGAGTGTCTCGGCATGGAGGACCAGATAAGCATCATTGAATCTGGGAAGTTGGCTGACTTCATAGTCGTGGATGGCGATCCATTGAAGGACATTAAGGTTCTCACAGATGCCGCTAACATCCACTTGGTCCTGAAGGGTGGAGTCGTAGAGGTTAACAGGGGAGTCTAGTTGAGGATTAAGCGTCTTAGCCTCATCGAGGGCTCGAAACGGGCTGAGGGACTCGCCGTGGTCATTGACGTGTTCAGGGCGTTCACCACGGCTGCGTACGTCATGGCTAACGGCGCTGACCGCATCCACCCTGTGGGGAGCCTGGAGGAGGTGTTCAGTCTAAGAGAGAAGAACCCTGACTGGGTGCTGATGGGTGAACGTGGAGGAAACCGCGTCGAAGGTTTTGACTATGGTAACAGCCCGTATGAGGTACGGGACATTGACTTTACAGGTAAGACAGTGGTTCAGTCCACTAGCGCCGGCACCCAAGGCATAGTGAACGCCAAGGATGCAGACGAGGTGCTGCCCGGCAGTTTCGTAATGGCTGACGCCATAGCCAGATACATCCAAGGAAGAAACCCTGAGGTTGTGAGCCTCGTGGCGATGGGATGGGGCGGTAAGGCTCGAAGCGTCGAGGATGAGGCCCTTGCAGACTACCTAGAGGCGAGGCTCCGCGGCTGGAAAACTGACTTTAAGGAGCTAAAACACCGGATCAGGATTAATCCTCAGGGTGACAAGTTCTTTGACCCTGCTCAGCCGAACTTTGTTGAGGGAGATTTTCACTGCGCCATGGACTTGAACCGGTTTGATTTCTGTCTGCGTGTTGTGAGGGATAAGCTTCCCTTCTTTGAGCGGGTGTAGATCGGTACCCATATCATTGAGGGCTTCCTCTGTTTCTTACATGACATGAAGGTTTCTGATGTCATGGTAACCAACCCCGTTATGGTTGCGATGAATGCTCCATGTGGACGCCTCGCATTATTGATGAGGGACAAAGGAATAGACTCTGTAATCGTTGTCGATGCGGGGAAGCCTGTGGGCATAGTAACCGAGAGGGACTTAGTGCATAGGATTATGGCTGAGAACAAAAACCCTGACTCTTGTAGCGCTAACGATGTTAGTAGCAAGCCTGTTGTGGCTATCACAGTTCACGCTGACGTGGATTTGGCGGTGGACATGATGAACGAGTACAAGATAAGGCGCCTTGTGGTCGTGGATGACTCTGACACCGTGGTAGGCATACTTACCACCGATGACTTGGCCCGGAACCTCAGGGAGATGTCCGAGGAGCTGGCGGTCAAGTACACTATCCTGAGTAGACGCGATGGCTAGCTCTCAATCGAGTCGAAGGTTACACCGGTGGGGTCCCTGAAGTAGAAGCCAGAGGGTCTCTCCTCTAGGATGACGCAGCCGTTTCTCGTAAGGTGTTTTTTGGCTTCATCTAGGTCCGGGACGGTGAAGCTTGGGATGGGTGGATGAGGCGTTACCTCAACTAGGTAGAAAGTGATGTGACCGGTGTCGTAGACACGTAACCCCTGCCCGGTTTTCATGGGTTTGTAGCCTAACGTTTTTTCCCAGTATTTACTTGCTTTTTATAGATTCGCCACGCCGATGGCTATGTCCTTATTTGAGGTGAACTTCATGGTTTTACTCCTTTTCCGGGAAATTTATTGCTTTCATGTTGGTGACGATGCATTTTTACAATTATTTCCTACAAAATCCTATATTAGACAATATACATAGTATTATGATTCTCGGGGTGAGATGATGGTAGAGTTCTGTGATCGATGCGGTAGCTTCATGAAGGCCAGCACTAAGGGCTACGAGTGCCCACGGTGCGGCTGGATAAAAATAGCTGACGTCATCGAGGTCAAGACAGGCCCCGAGACCGAGGCAGAGCCCGTATACGTCATGAGCGGTACAGAAGGCGCAACGGTGGTTCAACGAAACTGCCCTAGCTGCGGCCACACTGAGGCCTACAGGAATATCACGGTTGCTCTGGGGGAGCACGCCGGCGTCAGTAACGACCGCTCCGTTGAGAAGTACCGGTGCACCAAGTGTGGACACTCTTGGGTAGTGAATTAGGCTACTTTGGGTTAACCTTCACGTTTATTGGTATTCCCTGCTCGATGCTTTTGCTTATGATGCAGAACTCCTCGAATAAACCGTGACATCTGTCGTACTGTGACTTGAACTCGTCGCTGATCTCTGGATTGATCTCCACGTTGATCTCGGCTATCCTCCATCTGCTCTTATGGTTGCGCCTCATTACGCCGTTCACCTTTGTCTCTACCTCGCCCACCTCGGCTCGTGTCTTCTGGAGGCAGAACATGAGGCTTGCGGTTAAGCAGTTGCCCATAGCGGCGGCGAGTATCTTGCTGGCGCTGGGACCGGCGTTATCTCCAACCGGCTCTGGTTCATCCATCACGAGGCTTGAGCCCTCGATGCCGAAATCCACCATGAATTTGAATCCATCCATGCGTTTCATGGACACGTTGAATGTTCTCTCATCACTCGTATGAATCTAGAAAGTTCTGTCAGGTTGAATATAAACGCCTATTCCTCAGGCCACTCATACCTGAACTCGTCTGGATGATCCCTCTTGTACTTGTTCTCGTAAACGTAGCCTCCGCCGAACAAGAAGAACCCCAGGGTCATGAAAATGTAGATTAACCACTCTAGGCTCACGTCTCCGGTGACGGTGATCCTCCAGATCATGAAGGCGCAGATCAACGCGCATACCCCTGCCCCGATGAACATCAGTATCCAAGGCTTGTACTTCAAAATAGTCACCAGCTACCCATACCTTGCGCTCTGACTTGAATAAAGTATCTACTTTAGCAATTATCCAGCTTTGTTGTGTTTCCTTGGAACCCATTTCACTTGTACATTGAGGTTATTTTCATTAATGGTTTGAATGGCCTCGATGTGGAGTCGATCCTTTTATGTGTTCGGAGTAAATCTCTCGGAGTTCATTCATGTGTCCAAGCTCTGATTATCAGAAATCAAAACACATTTTGATCCTTTTGAAAGGCTTCCAAGTGCGAACAGAAACGCCGCGTACTCGATCTCAATAGGTCTGTCGTATGGGGTCTCTTCATGCTCCTCGACGTGACTCTCTGTATCTGACCATAACGCATGTCGTGTGGGTGAACCATCGAAATAAATCTTCAAAGATTCTTGAACCAATCTTCATCCTCAAAGTTAAGTAACTCAGATCATATTTCATTTGTCATGTCATCTATGCGTCGAAAGGACAAGGAAATCACAGAGAAGGTGATCCTTGAAGAGATTCTACTTGAGAACCAGGTGGGAAGGCTAGGAACAGCGGTGGACGGAGTCCCCTACGTTGTACCCATGAACTATGGTTACAGGGACGGCAAGATATATCTCCATACCCACAAGGACGGAAAGAAGATCAAGGACATACAGAAGAATCCCCGGGTCTGCTTCGAGGTGGACAGCGGCGAGATGATAGTGAACGAGGACCCCTGCGACTTCAGCTGGGATTACCGCAGCGTCATAGCCAACGGTACAGCGAAGATCATTGATGACCCGGAGAAGAAGCTAGAGGCGCTAAGGATAATCAGCGACAAGTATAGCTTTGGGAAAGGCCAGAAACTCACACAGGAGCAAGTGAACAAGTTCCCTATCCTCTACATCATCGAGATAACGATAAATGAGATGAAAGGGAAACGAAGCCCCGCCTAGCTACTCCAGACCATGTACCAGCGAGACCAGCCAAGTTTCTGACGCTCTGGGCGATCCGTCGGGTACAACTCCGGGTACTCGTGGCTGATTGCCTCCTCCTCTGACGCACCGTTCTCGATCAGTCCTTTCATTATCTCTCTGACTTCTTTCATCCAGTTCAGCTGTTTCTCCACTTCATCTAGGTCGCAGAGTGGTCCATGCCCGGGGACCACATGGTCCACATTCATCTTGAGCATCCTCTCGAACGCCGTGATCCATGTGTCTGGGTTGACTGTGGGGTCTCCCGCCCATGGAAACCTGTTCACGAATAATAAATCGCCGGCGTACAGTGCTTTATCGTCCTTGACGTAGACAACGCTACTGCAGTCGGTGTGACCTCCCATGTAAATGAACTCGACGTCCTTCCGCTCCCACTTATCTGTGAAGGTCTCGGTGGGTAGCACTATGCGCAATCCCTCGAAGAGCCAGCTTCTTTCAGGTGTATCTTTCTTGATGTCCTCTAGCATTTTCTCAAATGCACCAGGAGCCCACTCGTTTTCTAGGCTTTTCGCCATTCGCTTCTTCAGATTGACGTGGCTCACTATTTCTAGGTCCTCGAAAACCATGTTTCCATACACATGATCGCCGTGCACGTGTGTGAGGAGCAGATGGCTCATCTTCTTGGACGTGGTCTCGGTTATGGCTTCACGGAACTTTCGAGCTGAGCCAGGGTACTGGGCGTCAACCACCAGCACGCTGTCGTCTAGCTCCACGATGCCCACGTTACCGCCTGTCAACCCATCCCAGTTCGCGAATACTCTCTCGGATACCTTGTTGAGTTTCATAGAATCAATCCTCATGATGATATACACGTTTTCTGAATAAAAGTATCAGTAAAAAAGTAACCTTTTTCAGGTATCCATCAGTGATGTTCTGGAAATGGGTATCCCTGAGAAGATCAAGGCCATCGAGGAGGAGATGGCTCGCACACAGGTCAACAAGGCCACCAACAGGCACCTCGGGGTACTCAAAGCTAGGATAGCCAGACTCAAAGAACAGCAAGAAGAACGGATTCGTAAGAGCAGGGGAAAGGTCGGTGTAGGCTATACACTCAAGAAAGACGGAGATGCCACAGTTGTGCTTCTAGGGTTGCCCAGCGTCGGTAAATCCACTCTAATGAACCACGTCACCAACAGTAATAGTAAGGTGGGCGCATACGACTTCACGACAGTCACCGTTGAGCCTGGTATCCTCAACTACAAGGGAGCCAGGATTCAGGTCCTGGATATCCCAGGCATCATAAGGGACGCTTCCAAGGGCAGGGGGCTAGGTAGACGGATCCTCTCAGCCACCCGGAGCGCTGACCTGATCCTCGTAATGATGGATGTGTTCAACCCGGGGATGCGTGAGATGCTTCTAGATGAGATTCGTGCCATTGGGCTGCGTCCAGATGAGACGCGGCCAGACATCAAGATCGAGAAACGTGGTTCAGGAGGAGTAGTTGTCACTGACTTGATCGGAATGACTGAGATGACGTCTGCTGGAGTCAAGGACGTGCTCAGGGAGTACAGGTACCACAACAGCCGCGTCGTCATCAGGGAGGATATTACCTATGACCAGCTTCTGGATGTGTTGATGAAGAACAGGGTGTATGTCCCCACGCTTACTATAATCAACAAGATGGAGATGGTGGATCAGAGCTATCTGGATGAGCTAAGGGAGAACGCAGACTACGACTTCATAGCGATTAGCGCCGATAATGACCTTAACCTAGAAGCTCTGAAGGAAGAGATCTTCCGTAAACTGAATTTCATCCGCATTTATTTGAAGCCTAAAGGCGAGGAAGCCGACTACGAGGAGCCCCTCATCATCAGGAACGGCGCCACCGTCGAGGACATCGCGGACAAGGTGCACCGTAAGCTCAAGAAAGACCTGAGGTACACACGTATCTGGGGGCCCAGCGTGAAGTTCGGTGGTCAGAAAGTGGGCCTCAACCACAACGCGATGGACGAGGACGTAATAACATTCTTCACTTAGCTGACGTAGAACCCGGCCTCAAGGGACTCAGCTTGCCCCTGCACCATCTCACGGAGACTGTTCAACAAGTTTGGCTGCACCTCGGCTACGTCTATGAGGCTCAGTATGCCGACGATCTTGACTGCTTCCTCTTCTTGTATCATGACGGGTAGCTTCTTGATGCGTTGCGTCAGCATTAACTCGATGGCGCTCTCAAGGGGCTCATCAGGTCCCACGGCGATTACTGGCTCGGACATGATCTCGTTAACATAGACCTCGGATGGGTTTGATCCAGTGCAGACCACGCGTGTAATGATGTCTCTCTCGGTGACGATGCCCCTGAGTCCCTCTTTCGAGTAGACGAGGAGACTGCTAATACCGAACTGGTTCATCGTTCTGGCGGCGTTCTTCACCGTCTGGTTCATGTCAATTGTGACAACTTGGTTGGTCATAACGTCTCCGACTGTCAGCACCATGTCTAATCTAACTCAAAATCTTCAATGTTAGTCTAAAAGCGATTATGGAGTCTTGACCCTATGATGTCATTAAACAGGCTAGAAACGAGTTTTAAGCACCTTCATGTCATATGGCAGCTTCTCGGAAGCATACCTTAAAACGAGGCCCGAGGTCCGGGTCCGCCACTCGAGAAGGTACTCACGCACTTCAGAGGGGTGCCGTTTGGACGCCTCCTTCAGAAGCCATCCGACGCCCTTTTGAACCATGTCGTCGCCGTCCTCCATCAGTATATCCGCTAGTCTAAACACGTCGTCGAACATCTCGCCCTTACGGGCTATGGGTACAAGGCTCACCGCGGCTGCTCTACGTCTCCACCTATTCTCTGAACCCGTCCATCTCAATAGCTCCTCTACGAGGCTGGGGTCCTTCTTGATGGTGGCTGCCATCATGTGGGTTGTCATGTGGTCGGTGGTGGCCCAGTTGGTGAGGTACTCGACCCAGCCATCGAAGATCTTGAAGTGTTTGGGTTCAAGCTTTTTCTCGAACCGTTGAAGGATGAACAGCGCCACGGATGACACCGAGACATTTCTGTGGCTGAGAAGCTCCTCTGTGAGCTGTAACGCTTTGTCGAGGTTTCCCTTGACCTGAGGGTAATACTGTTTCGCAATCTCCTTGGCTTGTGGGCTGCTTAACCCATAGGTCTCGATGGGTTCCCTGAAGTACCGGTGGTGCTCCTCGGCTTTCACAGGGTTGGCCTGCCTCTTGATCTCCGCTAATATCTCATCGTGGAGGCTACTCAAATGCCTCACCGAGGACAACGGTACCGAGCTGCATGGCTTCACCCTTCTTGGAGATGATTACTGTCTTCACCCACTCTGGGTCCATCTCTGGGTAGTCCTCCCTGTAGTGGGCTCCCCTGCTTTCGCGCCTCATCATGGCTGCACGTATTATCATCTCGGCTGCGTTCAGCGCCATGGGCACCTCTAGGGCGGCCAGCATCTGTCTGCCGTGCTGCGCCATCACCTTGGTGGCTGTGTCCCTGAGTTCGGCTACCTTCTCGTAGGCGTCCACCAGGCTGTAGCTGTCCCTGATGATTCCTGCGTTCTCCCACATGGTTTCCCTGAGGAGATTCATGATGGTGGGAGGCGTGTATCCTGTCTCTCGTTTAGCCATCCGTTTGTAGCGTTCAAGTTCAGGGGCTGCTTTCTCCTCAACGTCAACGTGGTCAACCTTCTTCACGTACTCGGTTGCCCTTGCACCTGCTCTTGCGCCGAAGACGGTTACATCGGTTAACGCGTTTCCGCCATGCCTGTTGGCGCCGTGAACACCGCCCATAACCTCCCCAACAGCGAAGAGCCCTTTCACATCAGTCTCGCCATACGTGTTGCTGACTACCCCACCCATGGTGAAGTGGCTCACAGGCGCAACCCTGAACGGGCGCTCATGTGCTTTCAGCCTGTCACGGTAGAACGCGAGGTTAGCCATCCCATGGAACTCGTCTTCGTTGCCTCGTTTCACTACCTCTCTGGCGTCCACCAGAACCGCGCCGTCAAGACCGCCGTCGCTAAGAATCTCCTTCATCATGGCTCTGCTTAGGAGGTCCCTGCTCTTCGCGATGTAGGGTCGCTCAGTGACGCCGTGCTTCGCGGGGATGTCTTCCCCGAGAGAGTTGATGATCTTGCCTTCCCAGATGAGGGGGCCATTCACTAAGAACTTGGGGGCGCAAGGCTCAGCGAGGGCCAGTGGGAAGAACTGACAGAACTCCATGTCCCTGAGTCTCACACCAGTGTGGTACGCTAGACTATAGCCGTCGCCTGTGGTCTTCAATGGGCAGTCTGTGCGTTTGAAGAGGGCTCCGGCCCCACCTGACGCCAGTATCACTGCCTTGCTTTGGAAGATAACGGGCGTTTTCTTGTCACTGCAGTACCCAACTGCGCCGACCACTCTGTCGCCTTCCTTATGGAGCTTGGTGATTATGGTGTTCTCTACTATCTCGACGCCCTTGTCCCGGATGTATTTGACTTTGGGTAATGTGATTCCCTGACCCAGTATCGTATCTTTGTCACCTACATGGATCCCGCCATGCCTGACGTTGACCACGCATCCGTACTTCTCCAGCTCAAGGACGCGTTCACCGCCCTCCTCGGTGAGCACCTTAACGAGCTTGGGGTCGTTCACTCCTTTACCTACGCTGAGTGTGCGTTCAAGGTGCTCCTCGACAGACATACCCCCCACGGCGGCGAGGTAACCACTACCCGCGACGATGGTGCAGTTATTGTAGCCTGCCGGTGCCTTGCTGACCAGTATAACGTGGGCACCCGACGCCTCTGCCTCGATAGCAGCCCTGAGGCCTGCTCCGCCGGTGCCAATGATTAGAATGTCTGACTTGTAGTTCAGAGCCATACTGAAAAAAGGGTGTTGGGAGGCTTAAAAGAGTCCCCAAGACATCGAGGAGGCAACAGATCGTTCTCTGTCTCCTTAACGTGGAGAATTGTGGTCGAGGTGAAGTAGCTGCGACCCCCTATCTCAGACGATATTTCATCCACCATAAAATCATGAAGTAGGTCACGGAGAATAATGAGTTACTCTTCAGCCAGGTAGACGCGTTCCAGGCAGATCTCCTCGGCGCTCTCCCTCGATACGTAGGGCTCTACGCGGAGCCGTTCATCGAAGTGGTTGAGGGTGGCCTGTATGCTTGGAAGCGTCAGGTTTCCGCAGAGACCGTTGAGGAACATGCCGCAGTCCACACCCACATCTAGGAACGCCTCGTAGAAGGGACAACGTTTGATGAGGAAGGTGACGCTGTTGTCGTCGCGCTGGTGCTCAGTTATCTCGGCTCCAGCATCAGTCATGAACCTTTTGTAGACCTCGGCGCCTATGTCGAGGGGGTTCATGTCCTCGGGCAGTGAACGTTTGAGTTCTCTGGCTATTATTCTGCCCTGCATCTGGGCTGCCTCTTCCAGTATCTCTATTGCCCCGTCGGTGCCCAGTCGCTCAATGGTCTTCATCACATAGGCTACCTGCAGGACGTAGGCACGTTTGACGCCGGTGAACATAAGATGAGACACAGTGTGGCATTGTTTAAACTCTTTGACAATCCCTATATACGGTTCAGGCAACGAGTCTTCCATGCGTAATCGCTCATACCTTGAGGCATTAGCCGTGTTCTCGTTACTGCAGGCGATACGTCTGCTGCTTCCCGGGGTTAACAGCCTCGTTAAGTGGGAGCTGAGAACGCTGGGATGGAGCTACTTTACGGGTGCCGTGATGGTTCTGGTGCCGGTCATGGTGATGGTGGTCACAAAACGTGACTTTGAGGAGAGCGGCGTCACGTTGCAGCGGTGGCAACATGGGCTTGATATCGGTCTACGGGGGTACCTCGCTTTACTCGTTCCCCAGTTCCTCTTGTTTATGGCTCTCACATGGGGAATCGGGTACGAGAGCCTCGGCACCTCATTGTTGCTTTCAGGTGTGGTTTTCCTCTTCATGGTGTTCCTGCTCTGGAGACTGAGGAACCCGAGTTACAAGGAGTTCTCATCACCCACTGTTCGGGTTGTTATAGTTGCCCTATTGTTATGCTTTCCCCTCGTCATAGCTTTCATTTTCGGAGGCATATCTTTGAGGCTCCTGTCTACTTTGGTTTGGCAGGTTGTGTTCGGTGGCTTCGGGGAGGAGCTACTGTACCGGGGGTACATTCAGAGTATGGTGAACGTGGAGCATGGGAAGCCGTGGAGCTTCATGGGCGTCCAGTTTGGCCCAGGATTATTGTTCAGCTCTCTCCTCTACGGGCTATCCCGAGGGTTAACCACTGTGAAGCCGTGGCTCGGCGACTATAGTGTTTCTTGGGGCTGGGGTCTCTACGCGTTCACCTTGGGGGTGTTCTACGGTTTCCTGAGGGAGAGATCGGGGGGCATCGTGGCGTCGGGAACGACAAACGGGCTCATCGACGCCATGGGTGAGACACTCATACGTGCGTTGAGCTAAGTTCCAGAGACTGGAGAACATCCTCTTTCTTAGCTTCCTCAACGACCAATGTGACGCTTGATGCCTCGAAGAACGCCTCCACTGTCTTTTCCATCACGTTGTCCAGTATCTTCTTTCTTTTTTCTTCGAGTTCACTGCCTGTTATTTGAATCAAAATAAGATTCTCCTTTGCCGTCATCGCCTTGAACCCATGTTTTTGGGCCACTCCGTGAAACGCGTCAAGGTCTGGTGTTCCCTCGACGTATATGGTGGTTACGTCTGGTTGCGTCGTTATCCTGTGAATCTTTGAGCCGCTGTCCGCTACTATTGAAGCCGCGTCGAGTGTAGCTTCTGCTTTCCCTTTGCCTACGAAGACGATCCTCGTGACTTTGTTCTCATTGACTTTCATTTCATCTATTCCTCCTGTGATCAATGTTCCACCTGTGCTCAACTCTCCCCCTTCCTGCACGAGCCTGATGCTTAGCGTGGGGGGCCTGTACTTGAACACTTTTTCGTGGAGTACCTTTGAGCCGTTGGCGCTGAGCAGACACGCTTCCCAGGCCGATAAATCTGAGATGAACTGTGCGTTTTTCACTTTCTTGGGGTCCGCTGTGTGGACTCCTCCCACATCCTTCACCAGCACAAGCTCGTCGGCTTCAAGGCAGTTGGCGAGAACGGTGGCTGTGGTGTCGCTACCCCCTCTGCCCAACGTCGTAACTGCGCCTGATATGCTTCTTCCGACAAACCCGCAGACAACAGGCGTTTTACCCCTCCTTAGGAGCGGCTTGACGCCGATCTCTACTGCCCACACGCATAGGTCCAGTATGGGCTCCGCGTCGCCGAACTCCTCGTCAGTGATGATGGGCCAGCTCGGTGACTCGACGGATATCTCCTCGACATCCACTTCGATATGGATGAGGGCGGCGCTTACCAGGCGAACGCTCTGTTCCTCCCCAAGACGCACGATGTGGTCCTTCACCGGGATAGGGATATCTGGGCTTATCGCCTTGGCTGCATCCAGTAGCTGGTCTGTCACGCCTTTGATGGCTGAGACAACGACGACCAGTTGAGTTCCTTTTTCAACCTCTTCTTTTATCTGCTCGGCGGCTCTGCGGATTGCTTTGCCGTCCCTGAGTACAGAGCCCCCGTACTTCACAACGAGTGTCTTACTCGTCATTCTTGCCCCCCGTCACGTTGATGATACGCGGTACATCTCCGCCGATGCCCACTTTCTCGTCAATGACGATCATGACTCCGTGTACACCGGGGATGGATAGTCCGTGCTCGACGCCTCTCTGCACCGTGTCTCCTTTCTGGTCTTTAATCATGTTACCAACACTGGTCGCTACTGCGTCCGCGAGTCCTGAAGTGGAAGCGAACACCGTGACGGCGTCTGTGTCTCCGAGGCTCAAGGCGTGGCTGTATCTTCCTGAGCTTGTGGCGACTCCGACTGGGAATTTCTCTAGCCTGAACCCTACGCGCCGTGAGAGCGGCGTGTCCCCTGCCTGCAGTGAAACCGTCAGAGGTCTATTCAAGACGAAGTAGGCTTCACCGCCGTTCTCTATTCCGGCAACCTTGGCGCCTGCTTCTATCATGTCTCTGACTGCGAGGTCAGCTAGTACTCCTGCCACCGCCGCCATGGGTCCGACGCCAGCGATGCTCCCCGCCTCAGCCATCAGACGCGCGGACTCGGGGCCTTCCTTTATCTCCAGCGGTTCGAGGGTGTACTGGAATGTGGGGTGAGTTTCACAGAAATTTTCTAGCTCCAAGCGGTGGCGTTGAAGTGACTCCAATGCAGCCTGAATAGCAGCCTTGCTGTCACTGATTATGATTCCTTTGGTCTCTTTCAGACTGTATGGTTTTCTGAAGAGTTCATCGCGTCGAGTGCCGGTCATTTTCGGAAAAAGAGGGTTGGTTAGCTCAGTAGCCGTAAGGCTCGCCTTGTGCAGGCGTCCACGCATAGGCCGCATGTGGCTCCGTTGCACTTCTTGGCGTCCAGTGTCACTGACTTGTCCTCCGTGAACCCGAGGGCATCCATTGGGCAGAGAGATATGCATGCTCCGCAGTCGATGCACAGGTCGTCGTCCTTCTCGATGAGGCTGGCCACATCCACAATGACTCCTTTGGATTTGAACGCCTTGATGACTTCTTGGGCCTTGTCTCCGGGTATCTCGGCGAGTATCTCGCCTCCCAACTGGTTCATTCTGGCGCTCAGTATGTTGATCGGCGTCTTCTTCTCCAGTATTATCTGGCTTGTGATGGGCTGGTCAACTATTTGCCGGCTGAACCGGAGTAGCACTCTAACCAGTGGCGCCGCCTCCTACTAGCCTTGAGATGGCGTCCGAGGTCAGGATGCCTAACACCTTGTTACCTTTGTCAACGACTGGTAGCGCCGAGATATCGTGGTCCGCCATGCGTTTGCTGGCAGTCTCCAATGGCTCATGTAGCCTAGCGGTGTATACCCGTCGAACTATGATGTCTTCGAGACGTTTATTGCCGTTGGCGACGCTTCTTGTGATGTCCCACGCGGTGACTATGCCTTTCAACTCGTTAGCTGAGTCAACGACGATGGCTTGGTTCACAGACTCCTCTACGAGCCTCTTGGCGACGGCCTTCACATCCTCGTCTTCGGTGCATGTGACAGCCTCTCCTATGAGGCTCTCAACGAACCGGGTCTCTGTGGTGACCTTCATGGGTTTGAACACGGTGTCCGTCGGCAACGTCTCCACTGGTTTGGTCAGGTAGAACTTGGCTTCCTGTATCCAGTCCTTGAGTTCTTCGCATATCTTGTACGCGTGTTTCAGGCTGCTGACACTGGTCACCTTAACGGATTTTCCGTTCACGTTGACTCGTCCAGTCTTGAGTTCCTTGTAGTTGGTTGTGCCGAGTGTGCCTTTGTTCAGTCTGGGTATTCCATAATCCACGATGTCCGAGGGTATATCCTCGTCCCTGATGGCTACTTTCTTCACGATGCCCTCGTTGAGGATGGGTATCGGGACACCGTAACCTATGTAGATGGTGCTACCGTACTCGCTGAAGGTGGCTCCCCTGATGTACTCCGGGGTCATCTGTTTGGCGTCGCCTTTCACCATGATGGTACCCAGCGCGGCCTTGGGGTTGTGCTGAGTGCCCTCACCAATAATATAGCCGGTTCCTCCGCCGAGGAATATCCGTGTACCGAGACCTATGGTCTCGTAGTCAGGGTCGTTGCATAGTGGGTTCAGCTCTCCGGCCCCGCTATATGTGGCGTTCCGGAAGTTAGGGAGAAGCTTGCCCATGTACGTATAGATGGCCTCGTCTCTCCCGTTTACCGCGGTTGCGTACCGCTGGTACCCGTTACGGAAGTTTAGAAGGATGAACTGGTTGAGGTCATCCTTCGTTAGGGTGGTTTCCACCCGGGTTCTTGGGTAACAGTCTGTCCCATAGGCGGTGGCTCTTAGCTCCACCTCCTTGCCGGCTATGAGATCCTCGATTACGTGCCCTCCGCCGTACTCGAATCCTCTGGTCTCGGACCCGATGGTGGCTCCGATGTAGAGGTCAACGGCTGCGCCGGGGTGTGGGATTGGGACATCGTTTATCCAGGCTTTATCGATCTTGATAGGTGGATCTGCGTGGCCAACGTTGATTAGGGCTCCTGAGCTGCACATTGCACCCATGGTGCCTGTCGTTACAACGTCTACTTCCTTGAAAGCAACCTCTACTCCGCTGCTTTCCACAAGATCTTTCATCTCAGAAATGGTTAGAACCTGTACGTCCCCGTTGCGGATTTTCTCATTAATCTCCGCGACTGTTCTCTTCTTATCTGGGGTATTGGATGTGAGTTTTAGATTCCTCCTAGATGCAGCATACACCCTTTATTCCAGTATAAATTAATAACTGTCACATTGATTCCAAAGGGAATATTTGAGCCGTGTTGAGGCGTGTAGGTGGCGACACGCTACACAATCCCGCCTTTATGTTTGCAGTCCTCAACCAATGCACGGATCACATATGGGGTTAAATGGTACAAAGACGGCATCCATGACGAGCACCCAGGGGTTACTGGCGCGGATCCAGGACACGTTAACCAAGAACAAGTTCATCTACATTGGTTACGTGTTCAGCCTAGCGACTTTCATCGTGTCATGCTTCTTGGAGTACTTTGAGACTCCATTCATACTGAACGTCATACAGTTCCAATACTTTGAGCAGATTATATTCGCCACAATGGTGTTCAGCGTCTTCATGCTGGTTCACTTCGTCCGAGTGCAGGAGCGCCTCAACTATGAGATGAAGATTCAGGAACAGACAAAGATCAAGGAGGGAGTCTGGCTCGCGGAGCAGGAAATCAGGAACCAGATTATCTTGATCAATCAGGCTACCCACGTCGCGGAGCGTAAGGGTGTGCTTGACGGTAACATGATCAGCGTAATCAGGGAGAACACGCAGAAGATGGAGCAGCACCTCAAGCTTCTTCAGACCGACGATGTGGATCCGAGACGCATCAAGGGTAGGTTCACCCCTGAGAAGTGGAACAAGGATCCATATTCCAGTTAAATAATCCCTAAAAAACCGGGTTGCGCACCAATTCTTTATGCCAATATGCCCAGGCTGTGGAAAGACAGTAGCAGAGGAAGGCATCAACTGCCGTGAATGCATAATAAAGACACGTGAGAAGGCCGCATCGGAGCCAGATGACTTCGACGCCCTCTTCGACAGTCTAGAGAAGAAGATCCCCAAGGCAGAGCATGACCAAGACGAGATCGACGCCATGACCCACCTAGTGGAGAATACCCTTATGGGGAACCTGCGGAAGAGCATCCTCAAGAACTCTTCCAGCGGAGTCGATTATCAGGAAGCCATCGCCGAGGAC
>JAOZHP010000131.1 GCA_026014815.1 Candidatus Bathyarchaeota archaeon
CATATAACCACCATGAATGTCCCGTTAATCCTCGCTGCGTTAATCGCAGGTTTGTTCTGGGGTGTCCTGTACGAGTACACTGGTTCCTTATGGCTTGTGGTCTTATCTCACATTGTATGGACCGAGCTTATCTTCGTTTTCATGCCCTTAGCTTGACGAAAACCTTATCATACATGGAACTATTCACAAGCCCATGTCACTAAAGACGTGGTACATCGCAACCCGTCCGTGGTCACTTGTGATGACTTTCGTGTCCACATGCCTCGCGGGTATTCTCGCGTACGCAAGCGGCAGCTTCAGTATACCAATATTCATGCTAACAATGATCGGGCTACTAATCGCCCACACAGCGGCCAACATGGCAAATGACTGGTATGACGTGAGGAACGGCGTTGACGAGAACGCCCCCACAGCGAAATACCGTCCTCATCCACTGCTCTTCGGCGAGGTGGATAAAGCGACTTACAAGAAAGTAGTATTCGCCGTGTACGGCGTCGGCATCTTAATTGGATTATATCTAACCATGCTCAGAGGTCTACCAGTGTTGATTTTCACGGCCCTCGGAGTCCTCTTTGGAGTCTTCTATACAGCTGACCCTATCAAGCTCAAGTACCTTGCCGTCGGTGAGATCAGTGTCTTCCTTGCCTTCGGACCTTTGATGGTTGGAGGGGCTTACTACGCTCTTACTGGAACGTTCAGTTGGGACCCCATGTTCGCTTCGATTCCTATAGGGTTACTGGTGGCGCTGGTGCTTTTAGCCAACAATATTCGTGACAAGGACTTTGATGCGAGCGTCGGAATATCAACGATCATGACCTCAAAGAACGTCTCTCAGGGCATCACGTACTACAAGTGTTTGCTGGCATCAGCTTATGTTGCAACGCTAGTGTTGATCTACACAGGTACATTGTCGGTTTTCAGCATCATAACGTTCCTGACATTGAAAGAAGCATTGGGTATCCTGAAAACCTTCGATAACGAAGTGCCATTAACTTCTGATCAAATTACAGCGCAATTGGCCCTACATTTTGGTGTACTGCTGACGGTGGGCGAGTTCATTGGGATCGTTATAGGTTCCTTGTTATAACCGGAAATTCTATTTATCCTTTAAAATGTAAGCATTGTCATTTGCTTATAAATGTCAGATTTTAATTTATTTGATAGGCATTTGTAAGCATTTAGCCATATAAAAAGAAAATTCGTGTAACGAAGCTTACTAATTTTTCTGGAACACTGTATCTGGTTTTTCCTGCATTTCATTCGTTTTCTCAACAAACTGATAAGCAACATACGCTCCATGCATTGCTGATTAGTTTGGTCGAAAAGAACCTGGACTTTAGAAGCGACACAGTCACACGGCCCAGCCCCGAAATGAGGGAGGCCTCATACAATGCCAAGCTTGGGGACGACGTCTACCAGGACGATCCCACAGTTATCGAGCTTGAACGAGTAGGAGCGGAGGTCTTAGGCAAGGAAGCATGCCTCTTCGTCACCAGCGGCACACAGGGCAACGCAGTAGCAATTCTCGCGCATACCAACAGGGGAGACGAGATTATCCTTGAGGAAAGAAGCCACATCTACGTCAACGAGGTTGGCGGTCTCGCGGTCATGGGCCAGCTTATGTCAAGGACAGTAAAAGGAGTAAATGGTCACATGGACCCAGAGGACATCAGGAAAGCGGTAAGGATCGAAAACATCCACTTCCCACCAACCACCCTTCTCTGCGTCGAGAACACTCATAACAGCGCGGGAGGCATCGCTCTGACTGTTCCCCAGATGAAGAGTTACTGGGATGTAGCAAAGGAGAATAATCTGGGAGTGCATCTTGACGGTGCACGAGTCTTCAACGCAGCTGTTGCCCTTGGCGTTGACGTCAAGGAGATCACTCAATACGCGGATACCGTCCAGATTTGCTTAAGCAAAGGACTCGCAGCCCCCGTCGGCTCACTTGTTGTCGGTCCTAAGGATATTATCGATAAAGCGAGGAAGTACCGTAAGATGCTGGGTGGAGGCATGAGGCAAGCAGGTATCATTGCGGCCCCAGGGATCATAGCCGTTACCAAGATGGTGGACAGGTTAGCCGAGGATCACGCCAACGCTAAGGTTCTCGCGGAGGGCCTCACGAAGCTGGGAATCAAAGTGGTTAACGAGGTCCAGACCAACATGGTGTACGTGGATTTTAGTTCCATAGGTTGGACAGCCGAGGACTGGAACAAGGCATGCACCGAGATGGGGTGGAAGAGCCGCGGCAGAGGCACAGGCACAAGACTCGTCACTCACTACGGCATCGAGGAAGAAGATATCAATTCCTTCCTTGAGAATCTCGCTAAACGGGTATAACCCCCAACTCTTTATACCACGTCCTTCCGTTCTTTTTTCTATGATTATTGTTCCTGTTGATGAGCTAACTGAGCTTGGCGTCAAGATTTTCACCGCTCAGGGAGCCACCGAGGATCAGGCCCGGTTTCTTGTAGACACGCTGGTTGAGGCGAACCTTACTGGACATGACAGCCACGGCATCCATTACTATGCAAAGTATAGTGAACGAATCAATAACGGGTTCATCAAGATCGACCAGAAACCTGTAATTGTCAAGGAGACGGCTTCCTCAGCGCTCATCGACGGGAACTGGACTTTCGGGCAGATAACCGCCAAGAAACTCACAGAGGTAGCCGTTGAGAAGGCGAAGAAAAGCATGGTGGCAGGAGTAGGGGCGTTCAACTGCAATCACATCGGTCGCCTCGGCTACTACACTGAGATGGCCGCGAAGGAAAACATCATTACTACGATGTACGCGAATGTTGGCAACCCTAGTGTCTCTGTTCATAATGGCCTTGGGAAGACCTTTGGCACAAACCCGTACAGTGCCTCAGTGCCTACGGGAAGCGATACACCTTTCCTCGTGGATTACGCCTCAAGCGTCGTCGCCCATGGCAAGATCTCGGTCGCCAGAGCCAAGCACACTAAGATTCCTAAACACTGGACTCGTGACATGTACGGAAGAGTCACAGACGACCCCAACGACATATATGACGGCGGATGGCTTCTGCCATTCGGTGAGTATAAAGGATACGGTCTTCAGATGATCTCAGAGCTACTGGGCGCAGTGCTCACAGGCTCTAGGACTGGGCTCCCTCACATCAGAGAACCCCCAGCACCTAACGGGGTGTTCATGTTGGCGGTGAACCCTGAGGGATTCATCGGGTTGGATGCCTTCAAGGAGAAGACAGCGCAGTTACTCAGTGATGTGAAAAAGCTTACCCCAGTTAGCGGTGAACGAATACTTATACCCGGTGAACCCGAGAAAGAGACCAAAGCCCAGCGTCTCAGGGATGGAATCGAGATACCTGAGGATACATGGGGAGAAATAATGAAACTCTGCAACCGTTTAGGCATCGAGACGGGCGTAACCCAGAAATAAGCGTCACCCCTCAAAGCGATCAATATGAATCAAGGGTTCCCCACGGAGGAGGTCAAGGAAGGAGCAGCCCGGATACTGGTTCCCCGCCTAGACAAGTCCACGGGGGAGCCTGTCCAGCGACTCCAGAGTCAAGCCCCTGTTTTCTATAACCCAGTACAGAAGACCAATAGAGACACCGCCGTCCTCGCGTTACGTGTACATCAAAGCAACGTTAAGCGCCCCCTGAGAGTCTGTGAACCCATGTGTGGTAGCGGGGTGAGGGGGATCAGATTAGCATTGGAAGTGCCTGAGGTTGAACGAGTAGTTATGGGGGACCTGAGCCCGAGTGCTATCGCGTTGGCAGGAGAGAACGCCAAGCTCAATGAAGTTATCGGTAAAGTGAATTTGAGGCTTCTGGACGCGAACCTCTTGATGTCTCTCCATGGGTACCCGGGTGGACGATTTGATTATGTGGACATCGATCCTTATGGCTCTCCGAGTACGTTCATCGATAGCGGTCTCATAGCAACAAGGAACCACGGCCTCATTGCACTAACAGCTACTGATATGGCGCCTTTATGTGGGGTTAACCCCAAGGCTTGTCTCAGAAAGTATGGAGGTAAACCGCTTCAGGGCGAGTTCTGCCACGAGGTCGCTCTCCGGCTTCTTGCAGGTTTACTTGTAAGACAGACTGCAATCCAAGAGACCGCCGCTACGCCTGTGTTCAGTTACTATGCTGACCACTACATCCGTCTCTATGCTAGGGTAGACAAGGGCGCGAAACGGGCTGACGCTCTGCTGGAGCAGATGGGTTTCATCAAGTTCTGCCCGGAGTGCCTTCACAGATTCACTTCCATGGATAACAAACCTGAGAACTGTATCCTCTGTGGGTCCCAGATGAGGGTTGGTGGTCCCCTGTGGCTTGGGGAACTCGCTGAGGAGGGCTTCGTCTCAGGGATGCTGGAGGAGTCCTATAAACTGGATCACTTCGCTGGCTCGAAAGCCGTAAATCTGGTCGAGTCAGTTAGAGACGAGATAGGTTTCCCTGTCTCTTTCTTCATAATAGATAACATCTGCTCGATAGCCAAGATCAAGTCCATGTCAACCGAGGAAGCCATCAAAAGGATCAAGTCAGCAGGCTTCAGGGTCACCATGGCTCACTACGATGATAGGGCGATCAAAACGGATGCTTCGGTAAAAGAACTGGAAAAAGTGTTGGGTGGCTAGTCGATCTTATCGAAGCTAGCCGCTGGCGCGTTGCAGATGGGGCATTTCTCTGGTGGAGTATTCTCCACGGTGTTACCGCAGACATTACAAACGTAGTAAGTGACCACAGGTAAATCGCCGCCTGCCTTCAACGCCTCGGCTGCCCCGGTGTACAGGTCGGCGTGAATCTTCTCCACATCGTTGGCGATGTTGAAGCTCCAACTTGCCTGATTCTCCTGCTCTTTTGCCGCTACTTCGAGGAACTCGGGGTACATCTTGGTGAACTCATAGGTCTCACCGCTGATGGCTTCCTGAACGTTCTCTGGTGTGGAATGGATGCCACCCATTATACGTAGATGGTTGTGGGCATGTACCGTCTCGGCAGCTGCGGCTGCCCTGAACAGTTTAGCGATCTGGGGGTATCCCTCTTTGTCTGCCTTCTCGGCGAATGCTAGGTATTTGCGGTTGGCCTGGCTCTCACCTGCGAACGCGGCTCCAAGATTCTCTTTCGTGTTTCCCATGTTTATCACAGAATGTTTTCTTCTTTCTCATGGCTGTTTTTAAATGAATCACATTTTTTACAAACCTTCATAAATACGAATAAACATTCAGGCGTTGAACACAGATGCCTAGCCGATGGATACACGAGCGTAAGAACGAACACTACCACCAGAAAGCCAAGGAGGAAGGCTACAGGTCTAGAGCTAGTTACAAGCTTATACAGATCCATAACAAGTTCAAGGTGTTCGATGACGCAAAGTATGTTTTAGACCTCGGCGCGGCGCCCGGTGGATGGCTACAGGTAGCAGCGGAGAAGATCGAGGATGGTGGTCTAGTCCTTGGAGTGGATCTTCAAAAGATCAAGCCACTATGGGCTGATAACGTCATAACCATCGAGGGTGATGTCCGTGACCAAGCGGTACAGGCCGAGGTCATGGAGTATTTTGATGGCAAAGCGGATGTCATCATGTCAGATATGGCTCCGGATATCATTGGTCAATGGGAAGTGGACCAGTACAGGCAGATCCACCTCGCTAGGATAGCGTTGAAGATCGCTGACAAGCTGCTGAAGCGTACCGGCTGGTTCATCGTGAAGGTGTTTCAGGGCGGTGAACACGTCAAATATGTCCAAGAGCTCAAAGACATGTTCGAGTACGTCAGGAACTATAAGCCACCCGCATCACGGAAACAGAGCGCAGAGCGGTACATAATAGCGAGAAACCTGAAGAAGAACAGGAAGCTACCCCGAGAGTTTAAGGCTGAAGAAGAACAGGAAGAAGACGAGGGTCCCTTACCCGGAGATCAGCTCTTTCAAGACCCTGGCTATTAACGTGTTACTCTGGATCGTTGGCTTCCCGGTTGCAGTTATGACTTTTTCTTTGATCATGGATGGGAAACCGAAGCAGTTCAGAAAGATCAGGTCAAGGTTCTCTTTCTTTAGTCGTTCAAGCAGTCCCTCGACGTCCTCCGGCTCGTACGGTGACACTGTGTCAGCGTAGACCTCAACGCCGGTTCTACCAAAGTCATTTTCGGCGTATGGCATCTGCTCTGCGGCCGGGTAGACTACGCCCAGTTTTCCTTCCTTGAGGCTACCCTCGATGACTCCCTTCAATATCTCGGATGGCGTCACGACGAGGCCCTTGCTCTTGAATTGAGGAAACTTGCCAGTACACATGACCACAGTGACCCTGACGCCTTGTGACTCTATCTCGTCTAGACGTTTCTGCATCAACGGGAGAATATACTTTTTTGTGATCTTTATCTCGGTGCCGTCCCTCATCCTGCTCACAAGGATATAGTGCTCAGGGTTCAGCTCGATCTTCTCGATGTCCTCCATGATGTGGTCGTCGAGTGCGCCTGCCTCAACGATCTCGTAGCCGTCTCCAAGTATCTCCATGAGACCCGGGATGAGATCATCTCTAGGGCTCTGCCCGATGGTGAGCATACCAATCTTCTTCATGGGCTAGAAGAACGTGTCAAGCCATTATATGGTTTATCTCCGGGGTAGCTACATGAATCGTTGACGTAGAGCCTCACGTTCAGCCTCAACTATCTTCTCGAAGAACTCGTCTTCCTCTTCTTGGGTCTCAGCTAGGATGTCCCAGGCTACGGTGAAGTCCACTCGTTTTGCTGATGAGATGATTGCTGCTCTTCGCCCGTACATGCTCACGAGTTTGGCGGTCTGCTCGCCTCTACTCCACCAACGTGGAGGCTCCTTCGTGCTTTTTCTCTTGGTGGTTAGCTGGAGTTCACCTACCTCTTCCAAGCCTCTGTCGAATACCCCTATCTCGGTTGAGCTACAGATGGGGCAGACGAGTTTCTCGGGGAAGTCCTTTACCTGACGCTCCTCTAGCCAGTCACGTTTTCCGAGACAAGCCAGTGTCCTAGTCTCGTTATAGATCCGTGCCTTGGCTGATTCAAGGATGATGGTTGTCATTTTCTCGGGTGGCACGATATCAATCTTCATGCTGATGCTGTCAACACCAAGCTGACCGAGGGGACTCACGTCACCACCTGTATCCAGTACAACGACCTCTATGTCTCCCTCAGCCATCTTTCTGAGCAGGTCCATCGTGCCTTCGATATCCAGGTCCTGTCGGAGAGTATCCTTCATTGCTTCCTCGAAGATGATGGTGTCCTCAAAACTCTTCATCAATCGACCAAGAGTGATGTTGCTGAAGTTAGCGAACTTGCTGAGGGCTCCTGATTTCCTTGCAACATTGATGATGCGTTTCTTGAAGAGACCAGTCTTTGTGACCGCTTCCTGGATAATGGGTTCCATGTTTCGCGTCGCGAGGGCCTTGAGCTTGCGTTCAACGTACTTGGCGTCAATGTTGCCCACTGTCTGGTTGATGATCATATAGGTGTCCTGCTGGACTCCGACAGGGTACCCAGTGTCCTCGCTGATGATATGTCCAACCACCCGAGCTAGGGTTCTATTGACTAGGCTACCGAAGTTGGCGTGGATGATGACGTTGTCGTCCCAGTCCTCAAGCACAACCCGTTTGTTGGTGGGTACTAGGTAGCCTTGTTTTTGATGGTCCACTATCTCCGAGATTGCTTTCTTGATGGTGTCGATGTTGGCTGGATACTTGAAGTGGAGTTCGGATGCTATCTCGTCAACTGTTTGACCGTGGTTGAGTTCATCCTCGACAGTTGCCTTGATTTCGCCTACCTCCATGGCTACTTCAAATGGTACCGGTATCTGTTCGCCTACCCAGCTTGGGATGGCTCCAGTGGGGTCATCCTCTGCTCTGACGTATATCTTGTCGTTGTGGATGTTGAGTATCTTCCATGGGCTGCCCCTGAGGGTGAACTTGACGCCTGGCTTGGCGTACTCGGCTACGAACGCTTCCTGAAGTATACCCACGGGTGTGTCACCGTCCACATCTATGATAAGATAATCTTTCTCGTCAGGTATCATGCTCAAGTTGTTGAAGAAGTAGCGATAAATGGTCTTGCGGCTGCTCTTGGGCTTGATGAGGACCTCGTCCTCCTCGCTGAGCCACGCAAGCCGAGGGAACCTGTCATGCATATACCTACCTGCATTTAGAATGTCTTCTTCAGTCAAGTCGGTATATGGATAAGCCCCAGAGAACAGTTTCTGTGCTTGAAGAAAGTAGATTTTGCTACGTCCCATCATTTCAGCTATCAACTGGTTCACGAGTACATCGAAGGGTTTCTCGGGAACCATTAATGGCTCCATTATCTCCTTGAGGCTCCGACGGGCGATGACCATTGACTCAAGTGCGTCGTCGCTGTTCATGGCGATAATGACGCCCTTGCTGGTCTCGTCTATGCTGTGACCACTTCTTCCGACACGCTGAAGAAGCCTCGTTACCTGCCTCGGGCTGTTGTACTGGATCACAAGATCGATCCTTCCTATGTCGATTCCCAACTCCAAACTGCTTGTGCAGATAACTGTTTTCAGGTCGCCTGCCCTAAGCCCCTTCTCGGTGGCTATCCTACTTGTCTTTGCCAGTGATCCGTGATGGATGCTCAATGGGAACTCGGTGTCCCAGAGGTTGAACCTGCTTGTGAGTGCCTCGCTTGTGCTCCTGGTGTTCGTGAAGATGAGAGTGGTATCATGCTGCTCGATGAGGTCCTTCATGACCTTTAACCTGACAGCCACTTCGGGGTGAGTGAACAACTTTGATGCTAACTCATAATCCTCAGCATCTGGTTTCGGGTAGATGATGTCAAACCTGGTGTCCCTGAGAGCTGAGACCTGCACAATCTCTACCTGCCTCTCGGCTCCCACGAGGAACTGGGCTACTTTATCGGGGCTGCCTATTGTGGCGCTGAGTCCTATAAACTGGGGCTCGTTATCTGACACGGCTCTTATCCGTTCAAGGGCTAGGCTCAGCTGGCTTCCACGCTTATTATCGGCTAGCTCGTGGATCTCATCAATTATTATCCATCGCACTGTCTTGAGGTGATGCTTGATTGTCCTTCCTTGCAGTATTGCTTGCAGTGTTTCCGGGGTGGTGATGAGCATGTCTGGTGGACTAATACGCTGATAATTGCGTTCCTTCTGACTAGTGTCACCGTGTCTGACGCCGAGCCTCATATCAAGCCTGTTACACCAATATGTCATCCTGTTGAGGATGTCCCGATTCAGGGCTCTGAGGGGAGTTATGTACAGTATACTGATGCCCGGCTGACTCCCCCCGTTCATGAGGTAGCTGTGGAAAACTGGAAGCATTGCTGCCTCGGTTTTCCCTGTGGCAGTCGCTGAAATAAGGAGAACATTTCTGCCTTCAAGTATGATGGGTATGATGCGTCGCTGCGGCTCAGTGGGCTCCTTGAAGCCTTTCTCAGTAATCAGTCTCCTTACTGGGCGACATAACTGCGAGAAAGTGTTCTCCTCTGACAAGGGTTTCGGCAACTTTCTACGCAGCCTGAAATAAAAACACTGCTAACCCAGAAATATTTGAGCTAAAGCGTTAAATGTCGCCACACGGTGAACCCTGATTAATGAGCGCAGACGACGAGCTTGAAAAGATCAAAAGGGCCATGATGGAGAAAATGATGAAACCACAGGCACCGAAACCAACTATAATGAAAGACGGCGTAGTAAGCGAGCTAAACGATGGTAACTTTCACGCTGCACTAGCTGAGACTGATAAACCAGTTCTACTTGATTTCTGGGCGGAGTGGTGTGCTCCATGCCGTATGATGTCACCTATTATCAATCAAATGGCAGGAGAATACTCCGGGAAGGCTTACTTCGCTAAGCTAAACGTTGATCAGAATCCACGTACCGCGATGCAGTTCGGTGTGATGAGTATACCCAACTTTATAGTGTTCAAGGCAGGTAAGCCTGCGGGTCAGACCGTTGGCGCTGTAGGTAAACAGGGGCTCGCGCAGTTAATCCAGCGACACCTAGCCTAGTTTTAAATACATATTTCACTGTTCCTCAGTTATGGTTGAGGTGCTAACCCGTGAACACGGGATATCTTTCTTCATCGGATTTCTTCTGGGGAAAGCCTTTGGCGCCGTGGTGAGCAGCTATCCTGTCCTTGCCCTCATGTTCGAGGACCCATCCTTCGCTGGCTTCGCGTGGGAAGAATACGTCTACCAGTTGTTCACGTTCAACTATTACCACATAGCACTGGCCATCATATGTGGCTTGATTCTTGTTGTACTGAGGGAATCAGAGCGCCTAGAAGAAGCGTAGATTAGAGAAGAGGCAGCTTGACCACGGATGGGTAAGCAGCCATATGATGCACCTTGTTATGAGCTATCCGCATCTCGGTATCCGACGCTATGGGTTTGCCCGTGTTGTTGTTTCTAGCGTACCGTGGGAACTCGCTGCTGGTCACTGCAATACGGATGCTGTGACCTTCCAAGTACTTGACGCAGGTGCTGTTCATCTCCAACGTGAATTTGTATACTGTTTCAGGGTTCATTAGCTCCTGTTTCTCCAGCCCGTTCCTGTACCTAGCTCTCAGCAGGCCCCTTGACACGAGGATGCTTCTACCGTCGGGATGAACGTCCATCAGGTATACGAACCAGTCGGTGTCCACGCAGTCGCTGCTACAGTATAGTTCAGCGATGGGTCTTCCAGCCACTGTCACCGCTTCCTTGAGATGGTCGCTGGTGTAGACAAGATAGTCATCCTTCCTGAGGAGATATCTACTGTCTAATGGTGGCTCATCTCGTTCACCGTAAAAGTCGAAGCCCACACCGGGGATTACAGGGTTCTTAGGGTTGTATGTGTAGGTGTCATTGGGTTCATCTTTTGGTTTCTCTTTGCTTAGCGCTCCGTCTCCTCTGAGGGTATTAGCGTTCCCATTGCTGTGAAGATAATAATCGGTGTAACTGGCTTTACTGGGTGCCCAGTAGTCGTTGTCCTTGACCCACTTGTTCTCTCCCATTACAAAATACTTGGTCTTGGGCCACTTGTCCACCTCGTTTCCTTTGCCCTTGATCCATCTATCGAACCACGCGAGGTGTACCTCGGCCATGTTCATGACCGCCGTGTTGGTGAAGTCCACTCCCCCGAGGTAACGTTGAGGAAACCTGGTGCCGGGATGGTCCCATGGACCAATGAGCATGTACTGCTTATCCTTGGCCGGGCTGTACCGCACCGTGTTATCGTAGTAGTGGAGTGCCCCCGGCTGGTCTCCGTCATAATACCCCGTGATGTGAAGGATTGGTAGGTCTATGCCCTTGAAGTCGTCATCCGTGAAGTTGATGGCTTTCCAGAACTCATCTAGATCAGGGTGGCTGAGCCACTCATTCCATACAGGTAGATCCCGTCCCAGTGCCTCAGGCATCGTTTCAAGGGGTAGCTGGTTATAGACTCTCTCCCAGTCTACAGAGGGCGCTGCAGTGTTCTGGTTGGTCCTTGCGCCTACGAAGTTTAACCACCCTAACATCCAGAGACAAGGGATGCCGTTGAAAAATGGAAACTCTTCCATGTACTTGCCTCCGGTAGCAGTGGGTACCATGGTGGTCAGGTGAGGTGGTCTCTCCTTGGCTGTTGCCCACTGTATCCAGCCTCTGTAGCTTCCACCCATCATGCCTATCTTTCCGTTGCTCCACGGCTGTTCGGCGGTCCACTCAACGAGGTCGTGACCATCGGGACCCTCGTTGAAGAATGGGTAGAACTCACCCTCGCTATCGTGCCTTCCCCTTACGTCGTATACAACAAAGGTGTATCCATGCTTGACAAAGAACCTCGCCATGTCCACGTGGCTCTTCATGGTGTTATCGTATGGTGTCCCAATGACAATTGTCGGGTAGGACCCCTCCTCATCGGGCATGTATACGTCTGCTGAAAGATTAACTCCGTCACGCATGGGAACATGTGCGTCCCAGATATGTTTCATACAATGAGAATTGAGTTACGAGAATATGATTCTATGGAAAAATGGTTAATAGATGCCCTTCTTGACCTCACGTGCCAAGTGAAAGACGGCACCGGGGGATCTAAAGATATTGTGTACAAGTGGTTATTTTGTGACATCGATGGGCGTCGGGTTTAATATTTTTCGTAGAACCTCAGGCGTCATCCCAGCTAGGAACCCTCTTCGTCCAACGTTTATGTAGAGGAAGGGTAGCTCAAGGATGGTGTCCTGGACGTATACGGATAGCTCCCGTCTGGTCCCGAAGGGGCTTATCCCTCCCACTATGTATCCTGTGTATTTCTGGGCGTCCTTCACGTTGACGGTGGAAACGTTCTTGGCGCCTACTTGCCGGGCCAGTTCCTTGAGGCTCACCTCTTTATCTGCGTGCATCAACACGATGAAGGGCTTGTAGTTGTCGCCCTGCATTACGAGGGTCTTTATCATAACGTGAGGGTCTACATTCATTAGTTCAGCTGCGATGACTGCCCCTGACTTCTTGTAGTCGTATAGATGCTTGCTGTATTCGAGCCCTGACTCATCTAGAACCTTGATCGCAGGGGTCATAGGGTATCGAGGCAAGAAGATCAACCCTGAGATGTGGTGCAGCTTTAAAGGGTTACCGAGCTACTTGACGTACCTGATTCCCTGTTTCTCAGCCTTCCTGATCCATGTGGGTACGGGAGGCACCAACTTGTCCTCGGGCTGTAGCACGAGCTCAGTGAACGTGGGCTCAGGATCGTTGAACGCCTGATGAAGCACAGGGGCTAGGTCCTCGGGTTTGGATACGCTGAAAGCCTTTAACCCGAAGCCCTCAGCTATCTTAACGTAGTTTACATCCCTGAAGTTGGTGGCAAAGTCCACGTACTCGTCGCCGTAGCTGAGCTTCCACTCAGCCCGTATCCAGCCGAAGCTGCCGTTGTTCACAACTATTATGTTATTATTGTGGCCTACCCGTGCAGCTGTCTCCAGTTCAGCTGCGGCGAGCCCGAAGCTTCCGTCACCGACGAGAGCAGCGATACAGCTGTTGGGACATGCAAAGCTTGCCCCGATGCTAGTGGGTAACGCGTATCCTAGGCTGCCCATTGCGAAGTTGTACGCCATGCTTCGTCCTGCCTCGGGTACCTTGTAGAATGTGGATGTGTAGATGGCGCTGGTGCCAACGTCCATGACTAGGCATCTATATTCTGGGAGTGCTTCATCCAGCTCCTTGATGAACCTGACAGGATGAATGGGATGCTCGTTTGTCTTCATGAGGTCAGCCACATAGTCGTCGTGCTTCTTCTTCATCTCACTTAGCTGTTTTACGCGGGGAAGCTCATTGAAGTCTCGTTTCTTCTCCTCTGCTAGCTCCAGCATCCACTGGAGCGTCGCCTTTGCGTCTCCTAATAATACAACCTCTGTTCTGTAGCTGTTGCCTACCTCGGACTCGCTTATATCGAGATGGATTATCTTGGCTGAGCCGTCCATCGGTGGCACCGTCCAATTGTCTGTGCCAGCTGAGTCGGTGCTGCTTCCGATGAAGAATACTACATCTGCCTCGCATAGCACCTTGTTGCTGAGGCTTGTACCGCCTCTGGCGCCGATCACGCCAAGGCTCAGGGGGTGCCTCTCGGGCATTGAGCCTTTACCGTTGATGGTTGTGCCAACCGGAGCGGCGAATAGCTCCGCTAACATGATTACCTCGTCCCATGCCTGGCTGTATAGGGCTCCCTGGCCACAAACGATGACGGGTCTCTCTGCTTCGCCTAGTAGTTTCAAGGCTTCTATGATCTTATCGGTTTGAGCCACCGGTCTGTGACCAGGGTATCTAGCAAAGTCTTTCTGGGCGTAGAGTTCGGAGTACTCTGCGTCGGCTTGAAGCACGTCGTAGGGGAGCCGTATGTGGACTGGGCCGGGCTTACCTGTTGTGGCGACCCTGAAAGCCCTCCTGAAGGTGTCGGGTATCTGGACTGGGTTGGTGACTGTGAAAGTCTCCTTGGTTATTCCGCTGAACATGCTTGTTTGGTCGAGGCCTGTGAGCATGTTTCTTTTCTCGAGGTGAAGCGGGATATCCGATGTGATCATGATCATGGGTAGGCTGCCCTTGTATGCCTCGGCGACGCCGGGGAGTACGTGTGTGCTGCCTACGCTTGGTGCCTCGCATATGCCTGGCTTGTTGCTGAACTTTGCGTAGCCGTCAGCCATGAAGGCGGCTGATCGCTCGTCTCTGGCCATGACGTGTTTGATCTCTGGGTAGTCCAGCCACTCCTTGTAGAGGGGTAGGGTGGTTTCTCCGGGTAACCCGAATACGTGTTCCACTTCGTAGTGTTTCAGCATCTCCAGTATTGCTTTCGAGGCGTTCATCTAGCTCACCGAGTCTTTAATTCATCGATTTGTATGTTGATAAGCCCTTCGAGAATTACTCAGCGCTGAACCGTCTAGCGAGTATTGGCGCAATAAGTAGTATGAGCATCCATATGGCGATGTCTAAGGCGAGGAGTGTGACGTTCACTGTCCACTGGTCCACGGGACCTGCGATGGTTACGAGTTGGTGGACTCCCCATCTGAAGGGTACTCCGTGTATCACATGGACGTTGTCGGGGTAGGTCACTGTCCTTCCGTAGGTCAAAGCTACCACGGTGAAGACGGCTACAGTTATGCGGGTCGCCTCTGCTCTACTCATCATGGGTGTGTCTCTGGGTTCGGGGGTTATCAATTTTCCCGAAACATGGGTGTATCTTCTTAACTCTGGGGGTTGATGAATGGGTATGTTAACGACGCTGGATATCGGTAACTTTTTTCTCTTCGTCTCAGGGTTTCTCATGATCTATACTGCATACAAGGATAGGGAGGTGCTTCAAGGGTACAACCTCGCTGGGACTTTGTTGCTTATAATCGGGATTAGCTTCGCCTTGATCTTCTACGCTGAGCAGGGATACTATATCAGCATCTTCCTGACGATGCCCAACTATGGATACTGGCTGGTGGTTGGGTTCTCGCTGATCAGAAAAAGACTACGTTAGATACACTCTGGCGATGTACGTAGTTTTTAACTATGTTTCTTCTCTTTTCAGTTGAAGTATGCCTTTCCCTAAAATTGTTGCAAAGGTCAACAAGCACCTGACAAACAAGTTCATGCTTCTGTTCGCGGATTGGGTGCCTCCTTTCGCTGTAGTGAACCACGTTGGTAGACGGTCTGGTCGAAGCTATCGTACACCTGTCCTCGCGTTCCCCACCGGTGATGGTTATGTGTTCGCCCTCACATATGGACCGGACGTTGACTGGGTTAGGAACCTGTTTGCTGCAGGAGAAGGCAGATTAGAGTACGGTGGTGAGGAGATACGGGTTGACTCTTTCAGATTAGTGAAGCTTGTTGAGGTGAAAGCCCTGTTCCCGTCTTTCTTTAGGTTTATTCTCTGGGCTATTAGTGTTGAGGACTGTTTTATGGTAAGTGTCATATCCGCTTAGACGGTGATTATCTTGATTCTATGTTATCTGAGACTGAGAGAAGAGTGCTGAAGGAGACATATTCAGGTGACAGAGCCCTCAAGAATCTGACGACACTCTGCGACGAGTATGGAGGCAGGTTCGCGGGGTCAGAGGAGAACAGGGCAGCAGCCGAGTACATTCTGGGCCTCTACGAGGATATTGGTCTGGATGATCCTCACCTTGAGTCATTCACATTTCCCGGGTGCCGTGTTGGTGAATCTGGTCTTGAGATTAGAGGAACACCATCCAAGAAGATTCAGACTCTTACCTTGCCTATGACTCCGAGTAACTCGGTTGAGGGTGAACTTGTAGCCGTAGAAAATGTGGAAGACGTAAAGCCCCTTGACATAGAGGGAAAGATAGTCCTTGGAACTAACAGGCTGCCGCTAAGAGCATGTGTGGATGCCGGTGCTGTCGGCTTCGTGTGGATGCACCCGTTCCCTATGATGGGACCACCCACGGGTGTAGTGCCTCAACTGGTTCCCTCGGTCTCGGTGAAGCACGAGGACGGCTTGATGCTGAGACGATTGATGGCTAAGAGGGATGTATCAGTGAGGCTTGAGGCCGAATGCGAGGTCTTTGAGAGGGAGTCATGGAACGTCTGCGGTGACGTGAAAGGCTCGGGCGGTGACGGCTACGTTCTTCTTGGTGGTCACCACGATGGGCACGAGATAGCTCAAGCCGCATTCGACTGTGGCGCGGCGTGTATGGCTATTACTGAGATGGGTCGCATCCTTAACAATGTAAGCAAGGAACTCGACGGAGATGTCCGTGTGGTCTGTTTCTCTGCCGAGGAGTTCGGGTTCTGGGGCAGTAAGGACTATGCGAAGAGGCATGCGGATGAGATGAAGGATATGAGGTTCACTTATCAGCTTGACTGTAACGGAGGCAGTGAGCCACAGATGGTGACGGTAGACTATTGGCCTCAGCTAGAGCCGTTCTACGGTAAGCTGAGAGATGATCTTGGTCTCCAGATGCCGTTTGATCAGAGGATGGGTCCCGGGGACAGCAGGGCTTTCCATGAGTTGGGCATCCCAACTGGCAGCATCATTGATTATCGTGAACCCGGTCGTCTCCCTCTCCTGAAGACAGTTAGGCACACAGTGTATGACACGGTGGACAAGATCAGCCTCCGCAGACTTCAGGACGACGTTGCGATTGGTACGGTTTCCACCATGAGGATGCTTGCCTCAAAGGATTGGCCTAGTCACAGAAGCCTTGACGATGTTGAGGCGCTGAAAAAAAGCCTGAGTGGCTAACCGATATAGTTAGGTCATCCATAATTTTATCCTCACCTCTCGGTAACTCTATTCTTGATTAAGAATGGTTGAAGAAGATTTAACGATTGGAAAGAACTATTTATCAGAGTCTCTCAGATAATATTGCAGCTTTTTCTTTTACTTTATTCAGTTCATCTTCTGTTGGCAGCCCTCTGATATCTCCCATCCTACCTTCAGTGCTAGCAGCTGTATTTCCGATAAACTCAGACAACACATACCATTTATCCAGAATATTGAAGCCAATGTGATCAAAGAACTGTTCAACATAGTCTCCAGCAGGAGTAGCCTCGTCTATCCCAGTATGAGGACCAGAATAGGTACAGAATATTAGAACATTTTTACCTGGTACCTTTGGTGATCCCCATTTCACCTTTCCCTGTCTACGATGATTATTGAAGTGTTTTGTCAGGTAGTCTGAGACTGGTTTAGGAGTGTGCCAAAAGTAAGAGGGGAATCCAATGCATACTAGGTCGTAGTCAAAGTAGTCTATCTCTTCTGCTTCATCAATTTTCATTAGCGAGACATTTACTCCCGCTTCTTTCAGTCCTTCTTCGATACTGTGTGCTACTTTCTCTGTGTTGCCTGTTCTTGACCAATAGAGGACTACAGCCTTCTTCTCCATGATTTCAAGTCTATTCTACGGGATATTTAATGGTTTACTGTGGGAGAAAGATACCTCAATCCATAATTTTATCCTCAGTTCGTTGTAAGTTTACGTGTGATCCTTGATGGTTGATGTTCAGAGTGTCTCCGTGATTGTCGGAGGATTCTCACTTGCCTTGGGTGTCTTATACGCGATTCTCTTCAGCAGGCAGTATATGGCAGCCAGGATAACGGATTTAAAGACGAGGCAGGCAGAGCTTCACCTTGACTATATCAGGTATATTACAGATGAAAGGGTCGATGAGGCGTTAACCGATATTCTCTGGAGGTGGCAGTGGACTGACTATGATGACTACTGGGAAAAGTACAGCCCAACGAGTAACCCGGATGCCAACGTGACGCGTCGTGTAGCCAGAAACTATTACGTGAGTCTCGCAACCCTCCTTAGGAGGGGGTTGATTGACTTGGAGTTGATCTACCAGTTGAACCCCTCGGGAGTGACACGTTACTGGGACAAGATAGGGCCGATAGCGAGGGAGTTCAGGATAAGAAACGATTACCCAGATTACCTTGAGCCTGTTGAGTTCCTTGCTAACGAGATTTCTAAGCTGAGGAAAAGCAAGGGCTATGATAACCCGAAGCCGCTTAAGGAAAATCCATGAGTGCACCGTCTACTAATTGATGCATTAATGGGGTGTCGATCAGAGGCTCGGAGGGTACAGTGACAGTTACTTATGTAAACTTTTTTTTCTGCATGTGGTTGATGCGAATTTCCTTAAGCACCTAACGCGTTCTATTGTTAGGTGATGTTTTGAGTAACGTCATTTTGATTATGCTTGACAGCCTGAGAAGGGACCATGTTGGAGCCTATGGGAACGACTGGATCAAGACGCCTAACATCGATGCCTTGGCGGCGGAGGGAGTCAGGTTCACCAACGCGTACCCTGAGGCGTTACCTACTCTCCCCGTGAGGCGGGCTATGCATACGGGGTTCAGGACTTTTCCGTGTAGGAACTATGTTGCTGCGAAGGGTGACGTGGTAATGATCCCAGGGTGGCAGCCTATCCCTGAGCATCATGTGACGATGGCTGAGGTGTTCAGGCACCATGGTTACTTGACAGCGTTTTTCGCGTCTACGCACCACATGTTCAAGCCCAGCATGAATTATCACAGGGGCTTCACGAGCTGGGAGTTCATTAGAGGACAGGAGGCCGACCACTTCAAGGTCCCGTATGGTGGAGACATGGAGAGCGTTGAGAATCTGCCATGCGAGGACATGTATGGGATGGTGGGGCATAGCCTTCCTTACTGTTTAGCTAATGTTCAGGATTGGAGGGAAGAGAAGGACTGGTTTGTGCCTCGAACCTTCGGTGCGGCGGCTAGGTGGCTTGAACGGAACGGCGGTGACCAGAAATTCATGATGGTTATCGATGAGTTTGATCCCCATGAGCCGTGGAACCCACCCAAGGAGTACCTGGACTTGTACTTTGACACGGAGTCTTATGAGGGGAGGAGGATCATTCCCACTGTTGGTGGACCTAACGAGTTCGGTGAGGGTGAGCTTGAATACACGTTGGCGTCCTATGCGGGTGAGGTGACTCACTGCGATGACTATGTGGGATTGTTCCTCGATAAAGTTAAGGAATTGGGGCTATGGGATGACACGGTAGTCGCTTTGGTTAGTGATCACGGTCACAACATTATGGATCACGGTATCATGCATAAGGTACCTGATCATATGTATAACGAGCTCATGGATTTGGTCTACATCATCAAGGGTCAAGGCGGTGATAACGCTGGGAAGGAGTGCGTCGCTTATGTCGCTCATCATGATATCCCTGTGACTCTCATGGAGATGGCTGGAATCAAGGCACCGGAGGGTCTCGACGGTGCCAATGTGTGGAGGTGGGCTTCAGGCGAGGAACAGACTCGAAGCTATGCGACGTGCATGTTCTATCCATGGCTTTGGACAAAGGACTCTGAGTACGTTTACATGACTGACATTGAGAAGACCAGTGAGAAACTGTATGATATCAAGGCTGACCCCAAGGAAAAGAACAACATCGCATCAAAGCATCCAGAGGTCTGTAAGAGGCTACGGAAACGGCTGTGGGATGAGGTGGGAGGCGATCCACCGAGGTATGACATCATTAGGCGTGACCATGAGTGGTACGAGTACCCTGACATACATGACCCTACGGGCACCTTCTCAAAGACTTTGATCGCTAAGAGGGATGCATTGAAACGAAAATAACGCCTTTTTTCCCACTTTTTTTCGTATAGACTGATGTCTGATTCAGGCTACGCTAGTTCAATTGGAATGAAGTTTTATTACTTCATTGTGCACAGTTTCACTTGATTTTATGGTTAAGGATGAACGCGTGGAGGTTGACTTATTCAAGGCAAACACGGGGCTCGATCTCCATGAACAGTACATGGCGTATCACCCTCAGGTGCTCTCAGAGTTCGAGGATGAAATGCCTAAACTTTGGGGTAAGAAATGGAAGGCAAACACCACGATAGGGAAGCTGCGAACGGTGCTTCTTCACAGGCCGGGCAAGGAGTTTCTAAGCGTGGGGACTCCGACTCCGTGGCCTCATCACGACTCTAGTCTCGCTGCGTGGAGGATGACCTGGAAGCCAGAGGACTTGACCGAACTCACTGAGGATTATGAGAGGCTCGTAAAAGCATACAGAGACGAGGGCGTGGAGGTGGTTGAACGAAAGCCTGACCCAAATGATCCACCGTATCAGGTAAAATCCATTTACACTGATGATGTGTGTCACCCCGCTGTTTATGGTCAGATAATTCTGAGGATGTATGATAACATCAGGAAGGGGGAGGAAGTACCCACCTACCAGACTCTCGCTGAGGTGGGGTGCCCCGTCGTAGGGATGATTATGGGGAACGGGATGGCTGAGGGAGGAAATATAGGTTGGCACGACGAGAAGCATCTTCTCCTAACGGTCCATTATCCGAGGACTAACACCAGTGACCCTAAGGTCTGGCGCGCCAACGATTGGGGCCATGAACAATACAAACGTATTGTACATGCTCAGGACCCTGAGGTGGATGTCAGGATACTCCCGGGGTGGGGGCCGAGACCTCAGTTGACTCACTACTGTATGATTGACCGTCACACGTCCGTCGCTGATCCCAAATGGCTTGACCCATATCTGCTGGATTGGCTGAAGGCGGAGATGGATTGGCGGTTCGTGGTCCCACCCGACGACATCTGCAGGATTGATCAGGGAACACTTGTCGGTCCGGAGACGGGTGTTGTTCTGGAGCCCATGAAGATAATCGTGCCGACGGGTGAACCTGAGGCGACTAAGTGGCTGGAGAGTGTGGGCGTCGATGTGGTTGAGGTCGAGATTCCTACCATTGTTGGGCCGAGGAACAGCGGGTCCATTCACTGTGCAGCTGGCTCACTCAGGAGAGACCCTGAGCCTAAAGACTAACCTCATTTTTTGGAGGATTATCTTCATGAGGTCCTCTCCAATTTTCATTTTTCCTTCATAGTGTTTCTTGATGTCTGAGAAAATGATTTTATGATTAATTATCTGAATCGATTTTCTTATCAGCATATAAACTATTTATCGGTGTAGCTGG
>JAOZHP010000132.1 GCA_026014815.1 Candidatus Bathyarchaeota archaeon
CTACCACCATAGCAGCAATATTAGTGGTGAACAAAGCAAAGAGTGGGTTTATTTCAGTCAGTCCCATCTTCACAGCCACAATAGTGAGTGCCAGGTCAGCTAAGTTGAGAGCTATCCATAGCTTGACTGAGGTTCTCATCTTCCACCTCCATACCTAAGTATATCACATAGCAACCACAGGTGTCAACCATAGTTGATTGTATCAACAACAGTTTCGCCAGTTGGTCTCATTCCATACCTGCCATACCCTCTTTGGCTCCCTTATTGAATAGAACTGAGCTAATCTGAATCAAACAAAAAGGACTGAGTTGGCAACTTAACTCAGTCCTATTCTGCTTAGCTTAGGCCTTCCGCCTTTAGTAGCTTCATCCTAACCTTATAGCGGCTATTGCCTCCTGTGTCCTCGTCATAGGCCTCTAGGAAGGTCTTGCCGCTCTCACCCATCATTTCGCTGCCGTGCTTGGCAAGTAGCTCGTGTGTAGTGATGCTGAACTTCTTGCCTCCACCACTACCGCCACCACTTTTGCGGGCTGCCCCTTTGAGGAGTCGGCAGGTTGTGAGCTTCTCACCAAAGTCACTGGAGTACCAGACACCGTCGCAAGCATCCAGTTTGTGCTCGGCATTGAGCTGAGCCACCAAGGTGTCAAACAAGCCCTTGACCTCGTTTGTTAGTTGAGAGACCACAGCCAGCTTGGCATCTTTCTCGGCTTTTTCATCAGCGGCCACTGCTTTGGCAATCTCAGAGGATATCTTGGAAACTGCCTTCCAATCCCCGGCATCAGTGGCGGTCTTCATTTCAGCAAGCAACTGTTTCTTGGTCTTGACCTTGACCTCTGCTTCTACCATATTCGCTTCCCATCCTTTCAATGGGTGCTGTGCTGTTACCACTTCACAACACTGTGGGGTTTTATTTGGTGTGTCCTCACACCTCACCCTACAATACCATCCTACCACGAAGCAACCATAGTTGTCAACACCAAGGACAGGAGCTGATGGGAGCTGGCAGCTATTGACCTCATCCATTCTCCCCCAAGCTCCCATTTTCATACATTTCCTCAATGGTGTGAGCTCCAATCATTATGACCTACCAATAGAACATTTGCTCTAATTAGGACATTTGCCCTATGGGGTAGCTCACCTTTGATATGTTATTATATATTTAGATGCTCCTGTCAGAAATTCTCCGATACTGAAAACTCCTCCTCAGTGTCTCACTAGAAGAAACCATGTATAGCCGTCTTCAACTACAAACCCTTCAACTATCCAGGCATCCTTTAGACAGGATGCGAGAGCTATGCAACTGACAACATCAGTGTTGAACTGGAACTTATATTGTGCAGGCTTCATCTTATATCACCTCCTTATTCTACAAGAACCTCCTTAGCAATGTCTCCCAGGTCAAGCCCCTTGGTATCAGGGTTAGCAGGAACCTCCACATCCTCCAACTCACCCTCCTTCACAGTTATTATAGCAGCAATAGCAATCATCAACTGCTCCTGAGGCACTACCTTCCTAAGTAGTCTAATCTCCTCCAGCTTTCCCAGCAGCTGTTTAGTCTTGGGCCTATGGCGGAGATACTTCTGATAAGCCACTTCTATCCCCATTCTTCCTACATCAGCACTAAACTTGGTAGCCTCTGACCAGTCACTAGGAAGCCACACAGCTGCCCAGCAATAGTGGCAACGCCAGATGCTACCTACTAACTTGACATAGTAGTGAGCTCTAGTAGGACTCAACTCACAGTGATGGTCAGGATACTCTACTACCATGACTCTCCTTTAGCAAAATGTTGGCAAAGCATTGAATGGTATATCCGTCTCTAACTACTAGATAAATCTCAATAGTGAAGTCAATAGGTAGGTTACTTTCTGCCAAGTAATTGAACAAAGTTCTATGAATAGTTTGCAACTGTCCATCAGGGATTAGGTCTGCTTGAACATACATTTCGTGTCCACAGGAGCAAACTGTATTGATGCCGTTGTCCCGCAGGGCTTTAACTATATCTCTTATAGGCTCCTCAAGGCTAAGATACCATTCATTCATTACCATGACTCTGGCACTCCTCCCAATAGCTCTATCTCATCCTTCAGCTTGTTAATCTCTCCCCCAAGATGAATAACCCTATCCATATCCTGCTCCTCCGCTGGCTTGGTCAGCTCTATCCTAATCCTCTGAGTTACTGCAGCTCTCCTCATCAGAACCTTCAACCTGGCTGCTCTAATGTCATCAGTCATTGGCAGCTTCTTCCTTCCTCTAGTCTCTATAACTGGCTTACTCTTAAGTGCAGCTATCGCCTGGTCTATCCAGCACTGCCAATGAAACCTCATGAAGAAGCTCCACCTCTGAGGCTCCATACCAGGCTCTCTCCTGATAGTCCTATAGTATCTGCAGACTACCATATACTCACCCTTGAGTATTGGCTTTCCGCAATGTCTGCAAGTAGCCTGCTTACGGCACTTCTTCATCCAGACATTCATAGTTCTAGATACCTCTGTGCAGTCCTCTTAGATACCCCTAATGTATGGGCTATTTCTTCTATAGGCCAACCTGCCTTTTGAAGCTCCTTGGCATCAGCAGCCCGTTGCCTCATCCTCCTACTGGCTAAGCTGTCAAGCCTTGTTGACTCAAAAGCAATGCATCCATTAGGGTAAGGGCACTGCTCAGTGCAGAAGTCCTTGCCAGCCTGACTATCAGGGTCTTCTATCCCTGCCTCTGCCATAGCAGGGCATTTCCTCTTATGAGGTGCTACTACCTTCATCATGTAACCTAGCTAACTCAGGTGCACTCCTGCCCTTCACTATATAGAGTGGGAAAGTAACTCCACACATACACTCAAACATATTCTTACCAAAGGCTGGGAAGTGAACTGGGCATTGTATTGCTAAGTTGAGCTTCTTACCTAGCTCATCCAACTCCTGAAACTGCCCGTTCCCTTGTATGGAAGCTCCCCAAGAACCTTTATAAGTCATCCTCCATCCTCTGGGCTTGCCCACCTATTGTCTATAGGGAAATCTATTTGAGTTCCAGAGCACCAACAGTGAGCCCTTAGCCCTGATACACTTTGACTAAGTAAAATAGGCGAACCACACTTCTGACAGATAGGTGATTTGCAGTAGCCAAGCGCTTCCACTATCTCTAGTATATCTCTCCCCTTTTGTGTGTTGCTTAAATCTGGATGGTGGTAGAGATAATCTGCTATCTTCTCCTGTGCCTCTTTATCCATACTTCTTAACCTCCTTTTCAACTAACTCTATTATACCATATAGCGTCTAAGATGTCAATACATAGTAAAAATATAATATAATATACATATAATA
>JAOZHP010000133.1 GCA_026014815.1 Candidatus Bathyarchaeota archaeon
AGCCGACCTATTAAGAACACTGGGATGGACTACAAGCATCACAGAGGACTGGGAACTCACCCTCAGGCTTTACCTTGAGGGCTTCAGGGTGGTATACACGCCATTGATTCAGGCACCAGCCGAGATACCTAACACAATTTCTAAACTCATAAGACAGAGGATGAGGTGGGCAGAGGGCCACACCTATGCTGTACGCAGGTACTTCTGGAAGACATTAAAGTCAAAGAACCTGACAATCAACGAGAAACTGGAGTTCCTATACTTTGCACCATACTATCTCCAATCCCTGTTCTTCATTATAGGGACCTTGTGCTGGATAGTCTCCGAGGTATACAGGAAACGCCCGGGATTCTGGACCCCAACACTTGGATGGGGTCTCGTGGTCAGCAACTTCTTCGCCATCCCAGTGATGAGCCTAGCGGGAATGTTTCTAGAGGGAGATGTGAGGGAGGATTACAGCGGCATCTTCAGTTTCATAGCCCTAAGCTACATCATTACACCTTACCAAGCCTACGCAGCTTTGAAAGGACTTCTGGAAGGCGAGGAAGGCACCTGGATAAGAACCTTGAAGACCGGGAACATCACTAACTCGGTGATTGGAGTTAAGTTTAGGAGCCTACTACAGTGGCTCAGAAGATTCCAGAAGGAAAAACTCCAAAAGTACAGGCTTGTGGATATCGATGAACTGCCCATCGTTGTTCCCGCGAGAAAACTGCTGAAGGGTCTCTGTATCACACTGATGGCGCTTCCAATCGTTGAGACGTTTCTTTGGCTGTTTCAGCGCCTAGAGGCTATCCGGTTTACAGCCCCGTTATGGGGATGGTTGAAGGGAGTATGAGAAAATGAGTAAACATTTCACGGTGGATGGTGGAAACCTCTACATTTTCGCCACAGGAGGCGACTTGGTCACAAATCTGGACATGTTTCCCAGCGGCTTAAACCTCTTTGAGGCTGAGCAGGCGTGGAGGATCTCGCCCTGGGTTGCTGTAGTCGAGGACGTGCTTCGTAGTCAGGTGGAGAAAGCTCAGATAATCCTGCAGCTGAATGGCTACGTGAAGACAGATGCACCGAGTGAAGCTTTGGAGTCTTACTTCAGGGCTGGGGACGAGCAACAGTTACTAGAAGTAATACTTGAACATGAGATCGAAGCCCCAGAGCTAGTAACAAGAGTGAGGGATGACTAGGTCGGGGTCTTACCGAAGGCGACGACTAAGTCAACTAGTTTCTTTTGGTCGATCTCGGCGCGGCTCCTCCAGTTGAGATACATGACACCCTCATCGTCCTCTCCTAGGTAGCCCTGCTGGATGTACTTGTCCATGTTGAGCTTAACTCTCCATCCGGGCAACTTCTCCTGCAGCACTCGCTCGATGTCAATTCTCGGCGCTTTTCCCTGCTTTGATATGAGGAACGCGACACTTACAGCCAGACCGGCGATGTCATCGATCCTCCACCCGATGGTTTTTGCGGTCTTCTGGTCAACAGTGCCTCTGAGAGTGATGTAGTATCGAGCGTCGGCGAGTTGTGTGCGTGTCGGGTCGATGACGTCTGGCTCATCGAATACACGGTTGACCTTGAGGTCCATGGGCTGCAGCTGCTTGTCCAGCACGTCCAGGACGTTCTGCCAGTCGCTGCCTAGCTCCTGCCGTAGCTCCCAGCCTCTGACACCCGGTAGCTTGTGGTGCTTGAAGAATAATATGTGGACCGCGTCCTTGACTTTTCGTGCGTATGCTTTCTCTGCGCCTCTCACTCGTTTCGCCATAATCTCCACTCCTCATAGTCTACCATCATGGGTAGACTCACTTTGCTTCGCCCAGTGTCCTGCTGGGGCTCGCTGTTATGAAAAATCATAGTTTCCTCCAACAGCCTATCAGTGTTCATGTTGGCGTAACCATAACTGACTAGGAACACGGTAAGAAACGACCTATACACGGTATCTTCGTAAGTATCGGCTCCAATCCATTCCCAATATTCTATGCTGCCTCCGGGACCCACTCTGTCACCAAGCTCCTTCCAGAATGCTTCGATGACATCCATGAACCCCTCCTCTGGAAGGTAACCTAGCGCGGAAGCTTCCGCACGGGAAGCATACTCGGTGTCCCTGACAGCTACGTCGGGCTCGGTCCATCTCTCATCGAAAGGAATGAGGCCCCCCCAGTAACCAAGGCTGCTTGCAAGAGTCTTGGCGCTGATCTGCTCAAGCTCAAGCAGTGGATGCCATGACTTGAGGAACGCGTCCGCTATGGCGCCGATGTCCATCCTCATGAGGCTCTGGCTCAGCATGAAAGGGTCCTTGTACAGTGTGCTGCTCTGGTGAGCGATCCACTGGTTCTGGCGCTCAAGGACACTGCTCAGCTCCTTGATGGCTTGAGCGTCTAGGCAAAAATCCTCAACGAACTTTATGTTCGGGTAATGTCGCCTGATGATGGTTATCACGTAGTCGAAATCGATATCGAAGGGCTCAATCTTTCCGCTCTGAACCATTTTGCAGAGGTTTATAACGCTCTCCAGCTCGCTTTGGGCCATTACTCTTCCTCCACGACCTTGGGAACCGACACGTTCTCGGTCTTATGCACCATCACGATGTGCACGTCCTGTCCCTTGAATGTAATTTGACTGGGCGTGATGGCCATGTACTGGCCTGTGGTACCCTCCATGGTGTCCACGATGAAGCTTGAGACGGCCTCCTTGTTCCTCGGGTCCATGTGTAGGTCGAACTCATCCACGGCCCTGAAGGGGCTCAAAATGTTCTGCTGTAGCGCCAGCAGGAACGCCATGATGCTGGTGCTACGTTCACCGCCACTATGAGTGTATGGGTCCAGCTTCTGTGGCACCGCGCCTTTAAATCCTACGTAGATCTCTAGACCGGCTTCCTCGACGTCGTGGGCGTTGATTAGACGCGTCTCGCCAGTTGCTTGTAACTTTGACATGAGGCTCTGATATCTGCTGTTCACCTCCTCTAAGAGGGTCTCGGTTACTTCCTGCCATTTCCTGCTTCGCTTCTCGATCTCTTGGAGCACGGTTCGGCGGTTCTCCCTGACCTCCTTGATGCGTTGCTGTATCTCCTTGAAGGTGTGGTTATAGTTCTCGTACATCTCCTCAGCTTCATCCGGGACATTTGCCATTCCCATGAGCATCCCGGCCGTACGCCTGATCTCGTTGAGTATCTCCTCACTATCTCTACCGGTCTCGATCCTTGGACCCCTGATGAGGGCCTCGGCCTCCGCATCCTTGAGGTCACGTGTCACTCTATCGATATCAGCCTTGATTATCTCCATTCTTCGCCTGAGCCTGCTCCTTCTGTCCTTGAGGAGGGCTAGCTGGATCCGTCCTTCGATGTACTGGTTATTAGCCCTGTCTAGGTTCTCGTTCAGCGTATTCATCTCATTTACCAGTATGCCGGCTTCACGCTCGGCGTCCATTAAACGCTGGGTGAACGAGGTTAGGTTGGTCTGTAACGTGTTTCTTTGCTCGACGAACTCGTTGTTTAGGTTCTCATAGGTACTGGTCTGTATTGCCTCTATCTCGTTGAACAGGTTGAAGTAATCGTCCAGCGTGGCCGGGCCAGACTGGATCGTATCTATAAGATTCTTGAAGCTTGACTCGAACCGTTGCCTCTGCTCAGTGCTGTTCGCGAGAATCCGGTTTATCTGGGTGAGTTGGTCCTTGGCGGTGTTGATGCTGTGCTCGCTTACGCCTA
>JAOZHP010000134.1 GCA_026014815.1 Candidatus Bathyarchaeota archaeon
CTCCCTGTTATACCTTTCTCGGCAAGATACTCTATGTTAAGCCCGGCTGGGGCTCTTCCGCTCGCGTTCAGCCCCTTCACAGTCTTGCTTTTAGCGTCAAAGAATAAGCAGAAAGCGTCACCCCCGATCCCTGTACTGGTAGGCTCTGTCATGTTCAACGCGGCGGCTACTGCGACTGCTGCGTCAGCCGCGTTTCCTCCCTGCTGCAGTATCTGTACGCCTATAAAGGAGGCGAGTGGTTGGCTTGTTGCCACCATCCCGTGGGTACCGTAGACGGGTGACCGGCGTGAGTTGAATTTCATGGACAGTCTAACATGGATGGAGAGTCAAAAGGTTAACGGGTGGAGTTCTTCTAGATCACTGTTCCATATGTGTGTTTGCTAGTGATACATACCACATCTTTTAACACTTGATCAGAGAGGTTGAACCGTCCAGTTATTCAGTGTGAGAGGATGAATGATGTCTGACCCAAGAATCAAACTGCTAAACAGGCTCAAGCTCCAGTTAAGCGGCTACGTCTATGTAGGGGACAAAGAAAAGGAAGGCTGGAAAAAGCCACTTCCCCACTACGCTTTCAACTGCCCAATCCACGGCATGGTGGAAGACTATCCTCACGGATACGAGCAACGGTTAGAGTGCCCACACTGCAGAGCCGAGGAAGCCAAGAAGAACGCTGTCAAGGTCGAGACCTGATCAGCTTTCAGATGTCCAGCCCGCTGAACGAGCTAACGACAGTTATAATCATAGTTGTCACTCAGGAGCTTGTGCAGCTCACGCAGGCTATGGATAACGGCGACGGCATTCATTCGCTTGGTCACAGCCTCGTCGAAGCCCCTAGTGTTTATTAAAACGAAGACGCCGCCGGCAGCCTCGGTCGCCAACGCGTCATGATCCGAGTCCCCCACATATACGAAGCGTTCCGTGTTGAACCACGCAAGGGCTTTCCGCAGAGACTCTGGGTGAGGCTTCACATAGCAACACTCGTCCCGCGCAACTGTATACTCAAAAAACCTCCCGAAACATCCATAATCTGGACTATTTGAGATCCTGTCAAGAGACCCTCTAGAGGCAGTTGTCACTAGCCCTAACCTGTAACCCTTCTCTTTGAGCTCCTCAAGTGCCTCTATTGTACCCGGTATGAGGACGCTCACCTGATGATCAGAGTTCTCCTCGTCCATGAAGGGCACGTTGAGCTCCTCCATGAGGCATCTGATCTTTTCCTTTCCGTAATCATTCTCCTCGGCGTAGGCTCTGACGGCGTTCCAGATATGGGACATCCGGTCGAGACCCTCCATCTCATTACCAGGCACACCATAGTTCACCGCGATCTCACGCATACGTTGCTTGACAGAGACATAGTCACCACTGCTCGCTGGGACATGCCTTGACGGCGTCTCGGTCATCTTGATGAGGGTGCCATCCATGTCGAAGAGAAGCAGGGGCTTAGAGTCCATGCAGGTACTTCTCAGTTACTGGTATAATAGATTGAATAGAAGTGGCGCTCCGGGAAAGACTCGAACTTCCGACCATCTGCTTAACAGGCAGGTGCTCTACCTACTGAGCTACCGAAGCACATTTCAGAGAAAAGCACACAATTCATATATTAATATTCCGATGTTACATAAAAAACAGGCGTGGAAAACACTGATTTTAAAGAAAAACAATGAAAACGCCGTTTCCATAGTGTCCACTGGCTTGAGTTGTGGCGCCCCGGGAAAGACTCGAACTTCCGACCATCTGCTTAACAGGCAGGTGCTCTACCTACTGAGCTACCGAGGCTTGGACTCCATCATGTCTGTAATCAACTTACGCACAGTATCAACGGCTGCGCGTGCCCGTGTCTTCCTGAGAACCTGGCCTATGAGGTACTCGGCGGCCTTCACGTGGCCACTCTGATAATCATTGACTGCCTTCGGGTTCTCCTCTATGACCTCGCTCACTACTTTGTGAAGTTCATCTTCACTCATGAGGCTCAGGTTCTTCTCCTTGACTATTTTTCGTGGGGACTCGCCGGACACCGTGTACTCTTTGATGAGTTCCTTGGCTGTCCTCTCGGAGATCACTCCCTCATCGATGAGCTTCAGTAACTCTACGAAGGTTTCTGGTTTGACTTTGCTTTCCTTGATGTTGAGTCTCTCATAGTTGAGGCTCTTCAAAAGGTAAGTCACGATCCAGTTCACCACTATCTTTGGGTCTTTGTACAGGTTGCAGCATTCCTCGTAGAACAGGCTCAGCTGAAGCCCGGTGTTCACGATGATGCCTGCCTGAAACCTGCCTATGCTGTATTGCTCAATGAACCGCTCAATGCGGTGGTCTGGCAGCTCAGGCATTGACTCAGTGAGCTTGTCTACCCACTCGCTGTGGAGCTTGATCTTCACAAGGTCTGGCTCGATGATGTAACCATAGTCGTCCTCGGTCTCTTTCTTTCTCAGGCTGCTTGTGGTGCCTGACTCGGCGTCGAAGTGCCGCGTCTCACGGCTTACATCGATGCCCATGTTTGCCATACTCTTCTGGCGTACCACCTCGTAGTTGAGGGCCTTCTCGACGTTACGGAAGCCAGTGATGTTCTTGACCTCGACACGCTGACCCCCATCTATGCTGACGTTGGCGTCCACACGTATTGCTCCCTCCGTTGTAGGGTCATAGACGCCGAGGTGATCCAGAATGACACTGAGCTTCTCAAGGAACAGTCTTGCCTCCTTAGTATCCTCTAGATCCGGCTCGGTGACTATCTCTACGAGGGGTATTCCTGCTCTGTTGTAGTCGATGTGGTTGTACCGGGCTGTAGTGATGTCTCCTCCCACGTGGATCAGCTTCGCTGGGTCTTCCTCCAAGTGGACACGACGGATACGGATCTTCCTGTTGCCTAGCATCACGTACCCGTTCATGGCTAGGGGGACCTCGTACTGGGTTATCTGGAAGTTTTTGGGCATGTCGGGGTAGAAATAGTTCTTTCTGCTGAACCTGATCTCGGGTACGAGGCTGCAGCTCAGTGCTTTCGCTAGCACGATGCCGTGATCTATCGCGCGTTTGTTAGCTTTTGGCTTGCTTCCAGGGAATCCGAGACATATCGGGCACGTGTTCTCGTTTGGCTCCTTCCCCATGAGACTAGTTCTGCAGCTGCAGAACAGCTTGCTATCTGTGAGGAGGTGGACGTGAATCTCAAGGCCTATTGTAGCCTTCATCTAGCTCCCTCCACGGCTGACGCTGCCTTGACGAGTTTTCCTTCCTCTAGGTGATCTGTCATAAGGTGGAGTCCTACAGGCATTCCTAGGTGTTCTCCGCATGGGACTGAGATCATGGGCACACCTGCGAGGTTTGGGGCAACTGTGAGTATATCCATCATATAGTGCTGGATTGGCTCAAGCTCCGCGATCTCACTGAACTTTGGCGCCACAACGGGCATCGTGGGCGCGGCGAGCACGTCCACATGTTTGAAAGCTCGCTTAAAGTCCTCGATGACCTTGGTCCTCACCTTCAACGCCTTGAGATAATAAGCGTCCCTGTACCCGGCCATACGAGTGAATGTGCCTAGAATGATCCTGCGTTTCGCCTCTTCGCCGAACCCCAAGGTTCTTACTTCGCTGAAGTACTCGTCGAAGTTGCCTTCAAGAGGCATATGTAGCCCGTACCTGAGCCCACAGAGCTTGGCGAGGTTCGTTGACGCCTCTGCCATGGCTATGATGTAGTAGCTGCTGAGGCTGTGCTTGGTGAAAGGCATTGAGACCTCGGTGACAGTGGCTCCCTCTGATTCAAGTGTCTTGATTCCTGTCCAGACCTTCTCGGTGACTCCAGTGTCCACGCCTTCCCCGAAGTACTCCTCAGGTACACCTATCTTGAGTCCCTCGGCACAGCCATCCGCGTAGGATGTATAGTCTTGTGTCGGTTCGTGTAAGACGGTTGAGTCGTATTTGTCTGGGCCGCTGATGACTGTTAAAAGCAGCGCGGCTTCCCGCACGGTCTTTCCCATGCAGCCGATCTTGTCGAGGCTGTTGGCGTAGTCGATGAGTCCCCACCTGCTGGTCCTTCCATAGGTGGGTGTTATCCCTACGACGCCGCAGAAGCTAGCAGGGCAGCTTATTGAGCCCCCTGTGGATTCTGCTATCGCTAGGTGTGGGAAGTCAGCGACTGCGGTGACTACGGCTGCGCCCCCTGAGCTCCCTCCGGTGCTCCTCTCTGGGTCATGGGGGTTCAGTGGGACGCCGTACCCAGTGTTGACGTTGAATGTGCCGAACCCGAACTCGTCCTGTGTGGTCTTACCGAGGATGCCCGCTCCCTCGGCGCGGCACTTGGCTACGACCGTAGCATCGAAGGGAGGTATGTAGCCTTCAAGTATCTTGGAGCCTGCGGTGGACTGCATCCCGTTGACGCAGACGTTGTCTTTAACCGAGACCGCTACTCCACTCAGAAGCCCCTCTCCTCCCTCCAGAGCTTCGGCTATGAAGTTGAATGCCTTGTACTTCTCGTTGATCAGGTGGGCCTTTTCTATCGTAGTCATGTTATTCGTGGCCCCTTGAAGTACTTGTTTTCCTTGTGCACTGTGTTACCCAGTGGGTTCCAAGCCCAGTCCCTTGGCTCGTCTTCTCTGAGGACGTTCTCCAACTCTATTGGGTGGAAGCTTGGCTCAACACCCTCAGTATCCACTTGGTCCAGCTCAGTGAAGGCTTCGACTATGGCTTTCATCTGGTGAGCATACTTGTCGAGCTCCTCGTCGGTGAGCTTGATGTGGGCAGCCTCAGCTACTCTACGAACTAGGTCTCTATCTATAACTGTGCTAGACAACGTGCTCAGCCTCCCTAGGTGAAGAAAATACAGAGTTAATTCTCGGAGGTGAAACTTGTGGACGTATTAAAACACTCACCCAGCAAACTTTTCACCTCAGCGCCACCAAAGAGCCGTGAACTTATTTAAGAATATCTATGGTTCAGCGCCCTACATTTTAAGACTAGCCGAGGCAAGTACTTTTGATCGAGTTGACGGAACAATTAAGGGCACAGATCAAGGATACACTGGCTTTATTGGAGAACTATCGAAGCTTTGGCCCAATGGTGGCTGAAGGCATTGACGCGTTCAGGAAGATTGATGAGTGTTTAGCGGAGCCCTCTCCGGAGAGTATCGTGGAGATAAAGGTGCTCCTGCAAGGTTTAAACGAGGGGATTGGGCCGTACCGAGGGTTGGTGCCTTCTGTGGCTCATTGTCTGGATGAGCTCAACAAGTGGGTAGCGAAGCAGTAGATGTGGAGAATGCTGGTCACCCCGTTCGTGGGGTGAGAACCGAGGTGACCAGGTCAACCGAGGGATACGGGATTCCCCTTATCGTTATCCCAGTAAAACATTTTTATTCAAATATAAAACAATATCGCATTTCAGTCTCCAAGTGGAGAAGGATTAACGTTTCTCTTAGCCACTTAACAATAGAAATAGCGAACATTTGTGCAATTAACAAAAGGGAAACCGGGTTAATGTGCTGAAAAATGAGGAAAACCTAGTCAGATGAACTAGTTCTCGAAGGGGTTTCTACCGCTTACGCAATAGGTGCAGATATCATCTTTTGGCAGTCCTACCGCGTTGAGCACGTTTTCCTCGCTGTTGTATCTGCACTTGTTGATGCTGGGAAGTCCACCTGCAACGAGGTCGCCAATCTCATCTAGGCTCTTTCCCTTGAAAGGCTGAGCCGCGAGGGGCTTATCCGGCGGATCAGCAAAGCATGGGTAATAGATGGGAGCGTAGCTTACTAGGAACTCGACTTCCTTGGCGCCTTCTTTGATGAGGTTCTGTGCTACTGATTCGCTTACGGTGCCTCTGACGATGCTGTCATCGGTGATGATGACCTTCTTACCGTCAACGGTGTCCTTGATGATGTTGTGCTTCAGATCTGAGGCGATCTTCCTGAACTCGGGGTCATCGATGAGGTAGGTCCTTCCCATATACGCGTTTTTTATGACTCCCTCATCTGCTCGGATTCCCAGTCCCTCCGCGACGCCTGTGCTTACTGATCTTCCCGAGTCTGGCACAGGGATAACAACAATATCTTCTCCCTCGTACTCTTTTTTCAGGTCGTGTGTCTCCACTAGCGCGTGCCCGAGTCTTTTACGTACTGAGTGAACCGTCTTGCCCTCGATGACTGAGTCTGGTCTGCCAAAGTAGACCCACTCGAAGGCGCAGTGAGCACGTTTGGGCTCCAGAACCTTGATCTCTCGTAAACCATCCTCATCAGCAATGAGTATCGTGCCTGGGATGACATCCCGTCTCTCATTGAAGGTCTCGCCCATGTTCTCAAGAACGTCTATGGGGGGTGACTCACTGACCACATAAACACTCTCAGCGTTCTTGGCCAAATATAGGGGTCTCACGCCTCTTTCATCACGGGCTACTACCATGAAGCTTTTCTTCTCTTTCTTGTCCCAAACGGCAACCACTAGGCAATAATAGGAGTTCCTGTGTTTCTTCATGGTCTCGGCTAGGGCTGCTTCAAAGTCGTTTCCCTGGCTGAGGAACCTTAGCAGACTTCCCGAAATCGCGTCCTCGTTGATGCCTCTGTCTTTTGGTATGTAACCGTCCATTACGAGGCTGAAGGCGTATCTTTCATTGGTTTTGCATTCAAGGGGAGGGATGCCGTTGTCGGTGTTTTCCCCGTTGGCGCACCCAACGATGACATAGTCGTTGGGGTGGATGAATGATCTGTACTGTTCGTTGAAGACTCCGCTAACGAGTCCCTTGCCTTTCCATGTCCTTAGGCTGTTGTCGCTGGCCGCGGAAACGCCGCTGCTCTCCTGTCCCCTGTGCTGTACTCCGTACATCACGTAGAGGCTTTTGGTTGCTGCGTGTTTCTTGGAGTAGACGCCCATTACACCCTGCATAGCCTTTAAATGAACAGTGCAATTATAAAAGGTAAACGCATAATACGTTGCACTATTTATGCAATATTGCATCTTTCTGGAATCGTCATCATATTTAACCCGCCGTGTCCTTCACTTGTAACCATGTCATGCATCGATTTCTTCCTGAACAGGAGAACCATCCGCAAGTACAGTGACAAGCCAATTCCCGAAAAAGTTCAACACACCATCCTTGAAGCTGGTAGAAGAGCCGCGAGCGCCGTCAACAGGCAGCCTTGGCATTTCATCATTGTAGAGGATCAAGGTCTTAAGACCAAGCTTGCCGAGACCGGAAGGTGGAGGAGCTTCATCAAGGAGAGCGCCTTCACGGTCGTGGGGTGCCACGTCACGGACGATGAAGTCTCTAGGCGCTGGGGACAGGTAGACGTGGTGATCGCCATGCAGAGTATGAGCCTCGCCGCCGAGGTACAGGGTGTTGGAAGCTGCTGGATAGGCGACTACGAGGACAAGGAGATCAGTGAGACTCTAGGAGTCCCCGAGGGCGTCAAGGTGGTTGGACTCATGAGCTTCGGTTATCCTGATGAGGAGCCAGCGCAGAGACCCAAGAAGCCCGCCGAGGAGATATTTCACTACAATAAATGGTAGCGGATTTTCCCATTTCCATTGATTAGGTCAACTTCATTGCCATGTATGGTGACAACAGGAACGGTGGCAGGTACCCCGGTATGTTGCTGAAGGGCAGTACCTCTGGCTTTAATTGGATGCCGAGGCTGTCCATCATAAAGTCCCTCCTCGCCATGATCCGTTCCCATGCCTCAGGGTAGCTTGCGGCGAACTCGGCGCGTAGTTTTGAGTCCGCGAGTGCGATGCCGTCCTCGATGTTGGTTGTGAAGTAAGGTGTCCCTGTAGCTGGTATCACGTCTACCTGTATTGCCATCCCTGACCTGAGCTTATTCTTACTTCCCTTATACACTGGGCTGTGAAGCCACTCCTCTATGTGGATGAGGTGACCGGGGTTCAGGTGGACGCCATAGAAGGGGTCACCGATCCTGTCATGAATAGCCTTATAGAGTACTCCTCCATCCACACCAAGGCCTACATGCCTGTACCAATCTGTGACCGCCTCGAAGTAAGGTGAGACCAGCTTTGGCACATAGTCCCTGATCTCGTTGTGCAGCTTGGACTCGTCCTCGACGACCCAGCCAGCCCTGGCGTTGAGAGCCCCCCAGACACCGTAAGCAATAGTAAAGGGGTCCCCATGCTCGATTACCCTGCTTGATGGACTTGGTAGCCCCATGAAAGCTCTCGGCCCAGAACTCAGCATAAGGTGACACGAGAAAGGTATCCCAGGTAGTTCCATGAGCCTGACGGCGTCGTGCTCAGTGATGCCGGGAGTCAAATTGAATAAGACGTTCCTTACTGACTGGCTGGTATGGGTGGCAGCGTACTCGAACCATGCCAGCTGGTCTGCCTCGTTATCGACACGTAGCCCATCCTCGGGGTTCATGAGGATATTGTTGGCGTTCTTCACGTTGCCTAGGCCCACCATCTCCCTCAACGTGTCAACGATGTAGGAGGGGACCTCCATCCAGTACTGAGGCGAGGAAGCCTCACGCGGCGTGAAGTATTTCCACCCGACGACTCCCACCATATCCGAGTTCTCGATTCCTGCATCCCCGAGGATATCCTTGAGAGGCCTTGTCATGCTTCGGTCTTGACCCATGAGACTGAAGCTTGGGTAGAGAACCGCTTTGAGGCTTTCCTTCACAGGGGAGATCGGGAAGTAGCCGAGACCCTCATGACCCATGATAAGGCTTGCTTTCCTCGTGGCGATATCCATGACCAACATGGATTCCTCGAAACGTGGATCAAAGCCCGTGAGGTATGCAAGGTTGGCGTTATGCTCCCTGTCACCATACACGACAATGACCTGATAACCCTCCTCCTCGGATTTCTCACATAGCTTCTCGATGCGTGTCTGGTATGTTTCACGCCCTATCTTTGGCTCTGTCTTGGGTAACCCGAACTCGGGGAGCTCCAGATCAGCAAGTTTACTGGTCATGGTCAACGGGTATTACTCGGCTCAACGGTATTTAGGTTGTTCAGCGCCCTGAACACTGTTTTATACACATGGAAATCAATATGGATCGAAGATTTTGGGCCACACAAACCGTGAGCGGCTCAAAGACTTGAGGCAGGGTAATGAAAAACTACTATATTGGAGTGGACAGCGGCACCCAGAGCACAAAGACGGTGATCATCGATGGTGAGGGAACTGTCTTGGGTAAATCGACCAAGGAATACGGCTTGATACAAGGACTCCCTCTTGGCCACATGGAGCAACATCCAGAGACTTGGGCCAAGGCGATGATTGAGACCATGAAGAAAGCGATCAAGGTCTCCAAGGTTGACTCAAAGCTAATCAAGGCTATAGGTGTCTCAGGTCAGCAACACGGATTCGTTCCCCTCGACGAGTCAGGGAACGTCATCAGGCCAGCGAAACTCTGGAATGACACGAGCACCAGCGAGGAATGTAGTATTATCACGGAGAGGCTTGGCGGAGCCGACAAAGTCGTTGATGTCATTGGCAACAGCGTCCTTCCCGGGTACACCGCCCCCAAGATACTGTGGCTGAAGAGACATGAACCAGAGAACTATGCATTACTCGACCGTGTTCTCCTGCCACATGATTACCTCGACTATGTCCTCACTGGCGCTGCGTCAATGGAGTACGGCGACGCCTCAGGCACCGCCCTCATGGACATCAAGACAAGAAAATGGTCTAAAGAGGCCATCGCCGCCATCGACCAAGGACTCATAGAAAAGCTTCCTGTGCTTCAACCAAGCGACAAGCCGGTAGGATTCGTACAGGAGGACATATCTGTTGAGCTTGGGCTAAGTGAAGGCGTTATCGTTTCTGCTGGAGGTGGAGATAACATGATGGGCGCTATTGGCACAGGGAACACGAGCCCTGGGAAAGTAACGGTCAGTCTCGGGACAAGCGGCACCATCTACGCGTACAGCGAGTCACCGGTGATTGATCCAGTGGGGGAGGTTGCGGCTTTCTGTGACAGCACCAACGCGTGGCTCCCCATGGTCTGCACGATGAACGTGACGGTAGCTACAGAGCTTGTGAGGGGGCTTTTCAAACTCAGCTATGAGGAGATGGAGGGCCTCGTCAAGGACATCCCCCCCGGCTCAGACGGGGCAATATTATTACCATACTTGACTGGGGAAAGAACTCCCAACATGCCCGACGGAAAGGGAGTGTTGTACGGTCTCACGCCGCAGAACTTTACTCCGGGCCACATCTCACGCAGCGCCATGGAGGGCGTCACAATGGGTCTCAACTATGGACTCAACAGGCTCAGGGAACTCGGCGTTGAACCCACAGAAATCCGGTTAACGGGGGGTGGCTCAAGGAACAAGACGTGGCGACAGATCGCCGCCGACGTCTTCAACGCTGAGATAGTGACCTTGAAGGAGAGTGAGGGTGCCGCTTATGGTGCAGCTTTACAGTCAATGTGGTGCCATCGAGCCAGTCAAGGTGACCGGGTCACGATAAGTGAAATCACAGGTAACTTGGTGGAGGTAGACGAGTCCAGCAGAGTCAAGCCAGTCGCGGGGAACGTCGAGACTTACAGACTACTACAGAGGAAACAAGACAAGTTAAGCCAAGCCTCCCGCCCCCTTTTCACACCGTAGGGTTAATTCTATATTCTCACGGGGCACCCTCTGATCGGTGTTCCTTCTTGAAGGATCTTCGTTCTCAAAAGAAAGAGTCGAGTCCTGAGGAAATGCTCAGACACCTCAACGCAAACCCGATTAAACCCCGGTACAGCGCCGGTGTGTGGTACTTTTACCCCGGTGTCAGCCGGTTCCACGACGCATACGTGGACAAGGGCAGCATGGAGGATACACTCAATAAGATCGCTTGGATGTACGATGAGGGCTATATCGACGGTAGCTTCGGCGTGGAGGCACATTACCCCAACGAGGTGAACAGGGAGAACCTTGACATCTACAAGGGCTTGGAGAAAGAGACGGGCATCAACCTCATCACCGCCATCCCTTTCCTGTTCTATGAACGTCGATACGAGTTTGGCAGCCTCAGCAACCCAGATCCGGAGGTGCGAAAACACGCCATTGACAGAACCATCGAGGCGCTTGAGCTCAACAAGGAGCTGGGCACCGAGTTCGCAGTGGTATGGCCCGGAATCGACGGATACGAGAATCCCTTTGGCCACGATTTCTATGGCATGTGGACCAGATTCGAGGAGGGACTCGCAGAGGCAATGGACGCCGTGCCGGGAGTCCGTATCGCGATGGAGCCCAAGCCATACGAGCCACGTGGCAACAACATCTGGCGAAACACAGCCAACGGGTTACTAATGGCGAGAGACGTCGAGAAACTACTCAAAGCAAAGGAGAACAAGGCTATCCTCAGTGAGGGCCACGCCCTAGTGGGCTTGAACCCAGAGGTGGGGCACGTCATGATGGGGCACGAGGAGCTTGCATACGCCTTCGCGTCGGTGCTCAGGGAGGGCAGGCTTATGCACAGTCACTGGAACAGTCAGCCCCTCGGCAACTATGATCAGGACCTGAACATAGGTGTCTTGGGGTATGACCAGATGCTTGCGACGCTGCTTGTGTTCAAGATGTACGGTTATGATGGGTACTATGGTATCGACATTAATCCTGAGCGGATGCCAGTGGAGCGAGCACTGGTGCTGAGCATGAACAGTCTGGACGTGGCTTGTGATATCGTCAACGGGTTGGACAACGAGAAGCTCGTTGAGGCTATGTTTGACCCCATCGGAAACCGTGGACTTGTGGAGGACGTCCTCACACGCGCCATCGCTCCAGATAGTGGCAAGCTCAGAAAAGTACCCTAATCTGGATACTCTTTTCTTTTTACAACATATTCTGTACCCAGGTCTGAACCGAAAGTTAAGATCAAGGTTATCAAGGTCACTGACCCACAGGAGTATTTCCCTGAGAGTCCGATAAAACGGAGTAAGCCTCTGCCTCCATGTGAGATAGAGGAAGAGGGCAAGGAGTACGTTGTCGGCCCAGATATGGTGATGCCTGAGGGTATCTGCCACTGGGCGTGGAACAGCATCAACAGCGCAGTCAAGGTACTCTTGTTCGGCGGCAGCTATCCATGGATGGAGGAGCCAACCAAACAGGTAGTCTGCTGCACTGACGGCTTACGGCCTGTGGTCTATCTTCTTGAACGGGTTTGACCTGTTTTCTATTTCCTTAAATAACGGTATGTTGGATTAAACGCGAATAGGTGCGAGAGATGCGTGTAGCCGTCGTTGACAAGGAGCGCTGCAGGTCAGACAAGTGTGACCATGTGTGCATAAGGTTCTGCCCAATGGTCAGGACACGCAGAGAAGCCATCAGGATGGAGGACGACGATAAACCCTACGTCAGCGAGTTCATCTGCAGCGGCTGCGGCATCTGCGTACGTAAATGCCCCTTCGACGCGCTACGCATAGTCAACCTGCCCGACGAGCTGGAGTCTGATCACCTCCACAGGTTCGGCCCCAACGCGTTCACCCTCTACAGGATGCCCACCCCCAGACAAGGCAGCGTCGTCGGCTTACTGGGCCGTAACGCGATTGGTAAGTCCACGCTGCTTAGGATTCTAGCAGGTGAACTAGTGCCTAACCTAGGCAAGTTCGATGACCCTCCCACCAAGGAGGAGGTCACTGAGCATTATGTTGGCAAGCCTATGCACGAGTACTTCAAAGGAGTCTACGGTGGTGGCTTCAAGGCTGTTCACAAGCCCCAGTACGTTGACAAGATACCCAAGGTGGTTAAGGGCAAGGTGGGAGAACTTCTTGAGCAGCTGGATGAGCGAAACGTACTTGAGGAGATCATCGACGACCTTGAGCTCAGGCATCTTCTCGATAGAGACCTTGGGGTCCTCAGCGGAGGAGAACTGCAGAGGGTAGCAATAGGCACAGCGATCATCCGTGAGGCACCCATCTATCTCCTCGACGAGCCTAGCAGCTTCCTTGATATCTACCAGCGTACACGAGCAGCACGCATCATCAGGAACCTTGCAGGGGACGACAAGATGGTTGTCGTAGCGGAGCACGACCTAGCTGTATTGGATTACATGAGCGACGAAATCTTCATTCTCTACGGTGAGCCCGACGTCTACGGCATCGTTTCCAATATTCACACTGTCCGTGAGGGCATCAACATCTACATCAACGGCTTCATCCCTGACGAAAACGTTAGATTCAGGCAGACACCAATCGTGTTCCACGAAAAGCCTCCCATGGAGCAGCAGAAACGAGCCAGATCACTTCTGGGATGGAGTAAGCTGGTAAAAGACTTTGGCGACTTCAAGCTTGAGGTCGAGGAAGGCAAGATAGGAATTGGCGAGGTCGTGGGCATCCTCGGAATGAACGGCATCGGCAAGACCACTTTCGTCAAGATGCTTGCAGGCGTCGAGGAGCCTACCATGGGAGGCGTCACCAACCCCAACATCAAGGCAAGCTACAAACCTCAATACATTACCAGCGACGTCAAGGGCACCGCCGAGGACATACTCAGGGCAGCCGCCGGTACAAAGTACCTTGAGAACTGGTACAAGGCCGAGGTCATCGAGCCATTACACGTTAAACGTATGCTCGACAGGGACATCGAGGTGTTGAGCGGAGGAGAGCTGCAGCGATTAGCCATCGCCGAGTGCCTTAGCCGGGACGCGGATATCTACCTTTTGGACGAGCCAAGCGCGTACCTCGACGTCGAGGAGCGACTGGCAGTAGCCAAGGCGATCAGACGCATCACCAAAATGAGGGGCGTCACGGCGTTTGTTGTAGAGCACGACATCGTGACCCAGGACTTCATAGCCGATAAGATCATGGTTTTCACCGGCGAGTCAGGCGTGTATGGCCACGCCGGGGATCCTATGAGTCTGGAGGAAGGCATGAACACCTTCCTAAAGGAGATGGAGGTCACATTCAGACGCGACGGCGACACCAAGCGTCCCAGAGTCAACAAGCCTGAGAGCAGGCTGGATAAACAACAGAAAAAGTCTGGCCGCTACTATTACAGTAGTTAACACATCTTTCTAGTGGGCGTTTAGTAGCAGTGCTATCACCGCGACAGCGATCCCTGAGACCACCATCTTCAGGCCGCTGTACATGATGTTCTCGCCGCTGATCCTACCCAGATAGACACCCAGCGTGAAGAGGGTCAAGAGACTGGCTACCATTGAGGCGAAGTACGCTGTTACACTGTCCAGTAGCGTTGGGACTAGGAGGAATGGTATCAGCGTGGGAATAGAGGCGAGGAACGGGGCTGAGCCGTCCACCAGCGCCGCGTAGATGCTCACGAACCTGCTGGCTCGACCGTAGATGGTGTCGTCTAGGTCTACCAGCATGGCGTCTTCCAGCTCGTTTAGGCTGTGGCTTCGCTCGGCGCTCTCTGTCATGTAGGTGCCGCTGAACCCGGAGACCATCATGGCAACGCCGCTTGTGAGGATTACACCGATAATGCTCTTGGGGTTGCTTATATTGGTCAAATATGCGCCGATCACGACGCCGAGGCTTGTCATGGCGCCGTCGAAAGCGTTCATGGCGAAGTACCGCCTTATGATCTTCTGGGCGCCGGTTACCTTCAAGTAGGTGCCGATGTTGCCTAAGGTGTTTCTGATGTTGAACTGGATTTTTTCAAATCCGTTTTGTTGGTCCTCGTCAGAGGCAGAATCAGCCACCCTTTATGCACTCTCCGTGGCACGTGTGCCACATAAAACATGTGTCGAATGTTCACTCATCTGTGTTTGGACACTCACCAGCCAAACCACGGTCATGGTTAATAAAACTTATGCAATCCGATACTATTAGCTGAAGCTACAGTTAATGCACGGTACCCTATTTACTATCATTTATGACGAGTAACCAGAATCCTGTTCATACAGGTCAATGGTAGCCTCGACCTCATGTTGATTGTAGGTGTCGGGTTTAATAGCTGATGGGACGCGTAACACACTTTTAGCAAGACCCTACTACCCATTGTATGGCAAGTTCTGACGGCAAGATAAGGTGCTGGGGCGACAAAGAGGACTTTATGAGGCAGTACCATGACGAGGAGTGGGGTGTGCCCCTCCACGACGACAACGAGCATTACGGGTTACTGGTTCTTGAAGGCGCTCAGGCTGGGCTAAGTTGGCGTACTGTACTCCTGAGAAGGGACTCTTACAGAAAAGCGTTCAGTGATTTTGATCCAGTCAAAGTTGCCGAGTACACGGAGGAGAAGATGGAGGACATCCGCCTCAACTCCGGGATAATACGCAACAAGCTGAAGGTCAAGTCTGCGGTGAAGAACGCTAAGGCGTTCCTCAAGATACAGGAAGAGTTCGGCAGCTTTGACAAATACATCTGGGGCTGGGTGGACAACAAGCCCAAGATGAACGAGTACAAGAGCTGGAGCGAGGTACCCGCCGAGACAGAGCTGTCAAAGGCGATAAGCAAGGACCTGAAGAAGCGTGGGTTCAGCTTCGTTGGCCCCACCATCATGTACGCCTATATGCAAAGCATTGGAATGGTGAACGACCACCAGACCCACTGCTTCAGGTGGCGTGAGATCAAGGACAAGTACGGTGAGTAGATGCACGCGGACAAGGCACTATTCAACGGCAAGATAATCACAGTTGACCCAGAGAACAGCGTCAGAGAAGCCGATGCAATAAAAGGAAAACGCATTCTCGCCTTGGGCACAGACATGGAGATCAAGAAACACGTGGACCCAAACACCGAGGTCATCGATCTGGAAGGCAAGTCAGTGACCCCGGGACTTGTTGACCGCTCACCCTGAGGAGATATTGGAGATGAAGGTACTCCAAACGATAGCTGAAAGTGACTGGGCCTACGAAGCCTAATTTAGAATAAGCATACAAGTGATCATTGATGGTTACTGAGAAGAAACGCATACGGTACATCAGCCTAGGGGAGAAGCAGGTGTCTAGTCTTGTAGACGAGGAGCTCGCCCTCGATGAGCCTGTATGTATCTACGTCAACGATGAGTACCAGGTGACCCTCATCTCCACACCTGAGATGCAGAGAGAGCTCGCGGTGGGATACCTCCTTACCGGTGGTATCATCGAGTCCGTTGACGAGATAAAGAACATCGAGTTAAAAGGCAACAACGTCATGGTCGAGCTCGCAAAGGAGGTTGACCTGCGTGAAGCCTCGGTAAACATGATGAATCTCATAGTAACGGCGTGCGCTTCCAGTCCCCAAACAAATCGAGCCATATCAACGCTACCTAAGGTCACGTCTCGTCTCACAGTGAGAGCAAGGCAACTCAAACAGATGATAACCACATTGAACAAGATGAGCGGCGTCCACACGAGAACCAGGGGGACCCACGCGGCGATGCTGTGCAGCAAAGAAGGAGAGACCCTAGCGTTAGCCGAGGACGTAGGCAGACACAACGCCGTCGATAAGGTCATCGGCTATCATACGCTCCAGGGCGGTGACCTTGGTGACTGTATTCTCCTTAGCACAGGACGCCAGTCAGGAGAGATGGTGCAGAAGGCGTGCAGCAGCGGAATCCCGGTGATCACTTCGATGACAGTGCCTTTGATCTCAGGTATCCGGTTAGCGGAGGCCGGTGGAGTCACGTTAACATCGTTCAGCCAAGGAAACCTGAAGGTTTACACTCACTCGCATCGAATAAAGGAATAAAAGGAAAAAATTGGGTTATGCCTCATCTGAGGGATTGCATCAGGGTGAATAGCTCTGAGAGTTTCTCGGCTTTTGCCCTCTTCATGCTCACGTCCAGCTTGTCGAGGGGTACATATGTGATTGCCTCGACGTCGCAGTACTTGACACACTCAGGGTCGCCATCACACAGATCGCATTTGAACGCCACGTTGGTGACCGGGTCGATGCTGACGCCTCCGATGGGGCAGATCATGCTGCAGACCCTGCAACCTACGCAGGCTTGGTCATCGACTACCATGGCTCCATACTCGTTTTTTGAGATGGCGTTGGTGGGGCAAGCCTCCATGCAGAGCGGTGTGCTACACTGCTGACAAACCATGGGGATGTAGTTGTGATACTCGCCCCGTTTCTCGTAGCTAATGACCTTTATGCGGGACCTAGCGGGGTGAACCCGACCCGTGTGCTTTAGGGAGCAAGCGACTTCACATGTGTGGCAGCCCACGCATTTCTCCATGTCAACTTGTAGTACTTTTTCCATGCATCATCCCTCCTTCTTCTTTGCCAGTTTCTTCATCTTCTTCAGCTCCTTAGCTACGTCGCTCATGCCCAGTTTCTTGAGGGTGCTCTCCTTCTGGAGCCCTGTCTCCGGGCTCCATCCCCTGAGACTGTAGTACTCGTCCTTCATCTTCTCGAACAGCTTCCTGTCCAGTCTCTTACCCTTCTGGGGACCGTCGAGGACAGTGGCCTCGAAGAAGAACTCTGGCAACGAGTCGGTGGCTCTGGTACGTCCGTCACGCACCACTATAGCTCTCTCGATGTTGCATACCCTCTCGGCTGCTTCGAAGAGGCCGGCTTCGTCTATTGGTATGCCCATGGCTGCTGTGTATCTCTCAGCTGCGAACTGGTACGATGTGTCACCGAACTGGGAGCCCGGTGCTCCCACACGTCCAGGTCTGATCATGCTGACGCAGTAGCCCAACGAGTCAGCGACGGCCGCGCCGTTCATCTCATAGATGAGCGCCGCAGGTTTTCCCTCGTACTCGGTGGCCATGATCGCCTTCTCGGTGCCGAACATCTTCTTGGACCACGCGTATGTGTCAGCACTTTCCTGGGGGTCTACTCCCTCGTACTCGTCCTTGGCTGGCTTATCCCACAGCACCACGTGGTACGTGGTGGCTCTGAGGCTGTTTCCCCTCGCGGAGATGGCTTCTCCGAGAGCGGTCCCTGGCTCGGCTCGGAACTCGAAGGTTCTCATAGTTAAGCCCTGGTTGTGGTACAGGTAGTCCATGGCCTTCTTTCCCAGCTTCTCAGCTAACGCGATTGGGCCCTCCGCTACGACGTTACCGTAACCCTCCCTGTACGCTATCTTTCTAGCTGTCTCGTAGAGTGCATCAGGGTTTCCACGTTCAAATGAGACGCCGTCCAAGTCTTTTGCTGTAACTATCCCCATCTCGTATAGATGCATGAGCCATGACACGATGGTGGCTATCTCCTTGTTGTCCATCCCGAGGTCAGACATCATTCGTGTGCCCTTGAAGGCGGCGCTTAGGTCAGTCATCCATAGCTTCCAAGGCCAGTAGGTGGGGTAGCATCTCCAGATGTTTGCACCCACCTCAGGAATATCGAAGAGAGGTTGACATGGGAACGGGCACCCGAAGCACCCAATGTTCTTAACAAAGTACTCGCCGAGGTAATTTTCCTCGTACTCTTTCTTGACGTCTTGGCGATCCCTCCACGCGTGGCTCTCATAGTTTCCGACAACGCCGGCATCACCCACTAGGAAGCCCTGTAGGTACGCGTCTTTTCCCTCGTTTCGTACGATGCTGGCTACGCCTTGCCTCTTTTTTGTGTCTTTGACGATCTTCACTAGCTCCCTGTTTAGTTCAAGGATCTTCTCAGGGTCGTGTACGTTGACTGCTCCGGTGCCTCTCACAACGACTGCCTTAAGCTTCTTGGAGCCCATCGAGGAACCCACCGGTGTACCGCTCCTGTAGCCGTGCTCAACCGTGGCCTGCACGGCAAGGTTCTCTCCCGCTGGGCCTATTGATGCGACCTGAGCCTCTTCATCGTCTATATCTTCCTTAAGCAGAGTCTCGGTGTCGAAGGTTCCTTTACCCCAGACTATCGAGGCGTCCCTGATCTCTACATCATCGTTGTAGATGTTGAGGTAAACCGGGGTCTCTGACTTGCCCTTGATTACTATGTTGTCATAGCCAGCGAATTTTAGCTCAGGAGCCCACATACTGCCCATCCCTACGTTGCCGAGGGAATGTGACTCTGTCTTTGCAGCAGAGACCACCGTTACCTCCATCCGTGAGGTGCCTATGAGCCCTGTGCCTGCAAGAGCCCCTGCGCCGAGGATGACAGGAGCCTCTGGGTCATAAGGACTCTGATTTGCTTTACTGTGTTTCCAGAATAGCCAGGAGTTTCCACCCCTACCTCCGAGGAACCTCTTTGCATCGCTATCCCACGGTGCAGTGGTTATCTTCCCTGTAGAAAGGTCCACTTGAAGGGTCTTCCCAGCCCAACCATAAACCATAAAATCTCCACAATATAGGTATGATATTTATTCTAAATACTTTCTATGGCTCTCGTGGAGGGATTTTCTATGATTCAACCTTTTTTTCGTCGAGGATGATATAAGATCAAACTATGAATACATTTCTGAGCCTTCTTGACTAACAACGGCGATACAACCGCTCTTTTACAGAGCCTCGTTAAACGTTACGGCGAAGAGAGGGTTCTCCGTGAGCCTGAGGACCTCTACGTCTACTCTCATACAAGAGAGTTCGGCATTGAGCGAACGGCTGAGCCCATCGCGGTCCTACGGCTTGACCCAGATGAGCTAGAAAGCCTGCATCTTTTACTTGGTGAAAACGAGGTTTCGGTCATAAACACAGATGAGTTGAACTCTGCACCTGTTGACGCACCTTTCCTACTGGTTGATTCAAGGAATTCATTGAGCATTGATGAACTGGAGAAGAGAATAAAAGAACTAGAGGAAGCTGAGCAGGGGCATCGAAGTATCCTGAAGGAGAGGCAATCCCTATCCCAATGGGCTACAGCGTTTGTTCAATCCATAGATGGGTACAGGCTCGGTGAGCGACCTGACAGTAACACCGGATACTGCGTTGTTCAGAGGTTTTTCGACGGTGTTGAGACTTACTCATCGAAGGGAAGACTGATCTTATCTAGGGGTTTGTTCAGTGAGGAGATCGCAGTCTCTCCTCGTCTCATCGACTCCATATATAACTGCACGGCGTGTGGCCAGTGCTACGACCAGCTCTCAACGGGTAACCTTGAGATAAACAACGCCATCATCAAGACACGGAACCAGATTATCCGATCAGGGTCAGCGCCTAGAAACTGCAAACAGTTACTAGGGAACGTGCTGGATGAGGGAAACCCTATGGCGTTGCCCGCCGAGGACCGGGCTCTCTGGTACGAAGACACAGCTGAAAAGTTCGCGTTCAAACATAACAAGGTCATCTACTGGCCAGGATGTACAACAAGCTACAGGCTTCCTGAGGCAGTGGAGGCGACAGCACATATCTTGGATACCGCGGAGGTAGACTTTGGTCTTCTAGGTGAAAATGAGAGGTGCTGCGGACTCATTCTATATCTCATGGGGTTCTGGGACGAGGCGACAAGAAACGCCGATGAGATGATAAGGGTGCTTGGGGCAGGGAACCCTGAGACTCTGGTCACCAGCTGCGCTGGGTGTTACTACGCGTTCAAAAGAGTCTACCCTTACCTCGGAGTTCAACCAGGGTTCAATGTCTTTCACACGTCGCAGCTGTATGAGAACTTACTGAAGGAAGGTAAGTTGAGTTTCAAAGAGATGAAGGGCGATTATGTGTGGCATGATCCATGTGATCTTGGGAGGCATTGTCATGTATATGAGCCTCCACGTAACGTTCTTGGAGCCATTCCGGGTCTCAACCTCGTGGAACCCAGCCTTACTAGACAGCACACAATATGCTGTGGCGCGGGAGGTGGCCTCTGGATGTACAATGAAGACCTTACTGTGAAGGTTTCTCACCAGAAGATCTATGAGACGTTCCCGAGTGGCGTGGATGGAGTGATAACTGGGTGTCCCACCTGCGTCTTAAACATGAGGAATGCAGCAAGGGAGACCAGACCAAGCTTCAAGGTATTCGATCTCTCTGAGTTTCTCTTGGGGAAAGTTCAGTGAACAGGTTAAATTGATTGTTTAGGGTGTAGGTAACGCCTACTATCCATTTATTTTAAAAGCGAGTCCTCTTTTAATATCCTGAATATCTAGCAGAGAAGTCTGAAGGATATGTGAAAAAGTTTGGAGAAACCACGAATTATACACATGGTTCTGGATGTATTGAAGCCACACCAACCCCCATTACCCGAGTTCGCCACTTTCTTAGGTGAGCTGAACGGATTAACAAGAATAGATGTCTCAGTAGTAGAGATGGATGAAAAAACTGAGAGTCTAAGGATCACAGTCGATGCAGAACACATCGACTATGAAGAACTCAGAACTCATATGGCCAAGCAGGGCGCTGTAATTCACAGCGTCGATCAGGTCGTAGTCGAGTAACGCCATGCCTACTAATCCAACTTTCCAGCCATTCCTAGACAAGGGAATAGATCCGGAAGGAATGGATTATGTATTATTCTCAGCTCCACTCGACAAGACAGGGAGTAACCGCAGCGGAACAAGGTTTGGGCCCAACGCCATCAGGCAGGAAAGCACCTACCTAGACACACTCAGCGCGAGAACAGGTCTAGATTGGGGTGACATCCATCTCGCTGATATCGGGGACATGGAGTGCCCAGACGTTGAGACAGCGCTCAAAGAAATCGAGGAAACCATAGAAAGCATGGACTCGTTCCCTGTGATGCTGGGAGGAGAGCACACAATCACACTCGGAGCCCTCAGAGCACTCAAACCTGACCTTGTTGTCGTGTACGACGCTCACTTAGACCTCCGCAACGAGTTGTTCGGCGAGAAGCTGTGCCACGCTACGTACCTGAGACGAGGATTCGAGGAACTGGGATTCAAGGCCATCGTTATCGGGGCAAGAGCGTTATCAGCTGAGGAAACAGAGTACGCAGACTCATACGAGGACCTATGCTATGTTACCGCACAGCAGGTAATCAAGGAAGACTGGTCAACAAGTACGCTGAGTAAGCTCCTTAAGAAGTCTAAGAGGACGTATCTCAGCATCGACATGGATGTACTGGACCCTTCTTATGCTCCTGCGGTGGGTAACCTTCACCCTGAGGGGCTGTCTACGGCCCAGCTAATGGACTTGGTATCATTATCCGTGAATGAGAAACTCGTTGGGTTCGACTTGAACGAGGTCTATCCGCACTATGACACCGGTGTGACCGCTATAACCGCTGCATATATCGTCATGGAAACATTATATAGCCATATTACATCCAAGAAATGAGTCTTGGAATCCGTCAAAGCTTTTTCAGGGGACTAAAAACTTTACGATCGGGGTACTGCGTACAATTATATCTCGCCACTCGGTATCTAACCCGGATTAGTGGTCATGAGCAGTAACAAAGACGAGGCATACACGCCTAAGGGTAGACTCGCCCCGAGCAACCTGAAGGCAAGCTACCTGCTGAGCGCCGGGTACGACGGTGACCAGAAGAAGGCTTACCTAAGGCTCTATGAACCGGAGTCACAGGAGATATACCTCTGGTACGACAATACTGGCCACCTACCATACTTAATCTCAAAGGATTCCCCCGACGAGCTGCGGGAAAATCAACGTGTGATGAAGCACTCGGGCTTCAAGCACTTCGAGACAATCATCAAATACGACGCCCTCGCGGATGAGGAGATACCCGTAACCAAGGTTGTTGCCTCGGATCCCCTCAGCATAGGAGGCGGAGGAGGCAGCATCAGGAATAGCCTTGATGAGAGCTGGGAGAACCGAATCAGGTACACCAGCTGCTACATCTACGACCAGGGGCTGGTCCCCGGGATGCCATACAAGGTGGTCAACGGTAATCTGGTGAAGGGTGACTGGAGTATTCCTTCTCAGGTCGCCAACGAGTTCGACGAGATACTATCTCACACCGAGGATCACCTCAGGGAGCCAATGCGTGAGTGGGCGAAGTTACTGCAGAACCCGGTCCCAGAGATAAGGCGTGTCGCCGTTGACATCGAGGTAAGGACATCTGTCCCAAACAGGATGCCAAGCGCAGACGAGGCCAAGGAACCCATAACCGCCGTGGCTTTCGCAGGCTCAGATGGACTCAGAAAAGTGATTCTCCTCAACGACTCAGGGTTCTCAGAGGAGACACCTGACATCGATGGAGCCGACGAGGTGACTGTCTACGAGAATGAACGGAACATAATAAGGGAAACCTTCAGGATTCTTGACGGATATCCCGTTGTGCTAACATTCAACGGTGACGACTTTGACCTCAAGTTCCTCAGGAACAGGGCGAGGAACCTCGGTATCCCTGACAGCGAGAACCCTATCACGTTGGGCAGGAGGTTCGCGTTCCTCACCAACAGTGTCCACGTAGACCTTTACCAATTCTTCAGAAACAGAAGCATCCAAGGATACGCGTTCGGCAACGTGTACAGAGAGCATAACCTGGATCAGATCAGCAGTAGCATACTCAACCAAGGTAAGATCCAGGTAGAGAACATAGGGGAACTCTCTCTCAAGGAACTTGGAGACTACTGTATGCAGGACACATACATCACGTATCAACTCACGCATTTCGGTGACGACTTGGTGATGGATCTCATCGTACTGCTGTGCCGGATAAGTAAGAGTATCATGGAGGATGTCTCTCGTATGGGCGTCAGCAGATGGATCCTAGCCCTGATGGAGTGGGATCATAGGCAGCAAGGCTGGCTCATACCCAACACCAAGGATATTATTCTCGCTAAGGGCGGCAGCACAACGGAGGCAGTGATCAAGGGCAAGAAGTATCAGGGCGCCATCGTCATGGAACCCAAGCCTGGCATCCACTTCGATGTCACCGTCGTTGACTTTGCTAGCCTCTACCCCTCGGCAATCAGGAATTGGAACCTGAGCTACGACACGCTTCAATGTGCTCATGACGAGTGTAAAAGTAACCTTGTCCCGGGGACACAGCACTGGGTCTGCACCAAGAAGCATGGGATGACTAGCACTACCATAGGCAGTCTCAAGGATCTGCGTGTTCTCTGGTATAAGCCACGAAGCAAGGATATGAGCCTCACGGATGACCAACGCCAGTACTATAACGTGGTTCAGCAGGCCCTCAAAGTGTTCCTTAACGCCTCGTATGGCGTGTTCGGGGCTGAGAGCTTCCCATTGTACTGTCCACCTCTCGCTGAGAGTACCGCCGCTGTGGGTAGATTCGCCCTGGAGGAGGCAGGAAAAAAGTCCGAGGAGCTGGGCATCGAGGTGCTGTACGGTGACACTGACAGCGTTTTCCTGAATCATCCCTCCAAGGAGCAGACAGACGAGTTAGTCAAGTGGGCTGATGAGGCGCTTGGCATCGACCTTGAAGTCGAGAAAACATATAGGTACGCCATCTTCAGCGCACGTAAGAAGAACTATCTGGGCGTCTACAAGGATGGTCGTATGGACATCAAGGGGCTGACAGGTAAGAAACGGCATATTCCGCCAATCTTGAAGGCCGCGTTCGACGAGTTAACAGCCATACTCAGCAACGTCATGACGGTTGACGACTTCGACCAAGCCAAAGAGGACATCAAGGGCCTCGTCGCCGAGGTACATACAAGGATCAAGGAACGTGACTTCAAGATCGACGAGGTAGCGTTCCAGATGCAGCTAGGAAAACCCCTGAAAGCATATGACACGAATCCGCAGCACGTAAAGGCTGCACGGATGCTGGTGGAGATGGGTCACGATATCGCGGAGGGTGACATCATCAAATACGTGGTCACCAAGAAAAATGTGCTTCCATCCATCATAGCCAAGCCCAGGGACGTTGACGTGAAAAAGTATGAAGGATACCTGGAGAGCACCTTCGAGCAGCTCCTAGACGCCCTCGACATGAGCTTCGACGAGTTGATAGGTAAACCCAAGCAGACAAGCCTAGGCGTGTTCTTTGGCTAGACCTTTATCTCCTTCTTTAGCTCAGGGAGTATCAGCGAGTCATAGTATTTTTTGAATAGCTCGGGCTGCTCTGAGTGAACCGGCACAAGTGTCTTTGGTTTGACCCTGTTCACGGCTTCCCCAAGCTCCTTGGCGCTCATATGCCCCGATGCGTGGAGTTGATGATACTTTAA
>JAOZHP010000135.1 GCA_026014815.1 Candidatus Bathyarchaeota archaeon
TAGGCGATAGCCTTCTCGATTTCGCCTTCGAGGCGTATCGACTTTACCGCTGAGGGCCACCCAGGAACGGCGGGGCCCCCCTCTCTCAGCAACTCCCTCGAGTCAACCAGGAGATCGATATCTCTTCGGGTCCATCCCCGTTGAACGGTCCCACCCACAAGACGGACGGTTGAGGTGTCGGGGTACTCCCTGACTATGATCTCCGCGGCCTTACAGGACAGTTCGATAGCCTCACTCAGGGTGATCCTCCTCCAGTTCTCGACCTCGTACGTGAACGGGAGGAGCCTCTTCGGGTTGATTATCCTCGGGGCTGAAATAACCCCCATGGGGGGGCTCGTGACCTTGTACTCCTTCTTGATGCGGATCTCTCTCCGTTCTCCGGTCTTATGCGTGAACTCCGCCATTATCTTGTAGCCCTCGACTTTCAGGGCGTACGTCCCTGCGCCGAGCCTCACGTGGAACCAGAACCGGCTGTGCCAAGAGGTCTGGGGGATGCACTTCACGTATCTGTCATTTATCAGGAGCCAGACCTCGGCCGTCCTGAGTTTTCGGTCTCCAGAGTAGACCGAGCCGTGCACTCCTATCCACTCACCCGAGCGGACTCGGTTTGATGTGGCTTCAGCGATTATCCGTGGGGGTGCGTCAGACACCTCTAATCGCCTATCAGCGCCGGTATCAGCACAGGGTGCTGGAGCGTCCTCTTGCCGATGGTCAGCCCAGAGAACGAGAAGATCCAATTATTGATCTTATCGTGGACGATGAATTTGCGGTTCGGGATAACCCATCGCAGGGTCACGCCTGAGACCCCGATCAGGAGCTGCTTCCACCAGTTGTAGTAATCGACCACGTTCATCTGGGCTACGCCAGGTTCCTCTTGTCTATGAAAGCTCATTTCAACCACTCACGTACACGAAGTCATCTGCCCAAGAGATACCGCCACCAAGCCAGTACCAAGACATACCACTCAGGTAGATATTGCAAAGCGTGGTGTCATACGGGTACGGCTCCGAGAAAACCTCGATGCCTTGCTCGAATATGTGAACCACGTTGTCATCGTCGAGCGTGAATTTGACAGTTTCGGGGTTGCCGACGAAGCCAGGCTTGGACAGCACGGGACCACCGGGGCCACGGTATATGTGGAACTTGTTGACACCTAGCTCCCAGAGGCCTATGACGTAGCCGTCCCCGGTTCCGGGGGCTATGAACACGGATCGATAAGCCGGAAGTATGCCTATCTCAGACACCGTGTAGCCACTGGATTTTAGTTTGACCGACACGGAGCCACCGGCGATATTTACCGGCTCGTTCAGGCGGATCCCGGCGCCCCACCCGGCGTGATAGCAGTCGAAAAATATCCTTTCATCCTGAAATAGTTTCGAGTGCCCACCAGTTAGACTCACGGACTTTATGGGCGTCCAAACGGACTCATCAATCGTTTTGCCTTTGAAGTTATCCCAGTTCGCGTCGATGGCGTAGGAGGCGGCGACGAGCCTCCTCCTGTCATAGTAGACGTCTATCTTGTTTCGATGCGTGGGGAGGGACAGGGATTCAACATGGTGGCCTTTTGCGTCACATCTGCCTGAGGTCAGCTCAGTGCCATTCAGATACATGTCGTACGGGGCGAGGGGCACCCCGTGCCCGGTCCTCCGCTCGGTGATATCGAAATGAAGGTCGACATTGAGCGTGTCATTTAACGAGGGACCTCGCAGGCTGGCGTCGACGGAGATCGGGTTAACCTTTGAAACGCGATGATTCACCCTACGGAAGACGTTATTCAAAAGTGGAAAGGTTGCTCTGGAGGATAACGTGGGCTATCCCTCCGGCTCAGGGATCAGTCGTCCTATCCTTCGTCTCCATCTGCGGATCGGGCCTTTACCACGGACCATCGGCAGACCCTTTACGTCACCTCGCACAGTGACGAGGTATCGATTGGTGATGAAGCCTCGCTCGACGACCTCGACGTTTGTGATCTCAAGCGACTTCACGGGCGGACTAAGGTACGACCAGATGAGAGTTTTAAGTTCAATTGCTTCAGGCATCATCCCTGTTGTGAGTATTTTATACTCCACCGTATTCGCGTCGATCATTCGGACATCTACTTCA
>JAOZHP010000136.1 GCA_026014815.1 Candidatus Bathyarchaeota archaeon
CCACAGGGAACCCTGTGGATATAGGAGAAGATGTTATCATCAGTCACGGTGGCACGGTTCACGGAGCGACCATTGGAGATGGTAGCATAATAGGTATCAACGGTGTTGTGCTCGACAGGGCGGTGATCGGTAAGGGTAGTATCATCGGTTCAGGGGCACTTGTCTCCCCGAGGACTGAGATACCTGACAACATGCTTGCGCTTGGTATGCCCGCAAAGCCTGTGCGGGAGTGCAAGGAAAGGGAGATCGAGTACATGAAGAAAGAACATGAGCGCACTCTCTCGAAGGCGAAGGTTTACAAGAAACTCTACGCAGAAAAGTGACCTACTTTTTGTTATGCGGGAACGTGAAAGCTGAGGGACAGAGGTCGCTCAGGACACAGTTCTCACAGTCAGGCTTTTTTGCGTTGCAGATGGCGCGGCCATGACTGATCAGTAAGTAGTTTGCTGCGAACCATTTTTTCCTCGGAATTAACGTCATGAGGTCCTGCTCTATCTTATCCCGGTTTGTTTTCTGTTGTGTGAGTCCTAGGAGCTTGCTGAGCCTGAACACGTGGGTGTCCACCGCGATGCCCTCGACCTTGCCGTAAGCGCCGCTGAGGACGATGTTGGCGGTCTTACGTGCGACGCCTTTGAGCTTGATGAGCTTCTCCATGGTGTCAGGGACGACTCCGTCATACTCCTCTGCAATCACCTTAGTTGAAGCCTGGATGGCGTCAGCTTTCCTGTTGAAGAAACCTGAGCTCCTGATATCGTTCTTTAACTCGTCGCTGGAAGCATACGCGTAGTCGGCTGCTGTCCTGTACTTTTTGAAGAGTTTTTGGGTTACCTTGTTGATCTGCTGGTCGGTGCTCTGGGCGCTGAGAATGGTGGCTATGAGTAGGTCGAGGGGTGTCTCAAAGTTCAGCACAGTGCCATCGACGTGGGGATACTGGGCTTCGAGGCGCTTCATGACTTCCATCGCCCGGTCCTTAGGCTCCATACCCACTGATTCACCGTGGAGCCATAAAAGCAGTTGGCAACCCTTTATTTGGGGCAGATTCAGAGCAGAAAACGAGTGATTTGTTCTGGTGAAGAAAGGAGGAGGAGCCACCGAAGATTGGAAACTGGACGTGTTGGGTGAGGGCGCGAACCCTGTAATCCTTGATTGATATGCTCCTCTACAAAGCTATGCAATGTATTCAGGCCAAATCCGAGGGGTTGAAAGGTCGGTAAGTGTGGCGTGTTCACTATGTAGTAAAAAGTGTCGCTGACGAGATAGCGAGTATTACAGGAATATAAATTACGCCTGTTTATTCGTAATAACGTGTTTTACTGGTTTTTCATTGTTTTTCCCTTCTTTTTGGTAATAATGACTGATATTATTCGATGTTGAGTTTATTTATTTAAAAGGAAAATGCTTTTAACTCGTAGCTCTGCTTATTTTAGCACCAGCGTAAAAAATATACCTAGAGGAGTCAAATTGGAGAGATCTAACACCGTTTTCATTGGCAGGAAACCCGTCCTCAATTACGTTCTAGCGTGCATGACATTATTCAAGAGCGGTCACGAAGAGATCAGCGTGAAGGCGAGAGGCCGAAGCATCAGCCGCGCAGTTGATGTAGTGGAGGTTCTCAAGAACAGGTTCATGCCCAACGCGCAGATCGTTAATATCCAGATAAGCACCGAGCAGATGCAATCCGAGGAAAGGGGCACCAGCAACGTAAGCACCATTGACATCACCGTCAAGGCTTAAGTTTAATACGGAGTAGAGCCTAAATTGACACCTCCGACGCGCCGGAGGACCCCTAAGATTGCAGATACAGCTATGTGAGTTCTGTCTCAAGAGCGGGATGCTCTGCTCAAAGTGCCAAGCCAAGATAGAGTCAGGCGAGGTCAGCGACAAGTACATCGAGGTCGCCAAGCTTCTGCTGGGCTGGGAAAACCAGAACCAGTTCCTTCAGAAGGTAAAGCTTGACAACGTCTTGGATGCAGGTGGGTTCCTTGTCCTCGTGGTGGGGAAAGGCGATAGCGCGAAGTTCAACACGGCGCAGAAGCTGACCCGTAACCTAGGAGACAAGTTCAACAAACGTGTCCTAGTCATCGAGTCTGGCACCAAGGACCGCAAGTTCCTTGAGGACCTGTTCGCGAACCAGCACATCGTTACCATAAACATCATCTGGCTTCCTGACGGGAGCACAGAGACCCGTGTAGTGTTACAGGGTCGAGGCACAAGGCGATTGAGCAAGAAGCGGCTGCAGGCACTGGTATCCGTTGCGAAGAAAGTCCGTAACATGGACCTTCGCGTGGAGTATGCCTATTAACAGCCATCATTTTATTTCTATTTCAATTGGCCCGACTGGGGCGTAGGGTACTAGATTTGGGGTTTTGGATACTTTTCGTTGTTTGATTCCTGTAAATGCTAATTCGTTTCTGGTTCAGCCAAACTTTTTATACGTTTCCCCACCTTACCCCCTAACTTAGTGGAGTCAAGGCTATGTTTGATCGCACATATATCGAGGACGCGAAGGCAAGCGTGGGCCAAACCATAACCCTTGCAGGGTGGGTGAGCCGTACTCGTGACCTGAAGAAGATTAGATTCATCGTTCTGAGGGATAAAACAGGTGACATCCAGGTGGTCGTAAAGCCTGATAACGAGCAGCTCTTCAACTTGGATCTTGGTAGAGAGGATGTTATCACTGTCACCGGTAGGGCCGTTGAGAGCAACGTCGCCAAAGCAGGAGTGGAGTTCCAGGCGGATAGCATCGAAGTCATCAACAAGTCGGCTCAGCCCCTGCCCGTGGATATAATGGAGAACAAGAAGAGCGACCTTGATACACGGCTAAATTACAGGTTCCTTGACTTCCGTGCACCTACAACCAACGCCATCTTCAGAATACAGAATGCACTTTTGACGGCATTCCGTAACTATCTGAGCGGTAACGGTTACATGGAGTTCCAGCCTCCATGCATCATCGGTAGCGCATCAGAGGGCGGAGCAGATCTATTCAGCATTCCTTACTTTGAGAAAATGGCTTTCCTAGCTCAGAGCCCGCAGCTGTACAAGCAGATGTGCGCCATCAGCTTCGAGAAGGTGTTCACAATCACGCCGATCTGGAGAGCCGAAAAGTTCAACACACCCACTCACCTGAACGAGGTGCGTCAGATGGATATCGAGCAGGTGTTCAGTGACGACGAGACCGTTATGGGTGTTCTTGAAAACACGCTCGTCCACATGCTTAAGGAGGCGAAAGAGAAGACCGCTGAGCAGCTAAAGCTGCTGGGAAGGGAGCTAGATATCCCTGAACTTCCATTCAGACGCATCACCTACACTGAGTCCATACAGATGCTTCAGGACGAGGGTGAATCCATCCTTTGGGGTGACGACTTCACAAAGACCCAGGAAAAGCTCTTGACAGAGCTTGTGGGCAAGGAGGCGTTCTTCCTGAAGGACTGGCCCGGCGCCCAGAAGGCATTCTACGCGATGCCATACAACAAAGAGAACGAGGTTGACGCAAAGTACCTTGAGGAGACTTATGGTGACGTGGAGATGGGTGACAAGGTGGTTCGCGCATTCGACTGCCTCTACAGTGGCATCGAGATAAGTAGCGGTACCATGCGTATCCATATGCCTGAGCTTCTCCGTGAACGCATTCGGTACAAGGGCTTGAACCCAGACAACTTCGAGTACTACACTGGGGCGTTCGCTTATGGTGCGCCTCCACACGCTGGCTGGAGCATCGGGTTGGAGCGCATCACCATGACGGTCACTGGGATGAGTAACATCCGTGAGTGCTGCATGTTCCCACGTGACAGGGACAGGCTGGTGCCCTAGATGGCCAAGGACTCCTTCAGATACAAGATGGTTATCGCGGTACGGACCGACCTCAAGATGAGCACCGGTAAGATGATAGCCCAGGCATGCCACGCCGCAGTAGCGTGCAGCGAGGACACAAAGAAGACTCACAGCAAGCAATGGCGTAACTGGCGTGACGAGGGAGCCAAAAAAGTAGCCCTCGACGCGTGGAGCATGGAGGAGCTGGAGGAGCTAGCCAAGAAAGCAGATGAACTGGACGTGGTCTACAACATGATACAAGACGCAGGACACACCGAGATACCACCTGGCACGGTTACCTGCATCGGCATAGGCCCGGATTTAGTCCAGAAGATCGATAAGGTCACGGGCAGTCTTTCTCTACTTAAGTAGGTTTCTTGCTCCAATCATTACCTAAAATAGACTGCGTTTACGTTGAATTTATGTCGATCTTGGTGTTATCCTGCTATGGTTTTTCACTTACTTCCTTTATTATGGTGAAGCTGGCTGGTTTTCCCTCGTATTGTATGAGGTAGACGTCGTACTCTACCTGTATCCGTTCATCGTTTTTCTTAATAAGGTAAGTGACATATCTGGTTGGAACCTTCTGATGTCTCTGTCTTCGATCTGTGATGTCGTGGATAAGGTGCCTGTATTCAGGTGCATGAAGGTCGAGGATACTCATCCCTATGAGTTCACTGATCTCGTACCCGATCATGTCTGCGAACCTTTGATTCACGAACCGCAGTGTACCCTGAACGTTCACCGTTACCGCATCGCTTGTCATCGAGTAATCGATTGATTCCAAGCCGAGACTCGGTATCCTTTTGTCACTCACAAGTATCTACCCACTAAGTGGATTTACTTAGGTGTCGTTTATTTTTATTTTTTATTGATAAACCCGAGAACCTTGCCTCTATGACCCCGTGTTTTTCGTGAGGTTTCTAAGGGTGTCTGGTAGAGTTGCTAGGAAGTCGCCTAACTCTGGGAGGTACCAGTGGTTTATGAGGGTGATGGTGACCGCTATCCCGATTACTCCGTAGAGGAAGCTTATGGGGTAATGATACGTCTCCACGGTGGGATTAGTGAAGAACCAGCTCAAGGGCCACACGTCGTACCCGGTAAGGTAAACAGTTAGCATGATACGGGTGATGTTCATGACGAAGATGAACGCGGCTCCGAATAACACTGCCTTCACCTTACGGATGTGGCTACCTGCCTTCAGGGGCACCACGAGTCCTAAGATGACGCCCCACACATGTATCGCGGTGCATTCACGGATGATATACACATAGACGTACCGGGCTCCACCGGTAAGGTCCATGAAGGCTAGGTTGTTCTTTAACCCGTAACTTGACGTGAAGCCCAGCAGGTTAAAGAGGTTTGAACTTATCTGCGCCGTAAGTAACTCGATCCATTGACTGGGGATGAACATGAAGAACTCGAAGAAGGCGATTGACAGGACCACGTATAATACGAGATCCCGTAGAGTATAATCCCCCGTCTCCATGGCACATAGAAAAGATTGTGGGGTTATTGAAGTGTTACGGTCATGCGGTGCGTCCCTGCTCGTAGGAAACGCGCCTCCACAGGCTCCCCGTTGGTCTTGATGACCCACTCCACCTGCTTCCTTGTCTTATCAACCACATCCGCGCCGATGACCCTCGGCAACAGCAGCTTCGCTGAACGGCCCTGAAGGTGATCCAGCTCCACCTTCTCATGTCCAGTTACCATCTCAATGCTATCGGGGAGCTTGATCTCCGCTATGACTGGCTAGACAGCCTTGATCTGGACCGCCATCTTGGTGACATTGGTGGGCATGAAACTGGTGTTCTCCACCCTAGCGGAGACCTTGTAGACCTCATCAGCGACCTTGGTGACTCGGCTATCAATTACCATGATAAGGGGCAGGAGCGCCGCGTGGCGAAGGGCGAACATCATGCTCTTATTGATCTCGTACTCCAGCCATTTGCCGGGTGGAGGGTTTCGACGCGTGTATTTTCTCTCCACTCCACCGATCTCGACGGGGCCTGTCTTCTTGTTGGTGATCTCCATGGTCCAGAGGTCTCTGTTCTGGAGGGTCTGATCGATGCTGTATAGTTCGGTGAACCCATGGTACTCTTCATGTATCTTTTTCATGTACCCTTCTAGCTCTGAAGAGGGGTACTTTCCATAATCGATGGCTACCATTCCTTAGAAGTCGCATGTAATCCGGGGCAGGTAGGCTAAAAGGGTTAAGCAGAAACTAGGGTCCGGTGAATCCGCAGGCTGGGCACTTGTATTTTCGTCCGAAGAGCCTGCATTTTTCGCATCTCCAGATGGTCACGGCGCCGCAGCTTGGGCAGTTGAACTTCATGGCTTTCTCCTCTGGCGTCACTTTTCTTCCACAGCTAATACATGTAGCCATTCTCTAAATCACACAGTATCCCACGGCAGTCTTATTTAAAGATTAACCGATCAGCGGATTCTCCAAAGATTCTTAGGATATACGATGTATTTGTTAAGTGTAACAATTGTCAGACGTACTTGACAAGAGTTTAGATGGAGATTGAAATGGAAGAAAAACAAGAAGTGACCTGTCCTAAATGTGGTGGTAAGATGGTGGCGGGAAGGATGAAGATACCATTAGAGATTATAGCTGCTCAGACGATGCCTCAGCTTGCATCAGGCTTCGAAATGAGAGGCGTACCAGGAGGTATGGGAGACATCGTAGCCTTTCCTCAGTGGGAGGAGAAAACCGGGGAGAAGACAGGGTTCATCTTCAAGAGGGATGGGGTTAAAGAAATGAGGATGCGTGGCTTCAGGTGCAGTCTCTGTAACTACGTTGAACTCTACGCCATAGAGTAAACTCGTGCCCGCAATCACATGTCTTATGTCTTGTGGGAGTTTCAGGTATCCTATCTTTAAACGAAGAATAAACAACGGCCTATTTCGTGTTACAGTACCGCAGTATTGTTGTCTTTCCTTCTCCTATGATTTCAACATAGCCAAATTTATTGAGCTGCGATTGGTGCAACCTCTTTTCTCGATGTATAGAAAAAAAAGATGAACTGTTTCTAGATCACTCGATTTTTGGGTGGATCTAATAGATCAATTTCTCGGCAACAATAGTTCAATATGAATTCCTTTGGGAAGGTTTCCCAAAGCCAGGATGTGGCTTTAAACCCAGTGCAGTGGCACGGGCTGAAGAGCTTGAATCCGAAGCCTTCCAGCTCTGCGATGCTGCGTTTAAGGTATTCCGTGTTTCTCCCGGCAAGGTGGGTGCCTCCTATAAAGCAGGCGATATCATTGGTGCCCGCGAGTTTCTTAGCATGGTTCAGTATGTTCACGGGGCCTGCATGAGCGCAACCCGAGGCCACAACGGTGCCGAAGCCTTCAAGGTTCATCCATAGTGACTGATCGTCAAGAATGTTATCCGTCACCCATTCGCCATTTTTCTCTGTGAGGAGCTTGGTTCCCTCTCGAAGTTCCATGGGGGTCTCGAATGACTTTCTCGGTACCTCTCCAGTAGTCCATACTCCGGGTACAACCTCGATCGGTGAATTGTTTAGCACGACCTCACCGCCGGCTGCCTCGATCTCCGGTAATCCCTGACCCTTTGGGACACCGATGTCACGTGTCTTGCCTTTCTTGTTCTTTCTTATGTGTGGATTGAATAGGTCGGTGTGAGCGTGGACCTTTACTCCTCCTGTCAGTGCTAATATCTCGACGTTCGCTGAGGTATGATCATAGTGATTGTGACTCAATACAAGGCAATCAACGTCGCTGAGATCTAACTTCATATGCTCAATGTTGTGTAGAAGAGCCTTGGGCACCGTTGCAGTATCCATAATAATTTTCCGTGGATCACCCTTGGCGTCCACGAGTTCAAACAGCAAAGACAGCCCCCACTGCCCCAATCCCCCACCCATGACTAAGTTTTCAGCGAGTGTGGTTACCTTCAAAGATTTTATAGAACTCATTTAATGAAACCTATTTTTCATTGAAATATAAATCTAGCCACGATTCATATTTGAGAAATTTTTTTATGATTTTCCTGTTCTCAAATTGATTGACCTCGTTGCGAGCTAGCCCAAATTTATATCCAAACACCATCGCACCCTGAAGAGTGGTTGACTCTGAGAGTCGATAAAAATACGAATTCAATTCTCTGCCAGTCCTAAGGTGTAGGAGATAAGTACGCTTGAGAAACCTGACTAATAATAAGGAGATTTATAATCAAAACTAATTTTTTTCTGTATTTCAGCGGTGTTTCTCGCATAGGCCACGAAACGTAGATCGAATGGATTTCCCGTTAAAGGTACGACCGTCCTCAGACACATCTCTCCGGACCCATTGATTGGCTCATGGGCGTACGGTTGGAACTGAGACAGATTGGTCCAGCTCTCACCTCTATAAATCTGGTTGTTCATATAGACAGTGACGCTACCATATTCTACCTGAGGGGGATAGGAATCAACTTTTGCAGTCAAGTCGATTACTAAATTTCCTCCTATTTCCTCAACGTTAATATCCGAAAAATACACCTCAACAACGGCATCTGGTACATTGAAGATCAATGGATCAGACTCCATAGAGACCCAATTATGATATTTGTCACGGGCGTAACTCTTCAACGTAAATCGATGGCGCCCCGGTGGAGGAGTTACTTGGATCGTGTATCCAATGGTTTCAGGGGCTTGTATCCCTAGTTCAGCGTTAGTGAGTTGAGGAAGACTGCTCCAGCACTTACCTTGGAGTATCTTACCATCCATATAGAGGTCGAGGCTGCAGTACTCTATCTCTGGAACAACGCTCAGCACATCGACAGAGCAGAACACCTTCAGGACCCCTTCTTCCTCAGTGACATTAAATTCTCGTGTGTTCACCCAGATTTCTTTACCCGCTGGGAGTTGAGGGAAATCAGACAAAGATGCTGTAGGGGAATCTACAGCATTCTCTGGGGTCTTTAACTCGATAAATAGTTCTGCTTGAACGTGGTGAAGGCTACCATCCGGAGTATTATACTCTGCGACAATAGGAATTGTTACGTTTTTTCCTAGTTCGAATTCTGTTGTTTCTAATGAACCTGCGTCTAAGATGGAGTAATTTTGCATCCAATAATCAGATTCAACTTTTATGTTGAAGGCAGGGCCATCACTCCTATTACTCAATGTGATTATAGCGTCTTCCCCGGAAACCTCAGATGTAAACTCCAGAAGAGGTTCAACGTTTACAGGCACCTCACCTTTGAACCTAAAGGCTTGTTCCATTGTTCTATGAATGTAGGTGAATCCATGCTCGACGCTTGGCTCAATTTCAGTGCCCTCATACCACTCGTTCCAGCTTGTCACGAGAACCCAGTCAGGATCATACTCATGAATAGTCTGCCAATAAGAGTCATAGGTTTCCAAGTTATTCCTGGGGAGAACCTGACCTGGATACCGGTGAATAGTGTCGTCGTAACCAGGAATTACAGTTCCGATAATCAATTTACGGTCAATGTTGAGTTTACCCTTGTTCTTCACTTCGGCTATGATTTCCTCTAAACTCTGGGCTTCGAGAGCTGATTTGCGTTTCGTAAACATTGAAGTGATTTCTTCGTGTCTCTCTGAATTCAACTCATTGTAAATGTGGGCGCCATCAAAAACAGAAAAGAAATCGTGCTGCCTAAAGTCACCGACAAGCACCACTTCTCCTACTAGGGATTCGAGTTGTGTCTTTATAGTCATCCAAAAATCCGGGTTTCGTCCATATGCCTCGGCGCAATACACGAATATTACTGGGTTTCCACCTAGAGTCAAGTATGCTTCATGCTCACCATAGAGTTCTACGATATACTGGAGCTCAGAGAGAATCTCACCTTGAGTTGGCTTATCATCGCCTCGATAGGACTCGTAGTAAACTCCTACCTTGAATCCATGTTGCTTAGAGATATCCAGTAGAAGCATCATAGCTGTTTCATCTCGATGGCCTGCTCCCCACCAAGAGGACAGAAAACCATCTACTCCAGCAGCCTTAGCTAGTAACACATGGGTATCCATCACTGTCTCGTCAAGGGAGTAGTAAGGCCCCATAAGCGGGGTGTGAATAGAACCATTGAACCCCGTGTCGGTGATGACGGAGGGTCCATACCATGGATAATAACATGCAAAAACCTGTTTAGGGATCGAATTTATTTCGCTTTCAACAGGTATTCTAGCTGTTGTCAATAATTTTGTGTCGAATGTGAATGCCTTCTGGTTTGTTGCAGGGTCTCCAGGCGTATTACTGTGACTGAATCTTTGAATTGTGGAATATTTTCCATCTATGAAAGCGTTCACAACAATGCCTGTTTCCCCGATATACCCTTTCTTTATCTCGATCATCAAGTTTTCATTTGGGTCCCTGATGACCATGTCCACTGTCAACTCAACCGGGCTATGGTCATATGCGGGTTTCCCGATGAAGGTTGCGAATGATGATTCTTTAGGAGTAAAAAATATGCGTGGTTCTCCACCGAGCACATTTTCTTCGTGTTCTGAAGTCAGAATCTGACCTAGTCCAGATACTTCGACAAGGCTCCAGTCTGAACTTGTGGAGATCAAGAATTGGAGAACATAAACATCTGTGCAGATCTCACCCTTGACCATGGGAAGTGTAACTGACAAGAAGAGTAGGGTGGTGACAACTAGGATAAATATCCGGGGTTTCATGCACGGATTGTTTCATCTCAGGTATTAGGCGGTTGTACTTCATAAAACTCGATTAGAAATATATTCCATGTGTAAATTGGTAATAAATAGTTATCTTTAATATAAATAGACTAAATAAATCATCTCAACTAATAGAAGAAAAAAAAGATCACGTTGGGAAAAAAATAGATTAAATTTATTATCGATTTTTCCTCAATTAACCGATAATGATGATACAAAAAATACAAGATAAATAGATTAAGAATGGCTACTGGAAAAAAGAAAAATCAACATGATTAAATTTGTTACTCAGAAAGTCATTATTTAACTAAATTAAATGTAGTTACGATTTTTTAATGCAAAGAAACAACCATGATTTTTTCCATCAATTTATATTAAAATATTGAGTTCAAGAGGAAACGAATATGCTCAGAATTGGGAACGTCGTTGTTGAAGAGTCAGTTAGCAAGGAGTCTTTTATCGAGATAATTGAAGGGCTGAACCTGAAGCTCCCTGCCAAATAGGGAGAAAGTCTGCCCTCCCCATATACTGAAGAAAGGCCTCTGCCACCCGGCAGTATCTGGATTATTCAAGTGTTTCTCTATTACTTTTTGGTCTACACGCAAATGTGTTTTAGGCAATTCAGGTATAGTCTCCAATGATTTTCTATTCATGATTGAGAGAAGACACGTACTAACCTTGAACGGATGAGTGCTCTTTTATCAAGTTGGAATATTCATTAGAAGCTCGTGGGATGAAAGCACATCAATAATATTGCCTGAACTATCAGGGTCAGTCCGTTCATACATCAAAGAGAAAACGCTTACCGTAGGTGTCACTCGAAACGTAGAGAACACCGGACAATACCCATTGATGTACCAATGCTTGTCAGCTTATATTGACTAATCTCTTTCTCGGCGCGAATACTTATCAGCAGATGTAGCCAATCTCATCTGTGGCTCCCTCCGATCACTGGAACTGGGCAAAATGCAGAGACAAGATAAGGTCACTGCGTGGTAGACTAGGGTTTCAGGATGATGAATACCTAGATTTCCTCGGGTTGAGGGTCAATCTGGACACCGGTGAGATATCTGACGTGCTCAAGGATGAACTCATCACAGGAGACGACTTACACGTTAAATTCACAACCCAGACAGTTTACTATATCCTATCAGGGTTCTCGGACTCAGATCATACTGAACCGTCGGGTGAACTTATCACAACTAAACAACTCCGGGGAACCAAGTTCGGAGACCTGTCTAACAGCGGTACACGTGAAAGACTGCTAAGGTATTTCGGGGAAAACACTGACACATTGCGGAGGTGCACTGAACTCCTCGGCGGCATGAAAATCGAGTTCCCCTACGGTGACCTCGCAGTGAAGATCAATGCACTCCCTCTGATCCCCATTACATTGGTCATAACTGAGGGAGATAACGAGTTCCCTGGTGACGCTAGGGTCTTCTATGACCGAACCATCGAGAGTTTCCTTGACGTGGAGAGAATCAACTTTATTACTATCCTGACAGTGACAAGGCTAAGAGACGCTATCCAATATTTGATCTGAGTAGCTCATCGTTATTGCTTGTATTCATTGATCCACCGTTTAATCACACGGATATCATTGGATCTCTTGGTGTGCTCACAGAGAGACGCATAATATACGTCTCTGTTGGGGTCAAACCAGATATCGATGCCTCTGTACCTTACAACTGTCCAAGGGTAAGCATGCTTGGCGTCGATGAGCTTTCTGAGTTCCTCCTCAGAGCCACGATCATCTGGAAACTCAGGCATCTCTCCAAGGGATTTGGCTGTCCAGAGTTGCCCATTTCCAGCATCAGAGACATAGAGCTCGTAACCCTTGTAGACACTGGTTTTTCTAGCTTTGCTCGCCCTCATTTTTCGGGTATCACAAATCGTTTCCTCACTTAAAGATTGATTTACCTTGTCCATCGATTGCTAGTGAGCCGGTTCTACAGTTAATGGATAGACGTCTCTTTATGCATTTAGTAACTCAGATCTATACTCTTTGCATGATTTTTCTCTACTAACTAGGAATAGGGTACTATCGTATAATCGAACAAGTATAATTTCTAGGTAGAGACCCGGGTCTTTATCATCATTATAAATGAAGATGAACTCGTTTAACCGACTGACAATGAGTGAAACAATCCCCGAGGAAACTCCGGTAAAGAAAACCATACAGGAACGCATCAAAAACGCTCTCGACGGGTTACCCTCAATAAAAGAGAAACTGGAAAAACTACGTCAACAAAAAGACAAGAAATTGTAGTCCAAACAACCCATATACTATACTAACATGTTTGAATCTGCTAGTTTTTCCTTCTTCCATCCTTTTCCATTACTGATTTTTTGGCCCGTTCCTTTTGCTGGAGCTGTTTCCTCTGTTTGAGACCTTAGGGCCCTTACCGTTACTTGACTGCCCTCTGTTCTGACTCTGCACTGTCTTTGGTTTAGCCGGGTTCCCCGGGTTGATCATCCTTATGGTGTCTGTTCCCTCGAACTCCTCGCCGTTAGGAAGCTCACCGGTCACCGTGACCTCGATCTCCTCCCCTACCTCGCCTAGCACCTGCACCTGCGATCTATCAAACTTTATCATCACACAGTTATCCCCAACGCTGAACCATTCAGCGTCAACGCTCTCACCGTTCACCCAGAGCTTTAGTGTGCTCACGTCAAACTCACCCTCAGGAAGCGGCACTGGAACGCTTATTTTCACTGTTATCCATCTGCCACCACTCCGCAGGTTCAGTGTCTCAGGGTAGACATCGACAGATATACCGCTAGCTATGACTTGGAATGTGACCGAAGTCTCTGATGACAGTCCAAGGGTGTTCACGGCCCATGCAGTTAACGTGTACTCTCCCGGTGCAAGGCCGCTCATCGAAGATGGCCCTGTGTACTCCTGAGCCTCAGTGAATAATGGACCGCTTGAGTCCTCAACATTGTAAGTAATGGAGTCTAATCCGAAGATATCCCAAGCCGTTATCTCCAATGGGACATCACCCTGCGTGTATGTTGCAGCCTCAGGGCTCAGGATCGATAGCTGTGGTGGGTCAACACCAATAATCATCTCATCGTTGACCTTAATGTCATCAACGTAAGCCTCCGTTGCGCCTAGCCAGTTATCAACCTCTATATGGATCTCAAGCACGATTGTGTCAGAATCCACGTCAATGCTGGCTGTCCCTGTCTTAAAGTCTTCAAGTGTACCGAAGACGCCGCCGCTGTAGGGTCCAGGCAAACCCGAGTAGAGCCACCCAATAGAATCATCATTTATCATTTCGGTATTTGACTCGCTGTCCGAGTTCTGGAAAGTGGAAACCCATACATCACAAAGTGGATTATAAAACGAGGTCTGAAGCGCAGGGTCATAGTGACCATAGGGCACGCCAGGGCTATTATACATGTAACCCGGCCCAACGTATGGCTGGTAGGCATACTCGAACACCAGCACGTCATCCACGCCTGCGAGTTCCCCGCCGGTGACGATGTCTTTATGACCCCCATCGTAGACACCGTCACCGTCGAGGTCCAGTATAAGGTCGGCGTGAGGCGGGTAACCCACAGCCGTATAGACTTGCCATGAGATGGACTCTATTTCCCCTAGTGTGGTGTTCTCTGGCAACGCTATAACTAGTCTTCCCTCCGATACGTCCTCCCCCATCCCTGTCTCAGTGTTCCATGAAGCCTGCCCTGGTGCCGTGAGGCTGATCACAGGATCAGGAAACGATGCATCGTCCAGTGTCGCTGTTCCTGAGCCATCTGAGCTAAGCCATGCAGTATTATCCGTGGCATACGCAAAATTTGATGTGAGTGCTGATGTAATCAACGTAGCTAACATGAGCATAACGAATACTTTGCTCCGGGGCTTCCCTGTCATATATCCTCGATCTGACAGACGGATCAGATTATAATAAGAACACCAAGGAACGTTTTGGGATGATTGTTCCATATCATTAAACTAGATCGATGATACAGAACCTGAGTGCACTACCCTAGGACTGATAAGAGTTCACTTAGCGCCACACGTCCAAGACTCCGTGCGAGAACCGCAAGGATACTCGGTGTCGTTAACGCCCGTTTGATGACGTCGGCCTGCATGTCCATGTCACCCTCCTCAACGAGGCTAACAAAAGCATCCTCTAAGTCTTCATCCTTGAAACCACGTATAATGCGATTCATCCTTTCGTCACCGACGTTATTCATCAGCCGTCTCGTGGCGTGCATCGTTTTTAACTCGAACCCGTATAGGTCTCGCCACTCACGTTCATACTTGTGAAGCTTCCCCCATGAGGTGTTGCCATCGTTAATGGCGTCACTTGCTATCTCCCCTGCTTTTAACGCGCATAGTCCGCCGATTACTACCCCTCCTCCTGTGGTTGCCTTGACCTGCCCCGCGGCGTCTCCCACTATCATTAATCCATCGTACACTGTCTTCCTGATGGGTCCCCCAGTGCAGACGACGCCGCCATGAACCGCAGTGGGGTCTGTTACATTGAATCTGCCCCTGATGAAGTTTCTAAGAGACTCTAGACCGTTTTTCCCTGATGTAGCTAACCCACACCTGACCCTGCCTTCAGTTAATGGAACAACCCACGCGAACAAGCCTTTAGCACGTCTCTCGCTGAACCAGACCTCTACGATGTCTTGGTCTACATCCACGCCATCAAGCTCCACGTTGAACCCAGTAAGTAAACCATTTTGCTTGGTATCAATACCGCTTCTGCTAAGAACCCTGCCCCCAGCACCCTCAGCGTTGATAACAAGGTCCGCTTCCACTTGTTCACCCTTGACATTGAGTCCAACACAGGTATGATCCTTGAACCGTAGCTCATCAACTCTGGATGAGAGATTATACTCGACGCCCGCGTCCATCGCCTTCTCTGCGAGATATTTATCGAGTCTAGCTCTGTCGATGATATAGGCTCTCGGCTTCCTGTCTCTAATCTCGATGAACTCACCGGCTGGGCTGTACGCTCTTCCTCCATAAACTGTGTTCTGGATGAACTCGTCATTTGGCTCGATGTTCAGCCGTTTGAGGCCCTCGACACTGATTATTCCAGCGCAGTGACATGGCTCACCTATCCTTGGGTGCTCCTCGTAGACTTTAACTTTGAAACCGTTAAGAGAAATAGGTGTAGCCGCGAGGGTACCAGCTGGGCCAGCGCCAATAACGGCTACCTCGGGCATCAAGGGGAAAAGCTCCTATGACCGCTTTATAGTCTCGTAGAACTCGACTTCCTCAAGGTCCTCATAGTACCTGAGGATGTCCATGGCGACGCCACGCTTGGCGATCTGGATGTTCTCGCCGAAGAATATCTGATCGGGGATGCCGATCCTTAGTTTCTTCTTTGTCTTCTTTAGGGTGAACTCACTGGTCTCGATTCCAAGGAAGCGTCGACCTATGAGCGCGTACATCTTTTTCTTGTCGTTAGTGATGTGCTCGGTGACCTTGACCTTGTAGACGATCTTCCTGCCCGCTAAGCGGTGGTTGTAGTCTACTTGGACTCTTCCGCTTCCGATGCTGCGGATGATGGCTGGTCTGCCGTCGATCTCAAGCTCGGCTCCAATCACTGGGTTGACGCCCTTGCTTCTGAGAATCCTGAAGGGGATCATCTGGACGTTAGCGGGGTTCCGTTCACCGAAGGCTTCCTCCACTGGGACCTCGATCTCTGCTTCATCCTCAAGGCTTATGCCTGGGAGCCTTTGGTCGAGTCCACGAAGGACGTAACCATCGCCAACGATGACCAGTCTTGGACCATAAGTCCTCTCAGCGTCATAGTTACCGCTCTCCTGTGCAGTCTCCTCGCTGGTGGTATCGAAGACCTCGCCTGTCTCGGCGGTACCGGTCATCTCCACCATGATGAAGTCACCCTTATTGACGGCGTTCTCGTAGTGGACCTCCTCTTCCTCAGGCTCCTCTTCTTCCACTGGGGCCTCCTCGGTGGTCTCCTCTACGGCTTCTTCCTGTTCCTCGACCTCTTCTTTCTCCTCTTCTTCCTCGAGGACTATGGGTTTTTCTTCTTCGCTCATTGAATTATCACTTTGAAATTGATGCCCAAGTTTACTTGGATTCTACGAGGTTAACGAGGCAATGGATTTAAAGTCTTTCTATAATAACCCGAAACCAGAGTAGAGGTAATAGAGACAGGTTTCATACATGAATAATTAATTGTAAGGAAAAGTGTAAGCGGTGGTTCTATCCAGGTCTTCCGCCTCTCATCCCTGGGATCGGTAATCTCATTCCAGAGCCTATTCCTATGCCTCCCATAGCGATTCTTATAGCCATAATCAGCAAGGTAGGTGTCGAAGCAGCTATCAATGATCTTCCCCACGGTAACCCACTGTTTGCCTTAACTGCGATGGTAATTAACCCCAACGTCAAGAGACTGAACAACGTGATCCCCGTCAACGCAACACCGATTGCACTGCTTTCTCCGGGTAAGGGCGTGTTTGAAGCCGTGAAGAATAGAGCGTCCACAATAACGAGTAGCTCCTGAAGAATCATCGGTATCTGAGCGTAGGCTCCCAACGTGAACATCCTCTTGAAGCCACCATCGCCTCCAAGGAGCCTTGATACGCCATAGATGATCCCAACAGAAATTGTGAATCCGAGGAATGTTTGTATGAAACCCATAGCAATTATGATTGAGGAAAGTCCTCCGGGTCTCGATGCGTTAACGGGCATATTGGATAATCCAATGTATCTACTTGCTGTGCTTAGACTTGCAATTACTAGAAGTATTAGAAAGCCTTTCATCATGTCTTTTTCCGTTATTCTCTCGAATCGTTCAGTTATGGAGTCAAGTGCTCCAGTCTTGTTGTTATCTTCGTCATTCATGTCTCAGTGCCTCCACTGGGTTCAAGTTAGATGCACGCCACGCAGGATACAAGCCGGATAACACGCATGTGACAACCGCGAACCCAACAACAAGGAATCCAAGCATGACTGTGGGCGCTGAAGCGATCCCCACATACTGCCCAACAACCGCGCTGAGTATGAATCCAAAGCCCACTCCCAAAACTCCTCCCACGACACCAGTTAACGCAGCCTCTGTCATGAACAAAGTGAGAATATCCTTGCTCTTGGCTCCGATAGCCTTCATGGTTCCTATCTCTCTCGTCCTCTCCATCACCGACACCGTCATCGTGTTAATGATGCCTATGCCCGCTACGAGCAGACTGATTGCAGCTACTCCGCCGAGAACCGCCTCTATTGTACCGATGACACTGCTCACCATCTCCATGGTACTTGCCGCGGTCATGACTCTTACTCCATCTATCTCCTCGCTGATCATCTCAGCGAGAGGTTCAACGGCATCGGTGTCGTCTACCAATACCTGAATGGAATCGTATTCGCCATCTGTTTCGAAGAACTGTTCACAAGTCTTCAAAGGGATAAAGAAACCGTTATCCACGTTTGACATAGCTCCTCCCGTCTCATCGAGAATCCCCACTACGCGCACAGTCAATTCCTTTTCCTCGCCGTCTATGTCCGCCGTCACCTTGAGACGATCACCGACATCAACATACTGTTTTCCATCATCGTCAGGGAACGCTATGTTATACCCCACCACAACGACAGCGTTATCGCTTCGAATTATGGGTCTTCCATCCAAAAAATCGGTGCCCTCATTGATCTCAAAATACGTCTCGGTGACACCTGTAACAGAAACATAGAAAGAATCTCCCTTGAGAGAATAGGTCACACTCCCGCCTGAGACAGTTGGCGCCACAAGTTCCACATCAGGCAACTTCTCGATAACCTCAACATCCCGCCAGTCAAGGCTGGCTGCGGCTCCTTGAGGAGGCCCCATTCTGTTTCCGCCTCCCCACGGCGAAACCGTGATGGTGTTCGCGCCAAGGCTGCCTAGCTGGTCTGAGATCTCGTTGCTCATTCCCTGTGTGATGGCTATGAGTCCTGTCACAGCGGCGCATCCAATCAGGATACCAATGAGGTTAAGCACAAACCTGAACTTTCTCTCGTTAAGGCCTTCGAACGACATCCACACTACGTCAGTGATCTTCATTTACTCTACTCCTAGTGCAATGGGAATCAGAATGACTCCCCAGAACCAGTCCTCGTCGATAGACTCGTCTATCCAGCAGAGGTCTTTCTCTTGTTCGGGCTCCGGTGCTAACTCTATCTCTGGTGGCTCATGCATCTTGGGCGAGAATCTTATGCCCTTGTTTTAAGGGGTTTTTCAAGATTATACCCAAATCTGATCAAATTCCGGAGGCCACGGATAGCGAATTTAATCTACTTAACCCACGATACTGTATTACTATGGCCCCTAATGACCCACTGTTCAGGCATATCTTGCAGTGGCTCATCGCCGGGACAAGAGGCGGTATCAACCGGGGGCGAATTATATTAACGCTTAGAGATGAGCCCCTGAACAACCACCAGTTGAGTCAACAGCTGGGGCTTGACTATCGCACCGTGAGGCATCACCTCGACCTCATGGAGAAAAACGGGCTAATCATATCGGTGGGTGATCACTACGGGAAGATGTATTTTGTATCAAGGGAGCTCACTGAGAACATGGATGATTTTGACGAGATTTGGGGTAAAATTGGAAATAAGTTGAAAAAGGATAAACAGGATGGAACCATGAATGAATGAGAAACTCAGGGTACTCGCGCCATTGCTAGTTATAGGTATAGCTCTGTCAATAGTTATTATCAGACTTGATGTTACCCCGATACCTGGACTTCGGGACCCCATAAGACCCAATTTAAAGGACTTGGACGCTGAGAAACTGGAACGGATCTCTGATAGGCTTGTCCTTTACATGAAAGGTAAAGCGATCGTTATGACGATCAACACAGTCTTATTGGGATACCTAACGTGGTTCTATCTGAGGCTCTACAGGAAGAACGACGCAGTGTTCAGCCTTGGCTTGATGCTGTTATCAGGTGCATTACTTCTCTACTCATTATCCTCAAATCCATTAGTCTACCTTCTAGGAGACTCACGAGAATTAAGGTGGCTCGCGGCCTTCAACTTCCTACCAGACGTTCTAACTACAATTGCTTCAGGAATCCTCGTCTATCTGAGCAAAGAATAGGTGGTGGGCCTGGAGGGATTTGAACCCACGTCCACCTGGTTATGAGCCAGGTGCTCTAGGCCGTACTGAGCTACAGGCCCCACACTTCCACTCATAACAGAGAACGCAGATATAAAAATGACCCCTGACGGATAACAATTATAAACAGGCTGCAGGCTAGTCTTGGTACGTGCTCCGGTGGTGTAGCTCGGCCAAGCATTCCGGCCTTTCGAGTCGGAGAACCCGGGTTCGAATCCCGGCCGGAGCACCATATTTTACCCGATTTAATGCGTCTCACTTTTTTGGGAGTTAGTCAGACAAAATTTTTATGATTATCTAATATTCCGCTGATTTAGGGCAAATATTCTTAAATTCGACAACCCTGATTCACACGAGAACATGGAGACTCTAAACGACCTAGATATCAGTATACTTGAGATCCTGCAGAACAACGCACGGACATCATACTCGGCGATAGCAAGGGAACTGGGTGTAGCCGAGTCGACCGTCAGATACAGGATCGAAAAGCTCACCGATAACAAAATAATCACAGGGTATCAGGCTATGCTGGACCCTCGAAAGATCGGATGGAACATTACTGCGATCGCCTTGATCAGGGTCGAGTCCCCCCACATAGATGAGGCGTCAAAGATCTTGATGACATTCGAGGAGTCGCATCACCTCTTCAAGAGCACAGGGCGGTATGATCTTGTGAGCGTCGTTCACGCGAGGGACATTGAACATCTGAACGAGTTGATGGGGAGGATCGGGGCC
>JAOZHP010000137.1 GCA_026014815.1 Candidatus Bathyarchaeota archaeon
GATGGTGAAGAACTGGTTTAACTGGTATCTTTTGTTGGTTTTTTGAATCATTCCTGTTTTGGTATTTATTTTGAGGCTTCAATATGTAATATATTTATAATTATTATATTCGTGTTACTATTAATTTGAATAGTAATACTGTGTAGTAATTGACGTTATTTTTTAAACACATTTGAATAATTTTATATATGTGTCTTTTTGTTAACTTAACCTTACTTCGCAGAGTATAAATATATAGAATCTATATTCAAATGGTTACAACTTTGAAAAAAGTATCAGACACAAATTCTCCAAAGATCATCAAGTCAACCAAGGTGATCTTCTTCATACTAACGATAACTTTTCTGATGGTAATAATTGCCACAGTGACAGTTACTGTGATGGGTGAAACATCAGAGGAGTACATGGGAGCAGGTTACTGTGCGGGGTGCCACTCAACTGAATCCGAGCACTGGTCATCCTCGCCTCACGCTGACGCCTCATCTAACGCTGAGTTCCTTGAAGACTGGGAGGAACTTGATTCATCGGTCTCTTGTCTCAGCTGCCACACAACCGGCTTCGATGAGGACACGAACACATTCGAGACCGAGGGGGTGACATGTGAAGCATGTCACGGACCCGGTGACACTATGGAGCGCGATACCTCGCCTGAACTTTGTGGCGAGTGCCACTCTGGACCATACCCTACCTACGAGGAATGGAAAGACAGCGGCCCCTCCCACGGGAACGCTGATTGTTTATTATGCCACGACCAGCACACCGCTGAGTTGAAATTCGAGACTTCAACTGGAACTTGTGGCCAATGCCATGACACTCACGTTGATCAGGTACTAGACACTGTTCACGGAGAAACTGATGTGGAGTGCGCGGACTGCCACATGATAGAGGAACCCGCGGACTTTGTCAAAGGAACACCTGCTAAGACAGGGCACAGCTTCAGTCTAACTGAACACGAGCTCGACTGCTCAACCTGCCACGATAGGCCTCTCTCAAAGCACGACGTGCTAGGAGAGAAAGCGTACGCATGTCTCTCGTGTCACGGTGATATTCATGAACTGAAACTGGAGCTAGTGAACAGGGAGGTCTATCCTTTAGACAACTCTGTGCCGCTTTGCGCCCAATGCCACAACGAGAGATACACGGCGTGGGAACAAGGAACTCACGGCGAATATGATGACCCAGAGGCACAGTGCACTGAGTGTCACGACCCACATGACCCTATAATCACGGGTATCTCGACGTTGGAGTCTATTCCACCGAGGGTAGCGGCTAAGCCAGCGCCGATTCTGCCGTTGATCGTGGTCGCTGTGGTTGTTGAGCTACTCTTTATCGCTGTATTTGTTTTCAGGAGGCAGTCAAATGTCTAAGATGAATAGGAGAGAATTCTTCAAGAAGGTGGGAGTTCTAGGCGTCGTCGTTGCCATGAACAGCGTCGCGTCCAACATGAAAAGAGTTGGAACCCCATTACTCACAAAAACCGTTGGCACTGAATATCCGCCACCGGTGAAAGGCGCAAATTATGGCATGATGATCGATGTCGGAGCATGTATAGGCTGCAGACTTTGTCAACACGCATGTAAGCTTGAGAACAATGTCCCAGACGCGCCGGGCAACATTCACTGGATCGATGTCTTCGAGCTGGACAATCATCGTCCTGTCTCGGAGGTTGAGAACATCCCGCCTGTAGGCGCGGATATCGACTACACGGACGCACCGAAGCCGGATCACTGGTACATGAGCTTCAACTGTTTCCACTGTGACAATCCTCCCTGCACCAAAGTATGCCCAACTGGGGCCACATACAAAGACGAAGACGGCCTTGTTCTCGTGAACTATGATATCTGCATCGGGTGCAGGTACTGCATGGCGGCTTGTCCTTTCAACGCGAGACGTTTCAACTGGTGGAATCCCGAGCATCCCCCAAGCAGGATAAGCACAGTGGATGGCTCTGTGGTTACCTTGAACGAGGATGTGCCACTGAGAACGAGGGGCGTCACTGAGAAGTGTACCTTCTGTGTCCACAGGGTAAGAAAAGGCGAGACGCCTAAATGCGTCGAGGTTTGCCCAGTACGAGCGAGACACTTCGGTGACTTTAACGACCCCGAAAGCGAGGTCTCGAGGCTACGGGAGACTGTGAGAACCATCAGGATTAGAGAAAACCTTGGCACAGACCCGAAGTTGTTCTACTTCACGCGTGGCGTCAAATGGACGGAGGACGGTGAGAAACATTGACCGACGAAATCGATAAGATTATGAGGCCACTTAAGCACACGTCAAAGGAGTTCTGGCCTTTCCTCGGTGGACTCGCGGTCATCTCTGTGCTCGGTATCTATGCTTATACTCAGCAGCTGATAAAGGGGCTTGGTGTCACAGGCTTAAACGACGTAACCATATGGGGCCTATACATCACCAACTTCATCTTCTTTATCGGTATAAGCCACGCGGGCATCGCTATCTCGGCGGCCGTGCGAATCCTTGAGGCAAAGAAGTATCAACCAATCGCAAGGATCGCAGAGCTACTAACAATCGTCAGCCTAGTCATGGCTGGACTTAGCATCGTGATAGACCTTGGAAGACCAGACAGGAGCTTCCTCCTCATCACGAAGTTCATCGATCGATTCAAGTACTCTCCTCTCATCTGGGACATCACCGCTGTAGGGACATATCTGGTCCTCAGCTCGACTTACCTGTACCTGCCAATGCGCAGGGACCTCAAGGTAGCAGCGGAGAGGTCAGAGGGTTGGAGAAAAACGATGTTCACAACGCTGATCCCCTTCTACGAGGAAGGAGAGGAGGCGACCATCGACAGGCTGTCATTCTGGCTTGCAGTAACCATCCTGCCAGTCATGGTGATGGTGCACACGACGGTGGCCTGGATCTTTAGCTTACTCAGCGCAAGGCCGCTCTGGTTCAACGCTTTCGCCGGGCCCTACTATATTGTAGCGGCGGTGGCGTCGGGTATGGCCTCAGTTATGGCAATGGCAGCTGTGATGAGGAAGATATACCACTGGGAGGACATCATCACACCAAAGCTCTTCAGGGGTCTCAGTAACTTTACCGCGATAACGACGCTGGTATACCTCTACATGATGATGACCGAGCAGCTGGGAGCCCTCTTTGCAGGACCAGCAGGCGAGGTCTTCGTGTCTGAGGCATGGCTCTTCGGGGACTTTGCAACGCTTTTCTGGTCAATGACCACTCTTGGACTTGTGATCCCCTTCCTGTATATGCTGATTCAGGCATTCAAGAAAGACTACGTGAACATCACGTGGACCGCAATCATGTCAGTGATACTAGTGATCGCGTTCTGGTTCAAGCGGTACATGATCATCGTGCCGACGCTATCCATCGGTATCCAGAAGGTAGGAATCTACTCCCCAACATGGATCGAGATAGCTATCCTGCTTGCATCATTCGCGATACCGTTGCTACTGTACACGATATTGACAAAGATAGTACCGTTGATCGAGATGGAGGAGGGACACCACCATGTATGAGATACTACAATACGTGGTGTTAGCGCTTCAGAGCGTCACATCAAACACTGGGGCAACAGTGAACCCACTGGGAAGACCACTCGGCTACTTGGTGATTGGGATCATCGAGTTCCCAGTTGTAATTCTCTTCTTGGCCGCGTTGCTGGGAAAGCCCAGGTCAACGAAGATCACATCTCTCTTCGTGGGATGGATCTTTATGATGCTGATAGTGTTTATTTGTGCCGTGTTCGGTCTAAGTTGGCTATTGGGCATCTTTTACTAAGCCCCACATCTCTTTTTTCATATTTTTAGCTAAAATCGTGTCCTCAGATAATAATTTCTTCGTTAAGTGACAATATTTGGATACCTAGGTATCCTAAATGATAGGAAATGTGTAAACACGCGAAAAAATGGGTTCTGGGCTAGTACCTGAGCCTTTTGTCCACTTGGTTGATGGGCGGTTTGCCGTCCCTGACTCTGAGAATATTCTCAACCATCACCTTGATACTGGCGTCAGAACGAACGTCACTTGACCCAACGTTGTGAGGCGTGCAGATGACGTTAGGAAGCTCCCAAAATGGGTACTCAGATGGTTGGCTGCCAACTGGGTGCCATAACGGGTCCCACCAGTGAGGCTTCCACCACACATCGAGGGCAGCCCCAGCGAGACGTCCCTCTTTCAAAGCCCTGTATAATGGCTCTTCCTGAATTATGGCTGCCCTTGCGACGTTTACGATGAACGCTGATGGCTTCATCACACCAAGCTCATCCTCACCAATCATGCCGCGAGTATCAGGGGTTAGAGGCACAGTAACCACGACAAAATCCGATTCACTCAGAACATGGTGGAGGTCTTCAGTTCCTCCGATAAACTCGAATCCTAGAGACTTGCGGAGTTCCTCGTCTGGGCTTCGTCGAACACCCATAATCCTCATCCCGAACGCGTGGAGCCTCTTTCCTACCTCGATGCCGATGCTGCCGAGACCGATTATGCCTGCGGTTCTCCCTCGTAACTCGATCCCGGAGGGCCCGCCTCTGCCCTGAGGAAACGCGTTGTGACGATCTACAATTCGTTTCGCCAACGCTAACATGAATGCCACTGCTCCCTCGGCGAGGGGAACAGGGTTAGACCCGGAGGTGTTTGCGATCCATGTATCTTCTCTTAGTGCATCGAAAGGCATGTCGTCTACACCTGCCCCTGTTTTTTGAAGGAGTTTGAGTTTGGATGCGGCGTGGATCACTGAAGCGGAGAGCCGTGTTGAGACTATTATCTCCACGTCAGCTGCTAGTTTCTCAAGTTCATCATCTGTTCCGGTCACTGGGCTCAGCACCTCGATGTCATCTGGGAGATGCTCCCTGATTCTTTCTGCGAGAGTTGGCCTTACTACAAGTATCTTCACGAATATCAAGTGGCAATGAAGACCGGGTTATTTAATAAATATGGTAGAGAGTCTGAGAATGTTTACCTATTTTTATTCACATTCCTCAGATTTTTAGTTAAAAAAGAGTGTATGCATTTTTAGGTTAGTCATCTCTCGGCTTATATGCATTATCGATTGCGAGTTCCGCGATGTCTGCCGCATTTGTACTTATCCTAGTGATGCTATCTCTGATGACACATATATGACATAATGCGCCTTTTTTCGAAGTATCCCCAGTGTAGGGTAAGGGTGTTATTTTCTCTTCTAGCACGGCGATCGCTTGCTGCTTGTCTATGATGGCATTGATATTCGTTAAATCTCTTGACAGAAATCCTTGAACAGAAAGATCGTAAATTTCAAAGGCGATCTCAGAAGCTTTGAGGAGCACATGGAATATGTCTTTAGGAAGGAAAATATTTTCATTGAAGAGATAAACAAGACTGCTTGCAATATTTGTAGTGTGGTCAGCAACTCGTTCGATCCTGTGAACTAGTGTCTGATAATCCAGAATATCAACCATATCGAGCTCAAGCTGGTTGGCGAGAGTTGGACTCGACGCAGAACACCGCAGTAGCCTCAGAAGAAAATACATAAACTGGTCAACATCATCCTCAAGGGCGATTACAGATTCTGCACGGTACACATCCCACTCCATTAAAGCCGTCATAACATCTTGACACATGGAAGTAGTGATTATGTGCATTCTCTCGATGCCAGAGGAAACCGAGGCCATGGACTCATCCATAAGAGTTTGTAGGTCCACCTGATTTGAAGATGATTTAATGATTCTCATATACAAGGATCGAACAACGTTCCGAATTGCGTTGTTTTGCTCGGTGTTAAAGATGTTTCTTGATCTTAGCCTAATGATACTGAAACCATTAAGGTAGCATCCGATTACTTTCCTGGTTATCGAGTTATTATCTTCATCAGTATCAATCATCAGAGTTATCTCTTTTTGTTTTTCCACAGTTTTTATCGTGGGGCTGACTGTCAAGGTATGGTTTTTCTGAAGGGTCAAAAACACTTCATCACCTTGTCCAAGGTTATTTTTATTCAGCCATTCCTTGGGGAGAGTTATGATAAGAGAGGATTTTCCAAGGGCCATGATCTTGCGGGAACTCATTGATTACTCAATTTAATATATAAACAGGATTTATATATCGATATCCCATTAAACTTGAAAAAGGTTGATTACATATACTTGTATATATTATATTCTGGCATAATGCCTCAACTATTTATACATCATCCTCTAACCTTCTTCAATATATGTAAATATATACCCTATATGTGCAAAGTATATACTATCTAAGGGGGTTTCTTTTTTTGGAGATGAAAAAAGGAGGTATTAGATGACAATCACGGAAGATCGACACAACGACTATGTTACGAGCAGTAAAATGCAAGAACTCTCACCAGAATACATGACCGCTTGGAATTCATTTATGGAAAAGATTGGCGTCGAAGGCGCTCTTAGCTCACGAAGAAAAGAGTTGATAGCAGTCTCACTCTCAATTGCTTCCAAATGCGATTGGTGCATTAGATCTCATGTGCAAAAAGCACTTGATTTGGGAGGCACAAAGCAGGAGATCATAGAAGCAGCGTGGATAGCCGTCTTAATGGGAGGCGATCCTGTACTCAAATATGCTCAGTGGGCAGTTCACATTCTTGAGGAATATCTTGAGATTTACGACGAACACGAGATGTTTACCGGACAAGTACAGTTAGAATTAGAGAATGAGTACAAGAAACTCCATGAGCATCTATTAGATTATGTGAATCATATCTGCGAGGAGGTAGAGGAATTGTGTGATAATGATCCTGACAGGAAAAAACTCGCATTAAATATTGCCGAGACAGACGGTAATGTCCTTTCACTCCTCATAACAAAAGAGTGCCATAAGAGAGGATGGGGAGAACCAGATGATAATTGACCAAAAGGAGAGGAAAGAAATGGGAATTATGTCTGTAAGATTTGAGGAAGTCTCTTCAAATCTACTAAAGCTAAGACAATTGTCGCCAGACCAGATGGGTGCGTGGGATAAATTTACATCACTTTATCAAAAAGAGGAGGTTCTAAGCTATAGACACAAAGAACTAACGGCTATAGCGCTCGCGGTAAACATCAGATGCGAATGGTGCATTGCAACCCACGTCAAGAATGCGATACAGTCGGGTGCAACAAACCAGGAGATAATTGAGGCCGCTTGGATCGCCGTTCTTATGGGAGGGGGCCCCACTTTGATGTATGCCCAACGGGTTCTACAGGCGTTAGACGAGTTCCAAGACATCAGTGACGAGGAACTGGTAATTCGATCCCAGGCCCAGTTGTCTATTCTCGACGAATACAAGAAACTCTACTGGCATCTTATAGATTACGTGAGACACACCTGCAACGAGGTAGAAAAGTTAGTCAATAACAGTGATGCTCGATGGAAACTCGCTCACAACATCGCTGAAAACGACAGCAAAATACTGACACGTCTTGTGACGAAGGAAATCGAGAGAAAGGGATGGGCTTAGAACTCGAAACAGGATAAGGATGTAACGATAATGAAAGCTGAAGAGAAGCAGGAAGTAGTCCACTTCAATCCACAGATAGCAGATGAAGACATCGATAGCTGGTTTAACAGACTATTTGAAAAGCTTCTTGATTACACCAAGAGCATAATAGATCTTGTAGAGAATCTTTGCCCAGAAGAAGAAAGACAGCGACTCGCCTTTAAGATTGCAGAAACGGACGGTCAGTTACTCCCACGCCTCGTAGAGAAAGAGCTTGAAAAGCGCCGAATTTTTCAAATACAAGCGAAAACGGCACCCCCTAGCATTTCGTACAGTAAACCGAGAGTGCTACAAGAAATCCTCAGAGAGCGAGAAATTGAGACTATACAAATCGATGACATAATTGAGATGATTTTGGAAACTCGAAACGTCCATCAGATGCAGGCAATAACTATCAATAAAAGTAGGACCAAAGAGGGAGGACTCGGAGCAGTTCTGTTCTCACTGTATGATGGCCCCGAGAAAGGGGTCGCAGTGTTACTCCCTGAAAATGAGCATGAAAACATTGGCTCACTACATATATTTGATGAACATGGGATAAAAAGAAAAATCAAAAGCTACATTAGAGTCATTGACTTGGATAAATACGCGGAGATGGACATCTACGACCCATACAAGAGGCTAGTGCACGAGGTAAAGTAACCCGATGGCTATCTACGGTCAAACACTGGTGGCCCTTACAGTTGGGCTGCCCGTGGTTTCAGGTCTAGCATCCCTTGTGTTACCTGGGAAAACCATTCGTAGCGTACTTGTTTCAGTGACTGCGCTGGTTCTCATCGGATCATCAGTATCCCTTCTAGGAATAAGCGAGTTCACGTACAATCCGGGTCACATCTACGAGACTGCGGTACTGGTGCTGGACTTTGCTCTACTATTCTATTTCCTCTACGTTGGGATGAAAAGCAAGAGCCTTCCCGTCATAGGATTGTCGCTGCTCCAGCTTGTACCCGTGGCCTACTTCGAGTTCGTGCTCCACGGCGTAAAGGTCGAGAATATTCTGCTGGTTGACCGGTTATCCGTTTTTCTCGTACTCATAGTCAACGTTGTAGGCTCAGTCGTAGTCGTTTACGCACTCAGCTACATGGAAGAACATGAACACCACCTTCAACTCAAAGAGTCCAGGCAGGGCAGGTTTTTCTTTTTCATGCTTCTCCTCCTGGGCGCCATGAATGGCATGGTGTACAGTAACAGCCTGTACTGGCTCTACTTCTTCTGGGAAATCACCAGTCTATGCTGCTATGAACTCATCAGGCATGATGGCACAGCGGAGGCTAACACAAACGCGGTCACAGCCCTCTGGATGGCACTCATAGGAGGCGTAGCATTCATCGGAACCATGTTCGTGGGCTACTATACCGTTGGAAGCATCGCACTCACAAAGATCATGACTGCACAGCTTACACCTATTCTGCTGGTTGGATTCGCCTTCCTGGCACTCGCGGCATTCTCAAAGTCTGCCCAGTTTCCTTTCCATAGCTGGCTGTTAGGAGCCATGGTCGCTCCCACACCCGTCTCCGCGCTACTGCACAGTAGTACAATGGTGAACGCAGGCATCTATCTGATCCTCAGGATCGCTCCTGCACTCAAAGGTACATACTTGTCATTGGTAATAGCTGCGGTAGGCGCAGTTACATTCACGTTAACAGCGATCCTAGCCATCAGGCAGAAGGTATCTAAGCGTGTGCTTGCCTTCTCCACCATCGGTAATCTGGGCCTCATTATCATGTGCGCTGGCATCAACACCAGCCTAAGCTACACCGCAGCGGTCATTCTCCTATTCTTCCACAGCATAAGCAAGGGCTTACTCTTCATGGGAGCAGGTGTCGTCGAGAATAGGATCAATAGCCGAAACATCGAGGACTGGGAGGGACTCATCGGCAAGTTACCTTTCACTACCACAGTGATGCTGGTAGGCATGGCAACAATGTTTCTTCCGCCATTCGGTATGCTGCTGGGTAAATGGGTGGCTGTGGACGCAATTATATCCACGCCCCTCGCTTTCGCGCTCCCAATAATTATTTTAATATGCATAGGAAGCGCCGCGACCACGTTCTTCTGGGGAAAATGGCTGGGATACCTCACAGTAACCCCCATGACAGCGCAGAAACAGGTCAAGGAAACCCTGCCAACGCCATACAGGTTCGCAATGATGGGACTGCTAGCTGTAAGCATAGTATTCAGCGCCGGCGCTCCCTACATCATCAACAACTTTGTGAACCCATTGATTGGTGAAGCCTACAAGCTCAGCGTCACCTCAACACTTATGGAGGTTAACACAGGCATCGGAAGCTTCCTAGTAGGCCCATTCTGGATCGCCACGGTAGCAATGGTACTCCTCGGAGTGATGATCACCAAGAAAAAGGGAGGCGTCATTGTACCAGCTTATCTGGGCGGCGAGAACGTCCCAGAGAAACCCTTGATGTTTTTCACTACTGCAGATGGCGAGGCAGAGGCAAGCGTATCCACTGTGATGCTCCAGTCGGAGATCGATGAAGCGAGCCTAAACAAGTTCGCAGTCATCATCGGTGTACTACTCATCATAGTGATGTTCTTGGTGGAGGTAATCTAAGATGGCATTAAACACATCCACAATCATATCCATAGTTTTCCTAGCCGCCATGCCTTTCTTAGGCGGCATACTCATGGGCGTTGACAGAAGACTCACCGCCCGTATGCAGAACAGAATGGGTCCGCCGTTGATACAGCCTTTTTATGACGTGTTGAAGCTTTGGGCTAAGGAGCCCTACATCGCAAACAACATACAACCACTGATGGCTTTCATGTACCTCGGCTTCGCCATGTTGGCAGCCAGCTTTGTGGCGTTCCAGCTGGACCTGCTACTAATGCTTTTCACCACAGCATTAGCGGATATCTGTCTAATTGTGGCAGCTTTCAGTGCTAAAAGCCCTTACAGCTACATCGGTGGCAGAAGGGAGTTCCTCGTAATGCTCAGTTACGAGCCAGTGCTACTGCTAGTTGAGATAGCCATTAGCCTCGTTACAGGCACATTCATAATCAAGGGCATCAGAGCATACGAGACACCCCTGTTGCTTCTGCTACCTGCCGCGTACGTCGTGATGCAGGTGGTGCTAGTAGTCGAGATGAAGAAGAGCCCCTTCGACGTCTCAGGCAGCGCGCACGCTCACCAAGAACTGGTACGGGGAGTATACACGGAGTTCAGTGGCTACACCATGGCTTTGGTTGAGGTCGGCCACTGGGTTAAGGTGGTGACCATGCTGGCCATCGTGGGGCTATTCTGGGCACCCAACCCCTTTATCGGGACTGCGTTAGCTCTTGCACTTTTTGTGGGAGCCATACTCATCGATAACGTGTACCCTAGACTTAGCTGGCAGAGGATGCTCAAGACCACATGGACCATCGGGTTTGGCCTGGTAATCGTGAACTTGTTGGCACTCTCCTTTGGAGGTGTAATCTAATGGGGCTGATACAGAAATCACAGCTAAAGAGTCCGTGGGTACTGCATTTTGATTGCGGTAGCTGTAATGGCTGTGATATCGAGATACTCGCGGCGTTAACACCAAAATTCGATTTGGAGCGCTTCGGTATTGTCAACATTGGCGACCCCAAGCAGGCCGATGTCCTGCTAGTCACTGGCCCAGCTAACAAGCGAAACCACAGGGTTCTCAAGAATCTCTACAACCAGATGCCTCAGCCCAAGCTGGTGATAGCGGTTGGCACATGCGCCTGCACAGGCGGCGTCTTTCATAACTGTCCCAACGTGCTTGGCGGCGTAGACAACGTTGTCCCAGTGGATGTCTACGTACCTGGCTGTGCAGTCAGGCCTGAGCAGATCATCGATGCAGTGGTACTTGCACTAAACAAGCTGGCGGGACTCGCTCAATCCGAGGAGGAGGAGTAAAAATGCAGACAACAAGAGACGTAGTCGAGGAACAGGTCACCATAGAGACACTCCTTACAAGAGTCGAAGAGTTCAAGGCCAAGGACGCCAGGTTCATGACCATCTCAGTCATGGACCATGGCGAGGATGTCAAGCTCATCTACCACTTCGATGATGGCATGGACGTATCAAATATTAGCCTGATAACACCCAAAGACCAACCCATTCAAAGTATCTCAGGGGTTTACCTCGTAGCCTTCATCGCGGAGAACGAGGCAGCGGACCTGTTCAAGGTCAAGTTCAAGGATCTAGCCTTGGACTTGGGCGGAAAGATGCTTAAAGTAGAGACATCAGAATCAACGCTGTTGAAGCCAGCGGTTGGCCCTCAACCCACAATCAAACGCTTCTTCGGAAAATGTAGGGAAGACTGCCCAGCCATGGTAAATATTCCCAGGTACATCCGTCAAATAGCTGAAGGTGACTCCGAGGCCGCGTACAACACAATCACAGACCGAGCACCGTTGCCAGCCATACTGGGTCGTGTCTGCTTTGCTCCTTGTCAGGAGGGATGCAGGCAGGAATTGGAGGCCAAGCCCATACAGGTGAGGCTGCTGAAACGTTACGCAGCTGACACAGTCAAGGAGAAAAATGGCGGCTACCAGAGAGACGTTTTGAGGAAGGAGTCCACAGGTAAACGCGTCGCCGTTGTAGGCGGTGGTCCCTCAGGTGTATCAACTGCATACTTCCTAGGCATGCTGGGTCACGACGTCACAGTATACGAGAAACGTGATAAAGTAGGAGGAGCCATGCTCTGGGGAATTCCCAAGTTCCGTCTCCCTAAGGACGTACTCTCAGAGGAGATGATGGCGCGTCTCGCAGAGGCAGGAGCCAAACTGGAGACTGGCATAGAGATCGATAATCTCGATAACCTACTAACTGAGGGTTATGACGCCGTCTATGTTGCTATTGGCTCGGAGAAATGCAATAGAATGCGATGCGAGGGCGAGGACAGCGAAGGAGTCATCAGTTTCGACGAGTTCCTTGAGGCAGTCAATGTGCGTAACGAAACACCTGACGTTGGCAAGAATGTAATAGTCATCGGTGGAGGTAACAGCGCAATTGACTCGGCTCGTACCGCCAAACGACTCGGCGCTGAAGTAACTCTCTATTACCGCAGAACAGAGGATGAAATGCCCGCACTATTAGAGGAGATCCACGGCGCGATGCAAGAAGGAATCAGCTTCGAGTTCCTCAGCTCACAGGTAACTGTGCACCCAGGTAAGCCGCTGCGAGTAGAGTTCCAGTGGATGATTCCGGGTGAGCCAGACGAGTCAGGTAGACGCCGACCTGTGCCGATGGAGGGACGATCAGTGTTCAGGGAGGCTGACACTATCATCAAAGCCATTGGAACCACAGTTGACGTTCCTGAAGGCTATGGGTTAGACGTAGACCAGCGTGGCCGTATCGTGGTTGGAGAGGATTACGCTACAAGCAAGAAAGGTGTCTATGCTGGCGGCGACGCCGTGTTCGGCGCATCTTCAGTCATTCAGGCCATTCGCGATGCACGAAAGGCAGCGTCAGCGATAGACCAGAGCTTCGGAGGCGGTGGGCTACCCGAGCCCACAATCGACATGGATGAGTTGGTCAACAGGCCGATTAACCGTGATGAACTAATAGAGATAGAGCAAGCAGAATGCGAGTGCCTTTCTAACTTTGAACGAATGTCCACATTCAACGAGGTGGAGATGGGTATCATTGCAGATAAGGCGGTTCGTGAGGCAACGAGATGCTGGAGATGTGACTGGAATGAGTAAGCAAACAAAAGGCAACAAGTTAACTGTGTTCCCCTATGGGCCACAGCACCCTGTACTACCTGAGCCCATACAGCTAAAGTTCGTGGTGGACGAGGAGAAGATAGTGGACGTGCTACCAAACATTGGTTACGTCCATAGGGGCATCGAGCGAGCCATCGAGCTAAACGACTATAGGCGCAACATCTACATCTGTGAGCGAATCTGTGGCATCTGCAACTTTATGCACGGCATGGCGTACACAGAGACCATCGAGAAACTTACAGACACAGTGGTCCCGGTTAGGGCATCCTATCTTAGGACCATCTGGGCGGAGCTTGCGCGACTCCAGAGTCACATGCTATGGCTGGGTCTCTTCGCTGAGAGCATCGGCTTCGAGAGCCTGTTCATGCAGATTTGGAAGATAAGGGAGATAGTCCTTGACCTCAATGAAAGGACCGGCGGTCATAGGATACACTTATCCACTAACCGCATCGGCGGCGTGGGCAAGGACATGGACGCAAACCTCATTAGCACATACTTCAAGCAGCTGGACAAGCTCCAGAAGAACTATGATCCCATCGCCAATCTATTCCACAAGGACGCGGCTTTCAAGGAGAAAACACAGAACATAGGTATCCTGCCCAAGAAGATCGCCAACCATCTTGGCGCCGTAGGTCCAGTCATCAGGGGTAGCGGAATTCCACAAGACATGAGGACCACTGGCTATGAGGCGTATGGTGAACTTGACTTCAAGCCTATCACCTATGATAGCGAGGATGTCTATGCAAGGGCACTGGTTCGTGTAGATGAAACTTATCAGAGTATGGAGATCATGAGGCAGGCTCTGAAGCAGATGCCTGATGGGCCTATCCTGAACAAGAACGAAAAGTTCCCTGAGGGCACAGCCATAGTTCGGGTTGAGCAGCCCAGGGGAGAGTGTTTTTACTATGGCATAGGCAACGGCACTATTCACTTGGAGAGATGTAAGATCAGGACACCGACGATGCCTAACATTCCTCCACTCCTCCACATGCTTGTGGGGTACGAGGTGGCTGATATCAATCCCATCGTGCACAGCATCGATCCATGTATCAGCTGCACTGAGCGTATCACATATGTGAACAAGGAGGACGCCTAGATGCCCAAGCTACTTGGAACCATCATCCGCAACCTCTTCAGTAAACCAGCGACGGTGAACTACCCCTTCGAGGCCTCGCCACTTGTGGAGGGGACACGGGGAAGCATCAGCTTCAACATGGACAGGTGTGACCAGTGCCAGGACTGTGAACGAGTGTGTCCCTCAGCGGCCATCAAGGTGTACCCTGATGATAAGAAGATCGAGTGGGATCAGTTCAAGTGTATCTACTGTCATTTATGCGTGGAGACATGCATGCACAAAGCCATCACGGCTCTAGACCACGTACAGAGTCCTGACTATAAGAAGAGTGTGACAGTCTTCGAGAGTTAAAACTCTTTTTTTGAGTACGCTCACTTGTGCATCTAACTTACTTCATCTGCTAATCGTTTCGCCAAGTGTTTAGACAACGCAATTATTGATAATACTGGTGGTTTTCCAGGCGTCTCAGGAAAAGCACTGCAATCACTAACAAAAAGCCCCGAGACCTCAGTCTCCTGTTCTTTATCAATAACTCTGCCTATCCCTGCGGTTCCTCCCAGATGTGCAGCCCTGATATGTGTTCTGAAGATTGATTTTGGGTCAGCTCCCGCGGCTTCTAAGAGCAGACTAGATCTTTCGAAGCCTTTGTCGATCTTCTCTTGATCGACTTCAGGTATTGGTTTCTCGAATGATCCATCTGCATTGACCTTTCCATTTGGTTCATCCCTTGTCTTAGCCATCACGCCAATCAGTTTCTTCACGTTAAGGGAACGAATCTTATTTGATAATGATATGCGGTCTGTAAGTAGATCTAACGGGCCCTCGATGTAAGGAGACAGTATGAATCCTTCAGAGTCGTGAAACTCGTCTATTATGGTTGCCATCCCTAGCTCGTTTTCAAAGTCCGCGTTCTGTATTACTCCAAAGGTGTTGATGAAAGTATCAGCGAAAAGGTGAGAGCCTGCGTCTATCCCAGAGTTTTGAAGAATGATGGGCGTACCTATTCCACCCGCAGCAAGTATGACGCAACTAGATTCAAGTTCCTTGACACCGTCAGGGGTTCTAACTTTAACCCCTCTTACCTCATCTCCTTTATGCAGAATTTCAATTACATTGTGGTTTGTTTTTAGTTCTGCTCCGTTTTTGTATGACTCTCCAAGATAGTTTCGGGAGGTCCATTTTGCTCCAGGTATACAGCCCAATGCACAGTTTCCGCAGCCTGAGCAACGTGAATAGTCTATGTACTTGGGCATTGGCTTCATATCATAGCCAAGTTCCTCTGATGCCTCTAGAAGCAGCTTTGTTCTTTCCCCCATATTTTCCTCTGGGCATGGTGTAATATTCAGCTCAGTTTCAGCTTCTAAGAACTCTTCTTCTAATTTAATTCCGACAGACCTGAATTCGTTCTGTAAAGACCTGACCCCGTTACCGATAGTAGTCATAGATGAACCGCCCACCATGAATGTCCTAAGTATCTCCACACCGTCACCGGAAAACTCTCCCGGCCCCCAGAAACTTCCTGTATAGTAGCGTAGTGCCCTCCACTCTGTACCAATCTTAGGGTATCCCCCGGCCTCAAGGACTGTGACCTTTTTTCCCCGATGAGCTAGCTCTTTTGCCGCTGTAGCCCCACCTACGCCTGAACCAACAATGATAATATTATCTGACAAAGAATCAAAATAATGATAGTTTCTAATTATGATAAGTCTTTAGCCAATAACTGAATCCACGGTAGTGCAAGATTCAAGGAACTCCTTGTAAGTAAGAAGAAACAAAGTAGAATATCTAGAAATCTAAGACCCATTATGATATTCATTTACATAATATATTGTGATTTTCAGTTGATTATCTTAGATTTTAAGTATTTCACAAACTCTATTTCATGTCCTTTAATGCGCGCGAAGCCAAGATGATCAAACTGATCTGAAGAATTCCTGAGGTGGATGATAAACTGACCTTATTGATCAAGCCAGTCATCTAACACGTTTTTTACTTTTTTCCCGGCTTCAGTCGAGTAAACTTTGATTTCCAACGCGTTCAGAATCGTAGATGCACCTGGACCTACGTCACTGGCGATTAGGGCTGTGACGCCATGATCCTTGAGTGTGCTCACCGCCAGAGGTCCTGCCCCCTGTTTATAGGACGCTGCCCGGTTCTCGATCACGGTGGAATCCCGGGTTTTCCCGTCTTCAACTGTTACTATGGTAAACGTAGGGGCGCGTGAAAACGTCGTTGCTACTCTGTCGCTTAGCTTCCTGTTGCCCTCCGTTGGGATCGCGATCTTCATTTTATCACCTGTAAAAAAAAGAGAATTATGCTGTCTCAGGTTTGGAGGATAATTCTTCGAGCCGTTTCCTCATAGTGGAAAGCTCTTGCTCCATGTACTTGACTTGGTCGGCTAGGAACTGTTTCTCTTGGTCAGAAGTGGGAACCGGTGGTACAACCTGAACGGCTGCATCGTAATCGGGATTGGCCCACCACCATCTGGGTAGCCAAGGTAGCCTTGCGCATCTGGTGGGGTCGCCCGTGTAAGCGTATCCTGCTCTATACCCATAACCTCTCCCAAAGCCGTAACCTCTCCCAAAGCCGTAACCTCTCCCAAAGCCGTAGCCTCTTGCTCTATATCCCATGTTTTCATCTTCTCCTTTTTGTGCTTATGCACATTTCCATTATGTGCATTAACACAGAAATATATAAATATTGTGCAATATCACATAACCCCATATGATGCGTGGACGAAGACGCCGAGGACGACAGGGAAGAATGCCGAGACCCGTCATCATCAATCACATCTCAATTATCAAATCCTTCAAACCAGAGCCCCGAGAGTTCGGTGACCCCATATTCCTGGAACCAGCAGAACTTGAGGTGTTAAGACTCATCGACCTTGAGAACCTGTCCCAAGAGGAAGCAGGTGTCAAGATGGGTGTAAGCAGAGGTACCATCTGGCGTCTCCAGAAACGAGGCAGGGCCAAGGTTGTGATGGCGCTGGTAGAGGGAAGAAGACTGGTTATCTCCGATCACATGCCTGTTGTTTAGAATAATCGTGCAGCGGATCAGAGTGAAGATGATTTTTTACGTGTCTCTACAATAATCGCTTCCAGTTAAACACGGTGAGAATGGGTTAACACCGCAAGCTAACTAGGTTCTGCTCAGGAAAGCAGAAAGAAGCTAGAAAACAGGCAGTTGAGGCATGGAAGATGACTTTAGGTGGTTCTGGAGCCGGGTTGTTGTCTGGTTGAGAGGAGTTTGATGCGGTGTTTGAAGTTATTGTGTTTCTCCATCAGTTTATTTGTGTGATTCCGTCTTCTGAAAGGAACAAAGATAATCAAAATCCTCTCTATGCAAAGAGTTGGACTCTGTTCCTCAAACCATCAATGCTTATATTGAACCTTTTTAATATTCATTACGTGCATATGCACATAAAACCAACCTCAAGACGAAGAGTGATATAAACGATTATAGAAAATACAGATTTTTCAAGAAAGCAAGGGGATATTTATCACCAATACACTCATGGAAAACCATCTAAAATTGAAGACGGACTGACCGTCAAGACACTTCAAGAAACACTGTACTCTAAACCAGTAGGAGTAACATTCCACTTCAGAAACCCCCCTAACACCGGGTACGCCGCACCACACGAGCCGGTGAGATTCTGTCAAGCAGTTAAGATGGTAAAAGATACATCAACAGGTCTACGGCTGACCAAGGATACATTGAGCTGTACGGCCGCAAAATATGTTTTCGGCTTCGAGAATACTGAAACCCTGAATGAATGTCTAGAAAACCTCGTAGCCGCGAAGAGGTTCAAGGATAGAGAAGTAGCAAAAAAGGCTTTAATGGACGTACCTAGGATTACAGGAGCCCCCTCATCGGTTACACTTTCTGTAAACGACTTTTCTCCGGATGTCTTTATTCTGTACCTGAAACCCGTTCAATTCATGCAGGTGGTACAAGCTTATCAGGAGCGGTACATCCATCCGATCGATCTGACTGTACCCAGCGTAGTACCAGTGTGCGGAGGATGTGCAGTCGCCCCTTATCTCACTCAACGTATCACAGTGTCATTTGGCTGTGACGACTCCAGAGAACATGGTGGCATAAACGGAAATCAGCTTGTTATGGGAATCCCATATTGTATTGCTGGATTATTAGCAAAGTCACTTGAGATATTGAAGGGAGACCGGAGAATTGACCATAGCGTATACTGATCTCATGAACCTAGCTATCGTTAATCTGCGATTGACTCTGAAGATCGTGGTCATGGTCACCGTGCTGATGAGCGTAATAGATTACGTGGAGCAAAAGTACAGCGACAAGATAAAATCCATGATCACCGACAAACCTCTGGTTCAGATCGTTGCTGCGTCGCTCCTTGGTGCCGTACCAGGGTGTATGGACGCGTTCCTCATAGTCTCCCTCTACATCCACGGCTTAGTGGGTTTTGGTGCATTGACGGCGGTTATGCTTTCCACAGCAGGTGATGAGGCGTTCATAATGCTAGTGATGGCCCCAGAAGCAGCGTTAAAAATATTCGCAATCACGATTGTGTTCGGCATTATCGGAGGCTTCGTAGCAGATCAAATCATTAAACGCTTTAAAATCAAAACGTGTGAGCATTGTAAAATCGAAGTACATGAAGAAGAAACTGGTCTTCATTTCCTGAAAGAGCATGTCTACCGTCACATCTTGAAGGAGCATATACCCAAACTTATCCTCTGGATATTCGTTCCTCTGACCCTGGTTGAATTTCTGATACAAAACTTTGACTTCGCATCATTAATGTCTAGTATGCCTGTTTTAGCCCTGATTGTTTTCGCCGCCTTGGTGGGCGTTATCCCTGAGTCCGGGCCCCACATGATCTTCCTCGTATTGTATTCAAAGGGATTGATTCCTTTCTCGGTCTTGTTGGTAAGCACTCTTTCCCAGGATGGTCACGGGCTTCTACCTCTGCTCTCTTATACAGTTAAAGACACGTTTTATGTGCAGATGTTTACCACGGGATTTTCTCTAATTGTAGGTGTAGTGTTGCATATTATTGGAGTCTGATATGAGATGACTGTAGAGGCAAGTGATTTGATGAAGGTATATGGGCCCGTCCCATCGAGGCGGCTAGGGCAGAGTTTAGGGATAAACAACATTCCCCCTAAGATATGTACATATTCCTGTGTTTACTGTCAACTCGGTCGAACGATTAGCCTTCAATTTGAGAGGCGGAAATTCTACGACCCAACAGTAATCGTCTCAGATGCTGAGAAACAGATACGTAAGGCACGGGATAGAGATGAGCGCATAGACTACCTTACCATTGTGCCTGATGGTGAGCCCACTCTTGACATTGACCTTGGAACCGAGATCAGGCTCTTGAAACGTCTAGGGATAAAGATTGCCGTAATAGAGAACGCTTCCCTTCTATGGCGTGAGGATGTTAGGAAGGATCTGAGCGAGGCCGACTGGGTTTCTCTGAAGGTCGACGCCGTCACGGAGGAGATGTGGCGAAGGGTGAACGGACCTCACAGCGAATTGAAGCATGAAACCGTCCTTCAAGGTATGGTTGATTTCGCGGGTATGTTCAAGGGAATATTGGCCACGGAGACGATGCTGATCCATGGTTTCAACGATGGCGTCGAGGAGGTGGAGAAGATCGCTGACTTCTTAGCGACGTTGAGGCCCAGCAAGGCCTACATTGCGATACCTACCAGACCCCCCGCTGAGAGGTGGGTGAGACCCGCAGACGAGCAGGCCATAAACAGGGCCTTCCAGATATTCGACGGGAGGTTGGATCACGTTGAGTATCTGATTGGGTATGAGGGGAATGCTTTCGCTTTCACGGGTAACGTGGAGGAGGACCTTCTCAGCATATCCTCGGTGCACCCCATGAGGGAGGAGGGGGTCGTAGAACTGCTTTCTAAGGCGGGGTCAGAGTGGAGTGTGGTAAGAAAATTATTGGATGAACGAAGGCTCATTGAACTAGAGTACGGGGGATACAAGTTCTATATGAGGAAACTACCAAGTCGTGATGTTCAGTGATTCAGAGGGATGAGCAACCTATTTTACCTGAATATGATATGTAGTTCCGAGGTCGATACGTTGAGTTCAAGAGGTCGCGGTCAAGGCAGGGGCGGTGGAAGGCAGGGCACAGGCGGTCCCAAGGAATGCGCCTGCCCCAACTGCGGAGCCAGGGCTCCCCATGTAAGGGGTGTTCCTTGTTTAGAAACTAAGTGTCCTAAATGTGGGACAAAAATGCTGCCTGCCACTTAGATAATAGCTTTATATGAATCCATCTCATGAAGCTGCTCTGCATGTATCTTAAAATAAAATAGAAAAATTTCGCATTTGAACTCGCTAGTCTGAACACAAGTATGAACCTACCCCCACTACCAAGCTTACAATTTTTTATTTGAATTAGCGCCTTCAATAAATTTTAAATAGAAAACAGATATCTTCCGAAAATAAGTAAGCAATGTGATAAAGAAGTGAGGAAAATAATTGTGGCGAGCCCGGGGGGATTTGAACCCTCGCTCTCCGGATTAGAAGTCCGGTGCCTTATCCTAGCTTGGCCACGGGCTCTCCTCTCACCATTAACAGCAGCAGTAATTTAAGAGTTTCAGAAAACAAAATAAACAAAAAAATGAAAGCGGGGCTAATACTACTCTCTTTTCTTGAAGATGGTATAACCACATTTACCGCAGGTGTACCTATCGCCGTGATCGGCCATAAAGTACCCGCGTCCACACCGGTTACAGAAGGGCCTCTTCCGCTCCAGCTTACCATCCTTGATCTCATAGTGCTTGCTAATTATGTCAGACATGTTTACTCCTCCTTGGGCTCCTCCTCAGTGGAGGCCTCGGGCTCCGGCTCAGCAGGAGTCTCAGGCTCCGGCTCAGGTTCAGGCTCGGGTTCAGCAGGGGTTTCAGGCTCAGGCTCCGGTTCAGGCTTGGGTTCTGGTTCTGGCTCAGGGGCCGCCTTCTGGTTCCTCTCAACAATATGTTTAGGCTCAACCTTGAGGGCTAGCTCCGGGTCATCATAAATGTGAGCCTCGCCCACAGTGACCCTGCTCCCTGACAACGTCTCGATTTCCCTCACGTAGACCTGATCCAGGTCCACACGGAACGCCACAGCTAACTCGACCCTTATCTTAGACCGGGTCGGCGTGGATTTCTCTTCAACCTTAAACTCAACCTCTTTCCTGTTAAACAGGGGGTTAGTCTTGGTTGATGTTAGATCTAGTTTCAGTTTATTTTTCCTCCATCATGGTCATGAAGTTCCTGGCCCACTCTCTCCGCTCCTCTGTCAAGGTCACTACGACCATGCCTTCACGGGGTTGTCCGTAGACAATAACGGAGCTTGTTGGCATCATAGCCATGAGAGGTAAGACCAATAGGTCCTCTTCACCTTCAACAACAACCCCCAGCCTCCTTTTAAGGGTTATCGCATCCTGAAGCACCCTCTGCGCCTCGGCGCTGATGGTACCTGGATCGTTTTTTACAGCCATTTTCTCTCTCTTGAAGATTATCGGCTCCACATCCTGCCTCATGACCCTATGGTCAACCACCGCGATGTCAGGATGAAGCCCGAATCCAAGTATGTTCACTGTAACATAATCACCTACAGAAGCGAACATGGTTGGCTTTGATGAATTCAATATCTTCTTGAGGTTCTTGAGGTTCTCCCCGACCTCACCAACAAGTAATTTCCCTAAGGGCTCCTTCAGGTACTGCCTCAGTTCAACGGGGAGCGCCAGGTCTTTGAATGAACTCAGATCTCGCGCCGCCTCTACCTTATCTTAAGGGCGTAGTTCCCGGGTTCATTGGCTTCAAGCTTCTCGGCGAGAAGACTGTTCTTCGGGTCGAGTATCACGAGTAGCCCAGAGAAGTCGTCGCTCAACTCGGTGCTCTTACAGACTGGGCAGACATTCTCCTCGGTAATGTTCTTGCAGAGTTTACACGCTCTCGCCATTACTCTTCCTCCGACTCCTCTTCCTCGGGTTTAGCTTCGTCCATTATCCAGTCGAGTTTACCAAGCATGGGCTGACGCGCCGTCACACCGATCTTGCCGCTGCTTCTTCCTCGTGGGAAGCTTACTGCCACAATTCTGACACGGAAAACGTCTCCTCGGCTGATGGTCCTACCGCTCTCCTTCCCTAGGAGGACGCCTTGGCGCTCATCGTAGCTTATGAAGTCGTCCATGAGCTGACTGACGTGTAGTAACGCATCCACTGGACCTATCCTTAAGAAGGTACCAAAGTCAGCAACCTCCACAACCTCACCCTCTATTACTTCCTGAAGTTGAGGAAAGAATGCTAGAATATCGAATGATACAGGGTGATGTGTACCGCCGTCGCCTGCGAGGATTCTACCGTTAGGGTTAACCTCCAGATTGATCACGCTAATGATGTAGCCAAGCTCCTCGTCTACGAGGCCCTCATACTTGTTTCTGAGCTCCTTGTAGGCAGCCTCACGCAGAGGCTCACCGAATGTGGCAGGGTCGATGCGTATAGTGTCTTTAAGTGTAATGAGGTTGAACATGGCTTCGCCTCACTTAAAGCATAGGGGATTGATAAAAACGTTATTAAAACTAATCAAATCTCGATGAGCACCTCAAAGGAATACTTGCTGATAATGTTCCCGAGGTACTCCTTCCAGTCATCACCAACAGTGACAAGCACATAGATGCCAGCTATGTCAGCGCGCTGATTCCTTACAAGATCAACCAAGGCTTGAACGGTCTCGCCGCTCCTCACAACATCATCGATAATCAGGATGCTGTCCTTCTTCTTGATCGCAGCCTTGGGCACATAGAGACTCTTTCTGATTGCGCTTCCACGCGGGATATATGTCTCTTCAATGAAGTCGTTGATGCCCACCTCTTTGTTGTCCTTGGCGATGAGGAGGTCAATGTCGAGGAGGTTGGCCACCAGGGTGGCGCACGGGATACCGTCTACGGCAGCCGTGAGCACCTTCGTCACTCTCCTGCCCGCGAACTTTTCCATGGCATAGTTGCTCATAATCTTGAGCCAAGTAATCTCCGAGACCAGAGGAGTGTTATCGAAGTAGCCTTCATCGTCAAACATTATGCGTTTCTTAAGAGCGTCTTTGATGTTGGTAATCTCAGAAAGTTTCTCGTATAGCCCCTTGGCTCTACTATAGCTGGGGAGAACATGGCCACGCATATATCTGCTGAGTATTGGTGGGCTAAGCCCAAGAACATCCGAAAGCTCCTGATAGGTGTTAGTCTCACTCGCAACTTTCAAGAGGTCAGTGATCATCATACGGTACTTTAATTCCCGAACACGTGTCTCAGCCATTTTTCCCCTTCCTTAACCATGAGTTGGCGGGCCTGAAGGGATTCGAACCCTTGGCCAACGGCTTTCCTCGACCCTGTTAAGAGTCTTAAAAGGCCGATGCTCTACCTTGCTGAGCTACAGGCCCATGCTTAAAGCGTTAACCACTTTACATCAATTATGTATATAACGGTTTCCCAAATTGCTCTATTTATTGAATTTATCTAATGTTTTCCGATTTAAAGCCCAGATAAAGGCTTATTAAATCGGATATGTCCAAATGTTCTGCATTTACGCGAGCGGCTATGGTCTAGAGGCATGATCTCAGCTTCCCAAGCTGATGACTCGGGTTCGAATCCCGGTAGCCGCACCAACCCTCAATATATACAAACAACCTGAGGGAAAGCCCTTCACTTTCAGCCTCTACGCGATCCCAGCTTGAACTTGGAACAAATACAACAAGATGAAACAGCAACTAGCCAACGAGGCACAAGCCAAACTCAAGGGAGTAACCGATATATGAGAACTTGTAGGATTCAAAGATCCAATGTAGGCCCTCAAGGTATGCAAAGGAATATGACGTGGACTGGGAGTTTCTACACTACAACAAAACAAAAGCCACGGATTCTCAAAGGACAGAAAGTAGACTGAGTGCATCACTTTGAGGAAGAAGAGTTAAGAATGGTACTGGAGGCAGAAAAGAACGCAAGAATATGAAATGGAGCGGCGGAAGGGATTCGGGCCTTTGTGAAGGGGGAGTTCCATTTGGTTATAAGACGAAACCGTTAGGCCAGACTCCGACACCGCCTTCGGAGTAACTATATTAAACTGAATGTAAATTAAATTATGAACATTTATTGAAAAGAAGGAGGAGCCTTTGGAACTCCCCGTTTTACTCAGCTCACTGTTGCATCATTCCTTTTCCGCGTTGGATTGGGTTTGATGCATTTAATGATTCTACCAAGTAGGCAATAAGATTTTATGGATTCCAAGACTTGACTAGAGGTAACAATCAAGACGCGTTCAAAGATGCTTGATTTATCACACACGCAACCTTAAAAAGTAAGTAACTTAATGATCATATATCGCTAGTGATATGAAAAGTGCATAGCGAATAATGGTGAAGAATAGACATGTATTGTGGAAAATGCGGTAAAGAGATCGACGACGAAGCCAGGTACTGCCCCAACTGTGGAACCGAGATAAGGGGAACCCAGTGGGAAGAGATCAACGTCGCGGCTGATGACCTCATCGGAAGAGTAAAGTCACTAATATCTGAAGGAAACGTCAGACGCCTCATAGTCAAGAACGAGCAAGGCGAGACCCTACTAGAGATCCCAGTCACAATCGCAGCCATCGGCACATTGATAGCTCCTTACCTTGCAGCGCTGGGCGCCATCGCGGCCATCGCGACAAGGACCACTATTCACATCGAGCGCAGAGCCTCCGAGTAATCACCTCTTTTTTTCCATTTTTTTCATTTTTCAGTAATTTTACTAGTAACGTGAATTTAAGGGAAGAAGTATGGATAACCGAAAATATTTCTCGTTTATGTTAATTTGTTATTCTCTTGTTAATAACACGTTGACTTGAACGCTTCAAGATTCGAATGTCACAACCATATGAGACGTTATTACCCGATACGTTACAAAAAAAGGCTTCTCAAAGCCACTTCAACGCGTTTTCTTGACTGATTCAGGCAAGGCAAGTAGTATATATCAACTCAGATGTATTATGATTTGCCCAAGTGGGAGCGGAGCAACGCTGAAAGAAGCGAAGAGCGAAGCACCGCGGAGCTGAAAGGATGGGCTTCAACGGAACAGGGCTTTGGCTCTGGAAAACGCATCCTGAAGCAAGAACACTTGGGCACTTTGCATTTTAGGGAAATTTCGTAGCCATACACAACCTGCATCAACTCATTTCACTATAGTGGTATCATTTTCTATATAGATAATCCCTATATCCCGGTTCACTATAGATATAATCAGTCAAGTAAGGACTTAAAGAGGAAAAGAAAAAATGTGGATTTGGTTAGGACTAATCCTAGTAATAGTCTCGACAATAATACTGCCCGCCTTCTACGTTGTCCCTCAGTGGGAACGAGTAGCCATCATAAGGCTGGGAAAGATAGAGAACATCATTGAAACAGGGCTACATCTACGGATACCCATCATTGACTCGCTTCAGAGAATAGATATAAGGACACAGACTATCGACCTCATGGGTCAGCAAGCCATCACAAAAGATAACATCAGCGTCATTATTGACGCCGTGGTCTTCATGAAGATCGAGGACCCAGAGAAGCTCATACTGCAGATCCAGGACTACCGTGTCTCGGTGAACAAGTACGCACAGACGGCCATCAGGAACATCATAGGAACATATGACCTAGACGACCTGCTTGAGAACCGTGAGGAGGTAGCAATCAAGCTCAAGGAAGAGATAGATCTTCTGGTCAAGGACTGGGGCATTGACATCACTAGGGCTGGACTGCAAGACATAAGCCTCCCAGCGGATATGAAGCGTGCCTTCGCCGTGCAGGCCGAGGCTGAACGTGAGTCAAGGGCTATACAGATCAAGGCTAACGCGGAGCTTCAGGCAAGCCACAAGCTGAAGGCTGCAGCTATGAATATGACTGACCCTAACGCTATGCAGCTTCGTATCTTGAGCACAATCAACGATGTAAGCAAGGATCAGAGCAACACAATCATACTGGCACTTCCCCTTGAGACACTGCGGTCAGCAGGGATTCAGGGCGTAGCCAGCATGGCTTCCATCCAAAGTAAAGAATACAAGACAACGAGAGCCTAGTATATTCTTTTTTTCATTTCCAGAGTTATTCGACGAATCGTTTTAGAAAAAGGGTAAATGGGTTAATAGTTGGGGATGTGTAGCTGGTAGTATGCTTTTGGGTGTTTGCATGCGGGGCATAGTTCAGGTGCTTCTTTGCCGTGGTGGATGTAGCCACAGTTGAGGCAGTGCCATTCCACTTCTTCGTCCCTCTTGAACACCGTACCGTTCTTCACGTTATCAAGTAGCTTTCTGTATCGTTTCTCGTGCTCCTCCTCGACCTCGGCGATCTCCTCGAAGCTCTCAGCGATGTCATCGAAACCCTCCTCTCTGGCTACCTTCTCGAACTCTGGGTATAGTGTGCCCCATTCCAGGTGCTCTCCTTCCGCGGCCGCGAGGAGGTTCTCCGCTGTGGATCCAATCTTTCCGGCGGGATACGCCGCCGTTATCTCAAGGTCTCCTCCTTGAAGAGACTTGAAAAAGATCTCGGCGTGCTCTTTCTCGTTGGCGGCTGTCTCCTCGAAGATTCGTTGAATCTGGATGTAGCCTTCCTTTCTGGCTATGCTTGCGAAGAAAGTGTACCTGTTTCTCGCCTGGCTTTCCCCGGCGAATGCCTTCAGCAGGTTCTTCTCTGTCTTGGTTCCCTTTATTTTACTCATGATGTATCACAGGATTTTCTTTTTATTCGAGGTATATAAACATACGAAAATATTCGAACCGTAAATCTTTTTTGAGCTATTGTGGTGGTCAGAGAAAGTTCGGGATGTAGGCGAATAGAGTTGCTCCTCCTAGAGCCACACATATCTTCCAGAAGCTGGTCTTTTCTGCGATTTTGAGTAACGCGTCTATGGTTATGTAACCGATAATGGCTGAGACAATGACAGCTATTAGCGCCTCTGAGGTAGGTTGGAAACTTTCTATGAGAAGCAGTCCGAACCCAGCTGCGAAGCTCGCGGGTATACTCATCAGGAAAGAGATGTTGAACGCCTCGTTGCCCTTGTAATCTCTGATAAGCAGCATTGTGGTGGTGATCCCTGAGCGGGATAAACCAGGTATGATGGCGAGACCTTGGAGCAGACCAAGGATAATGGTTTCAGGCCAGTTGAGAGAGGTTTGATCACGTTTACCAGTATTAGGCCTGTTTCTTTGCATCAATCCTGTTACGATGAGGGCTAACGCTGTTAACACGAGCAATGACTCACCGAGTATCACAGAGACGTTAAGAAGAAGGTAGATAGGTAACCCCACGAGTCCAGTCAACCCTGTCATGACGATAAGCCGAAGCCTCATATCTCGGTCCTGCTCTGTTGAGCCAACGAGAATATTGTACACAATCCTTCGATAGTAGATGAGAGCCGCGAAACCGGTGCCGATGTGGAGGAAAACCGCGAGACCTAATGTTTCGGTTACCTCAAGCCCCAGGAACGAGACAAGGAACAGCGACAGGTTTCCTTCACTGGAGACGGGAAGCCACTCTAGGATTCCCTGTATAACGCCTATGATTACTGCTTCGGTTACTGAGACCACAGAATAGGCACGGCGCGACGGAATAATAACAGCTTCCTTCGTAACGATTAAAACAATGTCAGATGCATCCAAGGGTATGACTGAGCCCAGCCTCCGTGAAGACATGAACACGTTTATCGCTGACGAGAACTTTGCTGCGATGCTTGAGTACGCAGAAGCACTCATGGGTGAGGAGTATGCTTAATTAGCTCTTGATTCTGAGTATTCAAGACGCGCTTTGAAGATACTTGTTCTTTATGGCTCGAAGCCAAGCACTAATAGTAGGGAGATAATTGAGTCAGCGGTCAAGCAAGGCCATGACGTATTGGAGGGACCGACAAGCGATGTGTCCACATGGACTGGACCTGATGGGTCTCGTTTCTGGCTTGGTAGAGAGGAGGTAACAGATGCCGATATTTGCTTCCTGAGAAGCTTTGGACCCGGTTCATGTGAGCAGATCACTCGACGCATCAGTCTTCTTGAGCACATGGAGTTAGCGGGAATCAACGTCATCAACAGAGGCTACCCTTTCAGGCGGGCAAGGGATAAGTACGCTACCCAGTTCACGTTACTCCACGGAGGAGTCCCCATCCCCAGCACATATACGACTGAGAGCCTAGCTCGCGCATACCAGCAGACCAAGGAGATGGGTGAGGTAATCTACAAGCCCATCCTCGGCAGCATGGGCAGGGGCGCAATGAGGTTCAAGGACACTGATCTGGCGTATAACGCGTACAGAACGCTGGATAGGCTGAAGCATCCTTTGGTTATTCAGGGCTACATCGAGAACCCTGGCAGGGACATCAGGGTCTTTATAATCGGAGGCAAGGTCATTGGCGCCGTCTACAAGTATATCCCCTCAGATAGCTGGAAGAGCAACGTGGCTCAGGGAGGCAAGATGGTTGAGGAGGAGATGAGTCA
>JAOZHP010000138.1 GCA_026014815.1 Candidatus Bathyarchaeota archaeon
AGGAGAGTGTCCTGGGTGGTATCATTGTGGCAGTCGGGACGAAGCTTAATGACGTATAATGGTTGCTGGGTGTGTCGTCAAGCTACTATTTTATAACTTAGTGGAGGTAAGAATTGTGATCGAGCCCACCGCCACTAGGGGAGTACAAAGATAACAGACCATGACTTGAACAAGGAAAAGCTCGGCTTCATCAACGAGACGTTGAAGGAGCTAGATCTTTCACATATTCACCCGGTGCTGAAGATTACTACTGGGTACGCTATCTCTAGCGGCGGTAAACGGCTGAGGCCTCTCATCACCACGTTATGCGCTGAGATGGTGGGGGGTGACTACAGGGAGGCTAGGGACGCGTTTCTGGCCCTTGAGTTGATCCATAACGCGACTCTCGTACATGACGATATCATCGACGAGGACCTGTACAGGAGGGGAGTGCCTACGGTGCATATTGAGTACGGGGTTAAGAAGGCGGTGCTCACGGGTGACGCTTTGCTCAGTATGGGGTTAATGTATGCTGCTCGCACTGGGAAGCCAAGTATCGTGAACTGGCTATCAGAGACGGCGCTCAAGATGGTTCAAGGCATCGCGGTTCAGAGCCAGAAGAAGCGGCAGCTCATGTCAGTCGATGAGTATCTGCATATGAATTACTTGAAGAGTGGCAGCTTGTTTGAGGCTGCTGCTGCGCTGGGAGGCGTTGTTGGCTCAGATGAGCCGAGTGATATCAAGAGGCTCAGCGAGTTCGGGAAGTACTTCGGTAACGCGTACCAGATCAGGGACGATATCATGGACGCGTTCACCCAAGATGGGAGCGACCGCTCCAGTACGAATGATTTGCTGAACGGCGATATCTCGCTGCTACTGATCTACGCGTTGGAATCGGAGAAGGCGACAGAGGAAGATAAGAGTAAGCTGCTGGTGTTGTATCGCGGCGAGAGCGACATCCTTGACGTGGATGAGATACGGAGAATCTACGAGGAGACAGGCGCACTGGAGATGTCCATCTGTAAGATGAAGGAGTACTCGGATAAGGCAGGGATGGTGCTGGATGGGTTCAGTGACTGTGACGCCAAGGCGAGCCTCATGGTGCTCCTTGAGCAGTATAACTCGGAGTTCGCCAGCCAGCTGCAGACGGTCTCAGTTAGAGTACCGGAAAAGATGGGTGCTTAAGATTTGAGGTACCTAGAGAACCATCAAGAGTATGATGTCATTGTGGTTGGCGCTGGGCCAGCAGGGTCGACCGCGGCGAAGGCTGCCGCCGAGAAGGGCGTCGATGTGCTACTTATCGAACGTGAGCTTGAGATAGGTGTACCGGACAAGTGCGGCGAGTACATGCCAGCGCTGGAAGAGATGAAGCGGCTATGCCCGGACGCCGAGAACCTTGAGGAGTTCTTTGATCCGCCGAGTTACTGTATCGTTAACCGTACGAAGCATGTGAGGTTTGTTTTCCCGAATGGCGTGGAGTTCAGTGTGCCGTTTAGGGGCGTGGTGGTTGAGCGGAAGCTGTTTGATAAGCATCTGGCGAACGAGGCTGCGAGGGCCGGCGCCGAGGTGCTGCCTTTTACTCAAGCGGTGAAGCTGCTTGAGGATGGGGTCCGTGTGAGGAGCAGTGGCGAGGTCTTTGATCTTAAATCAGAGGTGGTGGTGGGTGCTGATGGTGCTTACTCGTTGATTGCCCGTGAGGCTGGGTTGCCTGTTAGCCGTGATCCATTGGATTATGGTATGGGGTACCAGTTCGAGATGGTGGGGGTGGAGCATGACCCTGACTACGTGGATATGTACTTGGGGGAGGACATCGCGCCCGGGAGCTATGCGTGGATCATTCCCAAGGGTGAGGATATTGCTAATGTGGGCACAGGCATACGGACTCCCTTCATGGAGAAGGGGATGACCATCAGGGACTACCAGAGGAACCTGGTGAAGAGTAACCCCATTACATCTGCAAAGTTGAAGAACGCTGTGCCTACTGCTGTGAAGGCGGGGAACATCCCTGTGGGTGGCCCCATGGAGCGGACGAGCACTGATCGCGTCATCGCGGTGGGTGACGCGGGTGGACACACGATTCCTACAGTTGGTGGCGGTATGCCTCCCGGGTTGATCGTTGGACGCATCGCGGGTGAGACAGCTGCAGTGACGGTGCTGGAGGGTAAGCCTTTGACGGGTTTCGATGATGCGTGGAAGCGTCAGATGGGTGGGGTGCTTGAGACGTCGCTCAGGCTCAGGAAGATGAGTGACGTGGTGTTTCGTAGTAAGCGTATGATCGACATGATTACTCGGCTGGACTGGCTTACGCGGGATACTATTGGGAAGTTTATCTACTGTGAGATGGACGCCAAGATGCGGCTCATGGAGAAGGCACTGCAGCGAGGCGAGTTACAGAAACTCCTTGCTTAACCCGTCTGTCACTACTAGTAATGGATTATTGAATTTCCCTAGTTATTACTACTGCTAGTGTTTTTGGAGCATTAAAAAGACCAACCTTTCGATTATAGTTAAAAATATTATACTATTCTGTGGTTGATATATGGGTGAATCGTTTGGATTATGATTTAGTGATCAAGAACGGGCGCATAATCGATGGCGCAGGAAATCCATGGTTTAAGGCTGACGTTGGAGTTAAAGACGGACGTATCGCAAAGCTGAGTCGTATACCTTTTAAAACGGCTGGCAGGTCCATCGATGCCAAGGGTCTTGTGGTATGCCCTGGTTTCATAAATGTGCACTCTCACTCCGACTCGGGAATACTCGGCCACAATAACGCCGAGAACTCTCTTGGGATGGGTTTAGTAACGGAGTTAACAGGTCAGTGTGGCTCATCTCCAGCACCTATTGTCGGAGAATACAAGGAGAAGGTCAAATCTAGTATGGAGGGTAGACTTTGCCCAGATATTGAGGTTGACTGGCTTACATTAGGGGAATGGATGAAGAAGGTTGAGACTAAGGGTGTGGGCATAAACATAGCTCCTCTAGCTGGACATGGGACCATTCGGGCATGCGTTATGGGGGATGAAGGCAAGGGTGGTGAGCGGGTTGTCCCAACAAGAAAGGAGATGAAAGAGATGAAGGCGATGCTGGATGGAGCCATGAAGGACGGCGCATTCGGCCTCAGCACAGGTCTCAACTATGCTCCAGGTAGGAACGCCCTCACAAAGGAAGTTATTGAACTCTGTAAAGTTGTCAACAAGTACGGTGGAGTCTACTCTTCGCACATTCGATGCGAGGGAGATAAGCTCATCGAAGCTACGGAGGAGTTTATAGACATCTGTGAGAGCGCATCCGTTAGGGGGACCATCTCTCATCATAAAGCTTCTGGCAGGACAAACTTTGGAAAAGTCAACGAGACCATACGAATGGTGGAGAAGGCGAGGGGCAAAGGCGTCGATATCATCATAGACCTTTACCCCTGGAGATTCGGGGGGACGACTAAGAGCCTTGGCTCCAGATTCGCCGCTTTCCTATCAGGGGATAAACCCGGTAAATCTCCTAGGATGGAGCTTGTGGAGCAGCTGAAGGACGACTCAGGATGGGAAAGATTGAAAGCAGCTGCATTGGAAGCCGTCGAGGATGAGAGGGTCCTCTACGAGGCGAGGAAGAAATCTATGAAGGAAAATGGCGGATGGACATCCATCCCATATGCCCTCCAACAGTCAGGCACCGTCCTTTCTTCGAGGAGCCACCCAGAACTCAACGGTAAAACCCTGGAAGAGGTTGCAGCATTCTTTGGAACAAAAGACATCTTGTACGGTATACGGGCCTTACTTATAGCTGACGAGGGCTACACCGCGGCCGGCGGAGAACCCTACAGCGAGGAGGACATTAAAACCATCCTGAGGTACCCCTGGACCGTGGTGTCGACAGACCAGTTCGCTCACGATGACTCAAAGGTGCCCTCCCAGAAGTCTGCAGACCACCTGAAGATACTCAACCCACGGGGAGTGGGTACGTACCCAAAAATCCTGGGCAAGTACACGAGAGAAGAGAAGGTATTAACCCTAGAAGCAGCTATACGGAAGATTACATCTCTTCCCGCCCAGTTCCTGGGCCTACAAGACAGGGGTCTCATAAAAGAGGGCTTCTGGGCAGACATTGTACTCTTCGACGCTGAAAAGGTGAAGAGTAATGCGACATATGGTGCCCCCCAAGTGTACCCCAGCGGTCTACCTTATGTCTTGGTGAACGGCGAGTTAGCGGTGGACAAAGGAAAGCTGACGGGAGCTTTAGCTGGAAAAGTTCTGAGCAATACTGCCTGAGTCTCGATGCTTCCCTTTTTTTCCAAAGCAAGCGCGTAGAACTAGTTGAAGATGAAATAAATCTGGGGTGAGGTGGAAAGAACCTAGCCGCATGCTCGATACTCGATCTTTCCGCCAACCATTGTCAAGTCGACTGTCACGTTCTTGATCTCGTCGGAGTCGATGGCAGCGAGGTCCTGGGAGAGAACGGCTATGTCCGCGAGCTTCCCCAGCTCCAATGAACCCTTGATTTCCTCCTCGAAAGAAGCATGGGCCGCATCCAAAGTGTATCCCTTCACGGCCTCCTCGAGGCTGATGCTGCTCCCCTCGATGGGGTGTCTCACCGCGGCCCAGAGCCCATAGAGAGGGTTCATGGGCCACGGGGGGCAGTAGCCGCAGTCAGAGCCGAAAGCGACACGAATCCCCTCGTCGAGGAGTCTCCTATAGGGGTTATTCATCTTTAGGCGCTCGGGGCCGAGGCGTTGGTCGTACATCCCTCCGGGGCTTCCCCACTCGCCCGCGAAGTTGGGCTGCATCGACGGGATGACTCCTAGTCTCTTGATTCTCTGGATCTGTTTTTCGGTGAGGATCTCGCAGTGTTCGATGCGGTGGCGGTGATCCTCTCTAATGTTCTTCTTGAGGGCATCCTCGTATGCGTCGAGGGCCGCCTCGATGCCTCCGTCGCCGATGGCGTGGATCGTGATCTGCATCCCATAGTCGTGTGCCTTTGCTACCCTGGTTTTCAGCTCCTCGGGGCTTATGGTGAATAACCCCTTTGTGGAGGGGTCGTCCCTGTATGGCTCGGTGAAGACTGCGGTCCTTGCCCCCATGGAGCCGTCGATGAAGATCTTTGCGGCACCGATCCTGAAAAATTCATCGCCGAACCCCGTGCGTAAACCCAAGGCTCCTAGAGAGTCGATGATCTCCTCGGTGAACCGGGCAGTGGGCATTACGTAAGCCCTCACCCTCAGCGAGCCGTCTTCCCTAGCCGTCTGATACGTTGAGAGCTGGATGGCGTCAGCGTCGAGCTCGTGGATGCTGGTGCAGCCCCACTTCAGTGCGATCGCACATGCTTCCCGGAGGCCTTGGAGGGAGAGCTCCTTCGTCGTGGGTGGCTTCACATCGTTGATGAGTCGGATGGCTTCATCCCTTAAGATCCCCGTGGGTTCCTTTGTCTCGGGGTCCTTCACCACCTCTCCTCCTGGAGGATTCGGTGTGTCCTTGCTCACGTTCGCGGCTTCGAGAGCGACAGAGTTGACCGCTACGAGGTGGCCATAATAAGGCGTTAGGACTATGGGAACCTCGGAGGAGATGGGGGCTAGGTCCCACTTCATGGGGTATCTTCTCTCGGGCCAGCTGCTCTCATCCCAACCATGGCCCTCGAGCCACGCTCCCTTTGGGACCTCGGGGACCCTCTTCTCTATGAGCTGTAGAACCTCGGTTAGGGATCGGGTCTTGGAGAGGTCAAGGGTCGTGAGAACTCTCATACCCATCAGGATAAAGTGGGTGTGGCTGTCGATGAAACCAGGCATCACGGTCTTTCCAGTTGCATCGATCACCTCCGCGCCCTCGGGGAGCGTAATGTCCTTGCGGGGACCCACTGCGATGATCTTCGAGCCGTATGTGACGACTGCTCCATCTGGGATGGGTGGCCGACCGGTTCCGTCTATGATCCTACCTCCGACTATGGCGATGGAACGTTGAGACATAGAATTCACTCAAAGTGAATAATTCTCTGTTAATAGTAAAAGACTTTACGCGCGCGTATATTAGCGGACTCGTTTTATCGTTAACACTAAATTGGGAACCATAGATGTGTATCTATGTCACTTCATGAGCAGGTTAAGAACGAGTTAGAGAAGCTCTCTAACCCTGAGCATGCTATGAAGCTTCAAGGATTCTTTAAGACTGGTAAGGGCGAATACGGGGAAGGAGATGTTTTTCTCGGACTGCGGGTTCCGGATCAACGACGAGTTGCGAAAAAGTATAGGAAGGCACCTTTAACGGATGTCTCCGAGCTTCTTCGAAGTGAAGTACATGAACATAGGTTGACGGCTTTGTTTATTTTAACTGAGCAATTCAACAAGGGAAACGAGGAGACTAGACGAAGGATTGTTGACCTGTATCTAAGCAACACGGCTTATGTGAACAACTGGGACCTTGTTGATAGTAGCGCGCATAAGATTCTGGGGGAGTGGCTGATTGACAAAGAAAGAGGGTTACTCTATGAGTTAGCGCGATCCGAGAGCCTCTGGGAGAGACGAATCTCGGTTATCTCGACGTTTGCGTTTATTAGCCGTGGTGACTTGGTGGACGCGGTTGCTTTAGCTGAGGCTCTGGTCGATGATGAGCATGACTTGATCCATAAGGCATCTGGCTGGGTGTTACGTGAAGTAGGTAAAAAAGACCAGGCAGTCCTAGAAAAGTTTCTTTTAGAAAATTACAAGACCATGCCAAGGACGATGCTGAGGTACTCGATAGAACGGTTACCTGAGGAACTGAGAAGGTTCTATATGGGAAGATAAGGGTTGCATGCACGGAAAGCTAGTTGGGTCTCACCCAGCTTTTCGAGGATTAAGAAGTCCTCTCTCACTGGCCTCAGATACCCGTCTTATACCCATGTCTTGCAGATGTTCACACCCTCAACCGCAGACTTTGCATGCGCGTCAACCCCTGCACCTTTAGCAAATTCATCTGTCATCACTGCGCCACCGACCACGATCTTTACTTTGCTTCTCAGTCCTTCTTTCTTCAGCATCTCTATGATCAATGGGAACTGCTCCAGGTTTGTGGTGAGCAGGGCTGACAGCCCGAGAATGTGGGGGCTGTGTTCCTTGACGGCTGCGACGATGGTCTCGGCGGAGACGTCGACCCCTAGGTCTATTACCTCGTAGCTCGCGGTGCCCATCAGGGTAGTGAAGATGTTTTTCCCTATGTCGTGTATGTCCCCGGCCACCGTCGCCATGACTATTTTCCCTCGCTTGGCGCCTCCTTGGCCGCTCAGGTGGGGCTCTAGCACCTCTAGGGTCTCCTTCATGGTCTCCCCGGCAATGATGAGCGACGTTACGAAGTACTCTCCTGCCTCATACTTCTCTCCCACGACGTCCATTCCCTCCGAGAGGATGCTGATTATCTCCTCGGCTTTTATTCCTTGATCAAGGGCTTCTTGGGCCTTCATTTTCAAGAGGTCTACCTCGAACTCCACCAGGGCAGTCTTGATTTCGGTGAATAATTCTTCTTTTGTCATTTTTATAGCTCCGCGTTGAACTTCTCGACCATCTTTTTCACGAGCCTGATTCTTTCTACGTCGCCGTTCGCTGGGAGGAGGTCAGATATCCCGAGGATGAGTCTTGGGTAAAACGTCTCCATTAGCTCCCGGACGTGGCTCTTCAGGGTCTCCACTGGGGTCCAGGGGCACATGTGGACGGCTGGTATCCCGTCCCTGAGGAACATGTCTCCCATCCCCTCCTTTATCTCTTGGATTGTGACGTCTCCCTGGGGTAGCGGTGTGACGCATTCGAGGCCGTCGAGCCCTGTCTCCCCGACGAGGGGGAGGAGCTGCTTCAGTGTGCCGTCGAAGTGGGAGGATGCGACCATGCCGTGGGCGTGGACCCGGGGCATCACTCGCTGATAGAAGGGGGTAACGTACTCCTTGAAGTAGGGTGGGGGGCAGAGGTCCTGGTGCATGTTGTCCCCGAAGCTGAGCTCAGCGACGGGCTTGCCTCTGTATGCCTCGATCTGTTTGATGTGCTCCGTCTCGAGGACCCTTATGAACTGCTTCATCTCCTCGGGGTGTCTCCAGATCATGGTGACCGTCTTCTTGAATCCCATGATCCCTACGATGAGCCACATGATGGGGCTCCTTTCGAGGTTGGCGCGGAGGGGTATCGCGTCGCCGTAGCGTTTCTTCCCCCACTCGTAGCGGTTCTGGTTCCACCCGTAGCTCCTCTCAGCGAGGATGTACTCGAATACCTTGAGGTCGTCTAGGCTCTTCAGGTAGTACTCGACGTTCATGAGGCTGGTGCCGTGCTCCGTGTACCGTTGAACCTGACGCAGGGAGCCCACTGGGGTCCTGATCTCGGTGATGAGGTAGTCGTCCATGCTTTCCCCCATGTACCCGGATAGGTTCCTGGTCCAGACCTCGACGTCGTCTCCGTCCACGGTGTCTAGGGCGAAGTAGCCTGAGAGCTCTGAGCCTATCCTTCTGGGTCCCCAGACTTCCCTCGGGGGGACGCCTAGGTCAGTGTAGACCTCGTCGAGGTACATGCCATGATACCTCTCGGGTAGGGTTCCCGCGTTATAGTTGAAGTCGTACCAGTGCCTCAGCCGCGGCTGGAACACCAGTGGGCTGCCCTCCTTCTTCTCATAGACCGCCATCAACTCTTCGTACATGTTATCCCTCGGATACCTCGTTGATCATAGAACTCTGCTGTTAGGTTAAAGAGAATTTTGGGTTAATTGTCTACACAGTTATTGTGGGGAACTATTAGCGAGGCGAGTTACAAAAACTCCCCGTGTAACGATTCTTGTTTCAAGTAACCAGTCATATTGAGAAAAAAAATTTTTGTTTACTTGTGGGGGCCGTCACTCTGGTGTTATTTGCTTATTTCGGCTTCGATTAATGCTATGAATTCATTTGCAAGTTGATAGGTTTCTTTTGCTGTTTTTTCGGTTATCAGGTCGTATTCATCGTACATTATACGGTGTCTTGTCCTTCGAATTCTATCGAATCTGTTTGCATATTTTTTAATCATGGATTCATCGGGTTCAGCGTTTAGAAATTTGATGACGGCGACGTGGCCCCCGCTGCTTGACGGTCTGTATCCTTTGTGGTTCATGTATGCTCTCGTCGCTGTCTGCATTGCCGTATAGGATGCAGTGTAGGCCCAGTCGTTATGGGTTTCGTCTACAAGTGTTTTGGATACTTTTAGGTCTTTGTGGGCTTTTGTGAGGGCGTTTTGTATTGTCTTTTTATTGGGCTTGGTTTTGTGGATTGTTCCTTCTTTTAATAGCTTGTCTAAACTCATCTTCGTTTCCTTCTAGCATGATTACGGGTTTTTCTGAGATGTCTAGTAGTATGTGGTTGTTTTCTTTTATTTTTTTCTGAAACTCGTTGTGGGTCCAGGAGATGTAGTTTATTTGTCGGTGGGTTTCTTTCTCGATGTCGTTGAGTGTTTCGATGAGTTTCCATTCATCGATGTTTCCGATGATCATTAAGTCGAGGTCGCTTTGTGGGTTGTCGTCGTGGCTGGCGATGGAGCCGAATACTAGCATGTATTTGATGTCTCCTTGGACTCTGTCTCGGATTACGTGGTAGATGCCCGTTGTTTTTATGATGATGTTTCTTAGGTCGTTGAAGATGGGTAGCTCTTTATTTGCTGTGATTAGGGTGAGGTTTCCTTTTTTCTCTCGTGTGATTATTCCGAGTCCTGTGAGGTTGTCGAGTTCTTTGTGGACCATGCTGTAGGGTATGTGTGTCTCTCTTGATAGTTCCCTGATGTAGAATGCTCTGTCGGGTTCCATCATGAACTTGGTGATGAGGCTTGTTCGGGTCTTGGAGCCGAAGAGTTTATTCATTTTATATGTCAATTGATATATTTTATATGTCATATTATACCTTTTTGGTGCCAAGTAATTCTCGTTAATCGATAGATTGGTTATTAGTTCTCATTTTTTTAGATAATCGGACTCTGAATCTACTGTTTCGAGATTGTTATTTTATTTTCTCTTTCTCATTCAATTTTAACGGAATCTATCCAGCATCTTGAAAAGAATTATGCCTAATATTTGATATGTTGACAGCTTTGGTAACAAAACTATAACAATAAGAAAACTCAAGGAGATTGATTAATTGAAATGAGGCGAAGGGTAGCTGAGTTTTATTTTTTTTACATAAACTTTATTAATATTGTATTACGAGTGTAATACGGAGAATCTCGTGAAAAATATTAGTGTAAGACTTCCTGATAAAATTCTGGAAGATATTGATGCATTGGTTGAGAATGGTACATATGCAAACCGAACTGATGCGTTGAGGGATGCTGCAAGGTTACTCCTGAGATCTCAATATGGGATATTACCTGGAAAACCAAAAGAAATTTCTAAAGACGAGGTTTGGAAAGAATATTTAGAAGATATTAATGAATAAGGTCCCTTGGATCAAAAGTTTCTACACCAAATTGTGTAGAGCTTCTTTTTAATTCTCTATCAAAAGTTATCAACCAACATTTATTCATTTTTGCTGACATTGCATGTAACGCATCGGCAGGATGAACTCCGTATGTGCTTGAAAAATAATTGGCTTCTTCTGCAATTTTTATATTTTTCTTTAATATGGTGATTTTATTTAAAACAGAATACGGTCGAAGTATTTCATTTAATATCATTTCCCTATTGAATTCTGTAACTTTTTTTAGTTCAATGATTGTCAATTCAGATATATACAAATAATATTTGCATTTTATTATATGCTCAAGAAAGGCTCTTGAAGATTCTACAAGATCTTTCCTGTCTATGTCATCAAACAGTGCATTAACAAATACATTGGTGTCAACGTATACGGGTTGAATGGTTTTTCCCAATTCATGACATATATTTAACATTCATTTATATTTATATTTTTAAAAACGTTATTCAATAATATCAAATTAAGTTTATTAAAAATTTTCGACAGTTTTTAATATTATAGCTCAGAGTTCCTTGTTTCTCAGGGCTTTCATTCTCATCCTCAACCTGGTTAAAAGTACTTCACTGAACGTCCACATCGTCCGTTACTTTATCTACTGTGAGATGGTCGCCAAGAAGAGGCTCATGGAGAAAGTGTTACAGTGAGGGGAGTTACAGAAACTTTTCGCGTAACCGGTTTTGTTTCAAGTAACCTGTAATATTGAGAAAAAAAATTTCTGTGTTAGTATTTGCGCTACGTGGTTCCATATCTTTTTTAGCTTGTATTACGCTCGTATTACGGGGGTAATATGAGGACCATTAGTTTGCGTATGCCTGATAGGCTTCTTGAGGAGATCGATAGGCTCGTGGAGCAGGGCTCGTACGCTAACAGGACTGACGCCTTCAGGGACGCTGCGAGGCTGCTTGTCAGGTCCCAGGTGGGGATTCTTCAGGGGGAGCCCTTGCCCCTGGACAAGGATGAGTTGTGGGAGGAGACGATGAGGGACCTTGCTAAACGAGGTTCCGTGGATCCTTAACTTTGATTCCTGCGCCACGGGCGGCGTGCAGGGCGTCTATCCGGTGGATCCCGTGAATGGATGCGAGGTGTGTGGCCTCGTTAGCCGCCACGTGTGTAACTGTTACCTTTTCAAGTTTACCTGCTTCACGGAATCTTCTCAGTAGAACGTTCTCCACTGTTTGCATGTCTAGTCCCGTGATCTTGCTTATCTCCCGTGTAATTACATCGGAGAAGACGAGAAGGAATCGGCAAATATAGAATCCCTCCAGCAAGTCCACGGATGCTTCGAAGAAGTCTATCCGATCACGTTTTTCGAACCATACAGTCAGTAACACGTTGGAGTCTACGTAGAGTTTGATTACCATATGATTTTGTTAGATTTCCAGATTCCATATGGTTTAATTAATAAAAATTTGTACAGAAATTACAGTAATATCACTCAATTACTACAAGGAATTTGTAAGTCTCATATAGAGATAATGGTAACACGGAACCTATTCGAGGCAAGATGGATGAGAATACACTTTTTTCTTTTACCTCATTGAAGTGGGTTTCAAACCCCTACAATCCTGTATGTTTCTATTTCTATATCTGTATTTGTGAAAGTAGCTCAGATACCCATTGATGAACTTTCGATGAATTAACGTTCCGATATTGTACACACGATGTTTCCATCAAAGGAAGATAAGAAATACTTTCCAGACAGAATTCTAAGCCGAATTCTTGTATTAACTCTCGCATTATTGCTGGATCAATAGTTTGTTCTACTAGATAGGAATCGGGTTTTGGATCGAGTATACTAATTAAATCAGAACCATCTTTGATAATTTTTGATCTGAGCCACGCAAGTCTTTCTGCTCCAAGAACTCCAGCCTTGTCTTGAACGTCAAATTGTCTGTCTCTTAACTCTTTTAATTTATACAAGAACAAGAGTGATTTGTTTGGAATACGTGCCTCGCAATTTTTCTCTAAAGTAACATCTATGACCAAACCCGTTCTGTCACACAATGAATAAGGCAGCTCTTTACTAGAATTTTCATGAAAAACACGAGGATCATTTTCATAAGTACATGCATCTATCTCCATGTATCCAATAATTTCATCAGAATCATAGATTGGTTTACGAAACGCAGTGCCCAAATAGAAAGGACCTGAAATTACTGCTTGATAATCTCTTTCTCTTTCAAAACCTTCAAGTGTCGCATCAAATAGACCCCCCATACTTGGACCAACCAAATCAATGTCAACAGAACCAAGATAAGAATTGTAAGAATAAACCGCCCACCCACCGATTATAATAGGAATAGGTCCTTGATGATGAAACCATAATAAAAGGTCTATTAGTTCTTTGTATGAATGAACTGCTAATAAATTTCGTTGCTCCATTTCATATCCCTGTAGTATTTTATTGCAGCATCTCTTCCTAACCCGCTTGAATATAGATCAATTATTACTTGCATTTTTTCACAGATACTCACATCATTGATTAAAAATGAATTTAAAAAAATATCAGGACGATCCGGTTTTAATACTACTACTGGTATCGCTCCCTCCCCTTGTTCTAACCCAATAAGATCATCTGTGTTTTGAATGTAAATATGTACCAATGGATAGCTAATGTGGTATACATAAAAATGTCTTAAAGCACTAAAACCTGAAAAAGCGTAATCTATTTTATTGATATTACAATACCGCTTCAGCATATTCTCTGTTTCAACAATCGATAATGTTGGTAGTCGAAATGTTTTCTTGATGTTTTTTTTGAATGATCTGTCCATGCTAATTTTATCTAAAAATTTGGCGTAATCTATAAGCGTAGTTTTTCCATAACCAATTTTTACAATATCTAAGTCTGCTAAATCATGAAGAACTTCATTAACATAACCTATAGCGATCTCTGTTTCATTAGAGATTTTTGTTTGACTACTAATTCTATTATTTAGTAAATATTTCGCTATACGATATGATTTTAGAGACTTGAAATTCATTTCCAAAAATATTATCACCTTCTTAATTATATGATTTTCGGTTTTTACCGAAAATTTCGGTTTTTACCGAAAATTTTAATTGATTATTCATTGAATAATTATTCGGTTTTCTTATCAAAAAGAGATTGATAGCCGGGATCATTTCTTAATTCTTTGAAATCTTCTTTTAATGCAAGAGCCATATACATCTCATTCAAATTAGATGCCTTCATTTAATCTTGTAAAACAGGTTCTTTATTTACTAATAGAGCATTGAAACAGCTCCGGAATGTCCAAATCTATACCCTTGGAATCAAATTTAATCGTGAGAATCTCCGATACATCCAGCCCAAGTTTAGAAAGCTTCCAAACATCGTACAAGTCCCTAGGACGTGTTCGCTGAAAAAGGGAACGTATCTTCTCCGATAACCTGTACTGGTCTCTACTAGGCCTCTCAATATAACCCTTAACTCGCAGCCAGTTATGGCTGGACAGGCTTACACGGGATACTATTGGGAAATTTATCTGTTGTGAGATGGACGCCAAGAAGAGGCTCATGGAGAAGGCGTTACAGTGAAGGGAGTTACAGAAACTTTTCGCGTTATCAGTGTTGTTCTAGTAGAGAATTATGCGTAAAATATTAGGTGCTTTATCTTTGGTATGTATTTGACTTTCAGTTTCTTTATATTCTTAATGTTGGAGTTGATCTTTATGGAATCTGTTGTCCAGGACAGGTTATCAGCTATTTTGCATCATATTGATGAATGGAAAAAAGGTGACCCTTTTCTGGAAGATAAGATGGGTTTCCTTGATTATCTGAAAACTTGTGATATCGGTCACCTCAACGTGGGGAATACAAAAATATGGATGAGTTACTATCGACGAGCTAGAAAGCAGCGAGTCACAGTACCGGAGTTACTTTTTGCCATGAAGCATGACCTGGTTGTTAAAGACCTTGATGTTATCAAGAGAGAGAAAAAGCCAATCAAGGAAAGGATATTTGTGGTTTCTGAGGATAAGCAGAAGGAGCTTCAGGAAATCAGGTCTCGGTTGAGAGATGATGACCCGTTAAGAAGAAAGAGGCTGAATAAATAGCTGGTCATTTCCTAGTAATCAAGTCAAAATCGTGCTTTGTGATTTCTTTATTATTCATCACAAATACCCCCCAATTTTTGATTGCGGTTCTTGTGTCTATCAGATTAGGTTTTTGGAAGTAATCCAGTTTTTTCCGTATCGGTTTGGTTATCTTGACTGGGTTGTCTATGTAAACGGAAATTTCTTCTAATTCGAAAACCCAGGGGTAGAGAACTTGGTCTTTGACCTGCGGGTGTTTCATATTTCTTGGTTGTGTTTTAGCAGTGGCATGTGCAACAACTCCCTGCCTTTTTAGGTAAAAACACGCTCTATCGCCCGGTTTAATCATGTGCCTTCCAGGCGTATTGATGCCATAAGCCCAGATATTGCCCTTAACTATGAGCCTTTGGATTTGCTCTGCTTCAGCGGTAGGAACGAGCCAATGTCTTGTTCGTCTACTCATGCTTAATTATTTTTTGTTTAACTTTAAAAGAATTCTTAATATAATACAGCGCAACTGACCCTAAGCAATGGAATTTCGCGGATAAAATCTTGATCCCTGCAACAGAGTTAAAGCAATTTCAGTTATTTCCTAGTTCTGCTAGATCTCTGAATCGTTTTACTCGGTTGTAGAATAGGATTACTCCTCTTTCGATGTGTTCTTTGAAGTGGGTTAGTAGTTCTTTCTTGAGGCTTGCACTTTCACTAATTTGTCTTTTCACGTCATAGGACAAAAATTGGTATGTCATGGGCGCTAGGCCGTTGGTCAAAACCTTTATAAAGGGACTGTAACTTTTGACAGTTGATAATACTGAAGGTGATTTAAATATGCAATCAACGAAGATTTTGTATTCCCGTGATGGTGACATAAGCCATACTGCAGATTGTAGGCAGGTATGTCAGAAGCGATTGAATTTCTTTGCATTATTGCCTGATGAGATAATCATCGATGCTTTATTTTGTTCAAGACTGGTAACCGTTGTAATATGTCGTAATTGTTCATATAGGTTATTTACATTGCCAAATTATGCGATTGAAAGAGAAAGTATTCAGCAATTTATGAGTTTATGGCGCAATTTGGATATATTCGTAAAAATGTACTATTCTGAAATTGAGGTAAAGAAAGAGGAGACTATTGAAGTTGAGTAGAATCGGTTTAAAAACAAGTTATGTAAGCTACAACCCAAGAACAGATCCGCCAATATTCTTAGGTCCAAGAAAAGAATATGTGAATGAAATTATCAATCGCATGATATTAACCATTGAAACATCACGGGTTTTAAAAGGTGTATTTTTGGGGCCGTTCGGAAATGGTAAAACCCAGTTTGCAAAATATGCAATGGGAAAATTAGATGACGTCGCACACACGATATATGTAGAAACACCACCTTGTCATCGAAGAACGTCTTTTTTAGATATTCATAAAATCATAATGCGTCGAATAGGCAGGCATTATATTTTAAACTTGTTAAAAAGGGCAAATGACATTGCTCAAGATAATGGTTCATCATTGATCGATATAATCGCAATAGATGATCGTGATCTTAGTTATATTATTGAAACGAGTTTAGATGTTAATGATTCATTGATCTGGAGGTTTTTATCGGGCGAAAAATTACGTTCTGGTGACGTAAAAAAACTTGACGTTCTAAGTAGTCAGATTTATGAAGATGATGCTGTATGGATTCTAAACGTAATTTCACTTTTAATCGACCGTTTCGAGAATAAACAACTAGTTATTTTCCTTGATGAAATTGAGAATACCGCCCACATATATGGAGACAGCCGAGTAACTTTTACCGAAGCAATAAGAGGATTAGTCGACGAAAATAGTTATGTAGGTATTATTTTCCTTGGTTCGGCGAGGGGCAAAGTTGGATTACCACTTGCTCTTACAGATGAGCCAGTAGAAAGAAGGATTGGAATATCTAATTATTTTGAATTTTTTGATTATACTGCTGAGGAATTAAGAGGATTAATACGTGAATTATTGGAGTATAGACGTTTAGATAAGGAAAATATGATTGAGTTAATGGCTGGGTTAGAAAATTCCGGTATAACCGTTGATTCGGAATATTATCCGTTTAGCGAAGAAGCAATAGAAGAAGTGATAAATATAGTGTTTAAACTTAGAGAGGAAGGTATTATTGACGGAGTAAGGCCAAAAGAAGCATTATCAATCATGGATGAATCTATTGCACATGCTATACAGCAAGGAATTTCCTTAATTAATAAAGAAGTAATTGAATATGTGGGAAAAAGGTACCTAAAAAAGGACGAGGCGTTGTTACCACAATGAGTATTTCAATCATGAATTACATGATTGAAGGTGCTGGGGATATTGAACGATTATACTATGCAGTTAGAACCGCCAATGAAACTAAAACTGAAGATACAAAAAAACAATGGGATTATTTTATCAACAATTTTTCATCACAAATTATCTACGAGAAAAAACGTAAATTAAAAAGTCCTCGTTCAGTTGAAAGATATTTTAGTCTTGCACGAGAACTTGGTTTTCTTCGTCAAAAAGATCAAACAAGAACCTGGTATATTACGGAAAGTTATGGAAAAGCATTTCTTGATTTATATGAAAGCGATAAAAAACCTGCAAAATATCTAGTATTAACTCAATTTATTAAAAATGATAGATCATTTTTAATTCCTTATCTTAAATATTTGTTACAAAATGATAATCTGAATTCGATTAAAAAAGAAAATAAAATCATAATAATAGATAAAACATGG
>JAOZHP010000139.1 GCA_026014815.1 Candidatus Bathyarchaeota archaeon
AATCTGATTTTTATGCCATTATCTGTGAGCCTTTGTTTGAAGTCGTCGTCCATCTGGTGATGGTCGATGATGTTGACCTCCGCGTACTCATTGATCTTCATGAGGGCGGGCTCCAGTGCCTCACGGATGTTCAGGTCACATATGAAGAGCTGGTCTACGGGTGGCTGAACTTTTTCTAGGGCATTCTCTAGGTTGTCATAGTTGGCTAGGTATATCTCGCAGTCGAAGAGGCGTTTGAGGAAGGCGCCACATGTTAATCCGTCTACGTCGTCGCCGTGCACTATGGCATATACTGTCATCTCTGGTTCTCCGTTTAAGATTCATTAGATATGGGAAGGGCGCTAAAAAAGGCTAGTATCCTCGCCTCGGGTCACAGATGTTTTTCAACGGCTCACCCTTGACGTATCTATCAAGGTTTTCACAAAAAATGTCTACACATCTATCACCGATATAGGGACTGCTGTGGCTGTCATGAGGCACAAGGAACACGTTTGACATGTCCCAGAAGACATGGTCCTCGGGGAGGGGTTCTACCTCGAAGCAGTCTAGGTACGCGCCTGCGATCCAGTTCTCCTTCAATGCCTTGATGAGGCTTGGCTCGTGGGCTATTTTGCCTCTGCCTAGATTGATGTAGTAGCTGGACTTTTTCATTGCCTTGAACTCTTTCTCGCTGAGCATGTGTTCGGTTTCAGGGGTTAGAGGAGCGACCACGACAACATAGTCAGCTAGGGGAAGGTGGTCAGAGAGTTCATTTGTGGGGAACACCTTGTCCACGTTCTCAATTGGCTCCATTCTCCGCTTGGTGCCGATGACGTTCATCTCGAATGCTTTGCAGAGGCGGGCGACACGTTTCCCTATGTTGCCGAGGCCGATGAGGAGCACTGTTCTGCTGTAGAGTTCATCGTTTTTTACTTGGGCCCAGTCATGGTTTCTCTGGTCGATGCGTCGTTGTTTGAGGCGTTTCGCGTGGTCTAGCATCGCGGTGATAACGCTCTCGGCTATTGGTATGGTGTGGAGTCCTGGGGCGTTTGTGAGGGTCACTGAGCCGTCCAGTATCTGGGGGGTGATGTTGTCGCTGAACCCTGTGCTGCAGAGCTGAACCCACTTGAGGGTTGGCGTGAAGAATTTTTGGTAGTCCTTCCAGTCAAGCTCGCCGTGGTAATGAGTCCTGTTGCCTCCCTCGGCTAACACAACTTCGATTCCTGTGCAGTCGTCTACAAGGTGTGCTGGTATCTCGATTAGCTCGATGTCAGGGCTGATTGATTGGATTCTTTGTTTGTGTTCGTCTGTGAGCCAGTTCAGGTCCTTCTTGGGTGACTGGTATCCACGTGGGATGCCACTGACAGCGACCTTGATAGTCATGACTAACCGTGGGGTGGTGGGTGATTAAAAATTGTTGGGGTTAGGCGGGGATTCTTCCTGGTGGAGCTGCGGCTTTCCGGGTCTCATTCCACTCCAAGTAGACTTGGACTACCTTCAACCCGACTGTGAGGAAGGTGAGGTAGATGAAGACTCTGAGGTCCATCGTGATTTGGCTCACTACGCCTCCCTGGTTTATCGTGAAGCTTGTTAGTCCTAGATTCATCACGTTTCCCGCCCCTAGCAGTACTACGGTGAAGGCTAGTGTTGACACGTTCTGTGCGATTGCTACGAGAAGGAATATGCCGCTGGTCTCGTCCACGAAGCCTTTTATGAGGGTGAGCCCCGCCGTTACTGCGCCTATGATCATCATCTGATTAAACAGGGAAGGTAGATCGAAGCCATACTCGGCTGCCATCTCCATAGTCTCTGGTTCGAGGTAGTCTGGGAGCATGTATGGTATCCCTACAAAGATGACCAATGTGATGAGCGCTGAGATTAACGCACCTACTTTTCTGTTCGACATCACTGACCGCCTCCCGACATCGTTATTGTGTTGCTGAAACTGATTAAATCATACAGAGTTGTTATCTGGAGGTCTATCACCCAGTCCACATCGGCGCCCTCTTGGAGGTATTCCTCCGCAAGTGCCTGACTGAGGCTTAACTCAAGGTTTACCGGTACTTGGGACTGGGGAGGTATGGTCACTATCACTGAGTCACTTGCTATCTCATTATCCCCATCTACGATGAGGCTCATGGAGATGCTGAGTTCGGCATCCAAGTAGCCTGGGTTACTGGGTGTGATACTGAATGGGATGATCACTGGGTCGCAGTACTGGATTACAATCTCGTTTTCGCCTTGTGGGATTGCTGTTGAGAAGACGCTTATCATCGTGTACATGCCGAGGCCTAGAGCGACGACGCCTGCTAGCTGTACCACGATGATCAAGAGCCCGATTAGTTTAGATGACTTCAAAACTGTTCGCCAACCTGTAATTCTATTGATTTATGGTATAAATAGGTTCTAGCTAAAATCGGGGAATCGGGTACTGTTCACACAAGATCGTTGATATGGAGTATATCTTGGTAAAACTTTAAAAAACGCAGACAAGACAAAATAGTTATGGGGTTATGTTACATCTGCGGCAAGGACCTGGAGCAACCTTACAGGTGCCCCCATTGTAACCTCACTTTCTGTGAGGATCACATCGCCCAGAGAGATCATAACTGCATAGCTCAATCGAGGAAACTCAAGACCTCTAAAAGCACCACTGAACGGGAGACAGTTCCATACGTGGAGTCAGTGGAGGCACCCACACATAGGCCAAAACCACAGATCAGAAGAAAGAAAGGGATTCTGGACCTCGGTGCGGGGGTTACCTCAAGGAAGGTAGCTCTCGTCGCAATAACTCTGGCAATAAGCCTCGGAAGCATAATGTTCTTGAATAGCTTCAATCAGCCTCCGGATGACCCAGGGACGGGCCCTGTTTTCCCCACGACACCTGAGGTGCTAGAGTTACAGGAGTATGTCCTTGACCTCATTAATGTGGAACGTGTAAAAGCAGGGCTTGAGGAAGTTGAGCTCGACACTAATCACATCGCTCAGAGGTACGCTGAGTCGATGCTGGAGACAGGGGAGTTTAAACATAACCCGGAGCTACCTGGCACCATGGGGGAGAACATCAAGTATCACACCGCGCGGGAAGAGTTCGATGAGAACGGTGTGTTGGAGATGATGATGTACGAGATGGTGTACAATGACGCCGAGTATGAGTGGGGCCACAGAGACAACATACTGAACGAGGACTATGAGAGGGTTAGCTTAGGTGTCGCGTTCGATGACGAAAACCTGTACCTGGTTCAGGACTTTAGCTGATTCTTACTGATCAGGATTTCATAAAGCATCTATAAAGCGAGCCCAAGGCATCCTCTATGAAGAGGTTAGACGCAAAGTACAAGTGGTACATGGGAGGATTCCTCAGCGGGTTCGGTTTCTACACCACCGTGTTCTTCCTAGGTTACTTCTGGCGGGTAAAACAGATTTTAGGAAGATAAAAAGGGAGGGGTTTACCTGCGGTAGACCTCGACTGTGTGCTGCAAGTCGCTCTCCCCGAGGGCCTGCACTGTTACAGCGATAAGTTTACCGAGGTTTTCGAGGTCCTTGATGTTGATGACCTCGTTGGGACTGTGCATATACCTGTTGGGCATGCTTATGAGCCCACAGATAGTCCCCCCTCTCTCCACCTGTATGGCCCATGCATCGGTTCCGCTCCGTGAAGGTACACCGGTTCTCTGGCAGGGTATCTTGTGTTTCTCAGCCTCGGACTCCATCATCTCCCACAGTGCTCGGGTGAAGTTGGCTCCTACTGCAACCACCGGGCCTTTCCCTAGCTCGATGTCTCCCACCTGGCTAGCCTTGACATCCGGGGCTACTGCGTGGGTCACATCTGTGGCGATGGCTGCCCATGGTTTGATATTGTAGGCTGCGATGGTGGCTCCCCTGAGACCTACTTCCTCCTGTACGGTGGCTACGAATCGGACCTTGATGTTTTTTGGTGGTTTCTTCTTGAGCTCGGCCATGGTGATACTGAGGGCTGCTACGCAGCAGACATCGTCGAATGCTGGCCCAACGATGAGGTCACTCCCCTCCTTGCCGAGGTACGTGACCTCTAGGTAAGGGGTGCAGACGACGCCTGGTTTGACGCCCATCTTCTCCGCTTCCTCAGCGCTTGTAGCTCCAAAGTCGATGAGCATGTCCTTGAGTTCAGGGCTCTTGTCCCGTTCCTTGGTGTCTGTGAGGTGAACAGCCTTCACTGCTACTGTGCCCACGAGGTAGTCCTCGGGTCCGTCTCCGACCCATACCTTGACGCGTGTACCGTAGGCAACTCGTTTATCCCAGCCTCCTACCTGTACGAAGCTAGCGAATCCTTCCTTATTCACGTGTTTGATCATGAAGCCCAGCTGGTCGTAGTGGCCTGCTAGCATTACGTCTCTGTCACCGGTTCCCATGGTGCCTATGACGTTGCCCATGACGTCTACCTCGACGATGTCGCAGTACTTCTTGAACTCCTTTATTATGCGCTTTCTGCGCTGCTCCTCGAACCCAGTGACTGCTGGGGCTTCCATATAGTCCATGAGGACCTTGTATAGGTTGACTGTCAACTTGAATCGGGATAATATTTACATTGAGTAAATTAATGCATTCGAACCAATATTTTATAGCACCCAAAACGAAATCCTCATTATGAACCCTAAACACGCGGTTGTTCGTACACCCGGGGATAACTACACGAGTTGCCTCTCCACTCATCCACTTCATCATACTGTGAGCCTTGAGAAGGCTAGGGAGCAGCACGCAAACTACTGTAATACACTCGCTGAGCTTGGACTGGAGGTCATTCATGTCCCGAGGAGCGACGAGTACCCTGACGCCTGTTTTGTCGAGGACAACGCCGTCGTTGAAAACGGAAAGGCGATCATCTGCAGGATGGCTAAGGAGAGTAGACGCGGCGAGCAGCCTGACGTGGCCGCTGTGCTGGAGGAGTACATGCCTGTGAAGTGGGCAACTGAGCCTGCGACGCTTGAGGGAGGCGACGTGGTGCACGCTGAGAGAAAACTCATCAGCGGTATCACGGAGAGGACTAACCTGGAGGGCGTGGCTCAGATGCAGGAGTGGCTCGGCGTCCCTGTAGCTACTATCTTTGATCCCAGCATCATGCACTTGAAGAGCTACGTGACGTATCTGGGGAAAGGCATCATGATCGCGACAGAGAAGTATGCTCATCATCCAGCGTTGGAGGGCTACCAGATCATCATACCTCCAAGCATGGATGAGTACGCCGCGGATACGTTGGCCGTTGGTGACACTGTGCTCATGGCAGAAGGTTACGACACCGCTCAGTTGATGGTGAAGGAAGCCGGGTTCGACGTTGTCAGCATGGATGTCAGCGAGATACAGAAATGTGACGGTGCGTTGACCTGTCTCAGCATACTATTCTAGGGTGCAGGGGAGATATCTGAGGAAGAGTATATGCACAAAAAAAGGGTGCTGGAAGAAGGTTAACGCTAGTCTTCCAGTCTTTCCAGCTTGAAGCTGACGGGTCTTACACCGTCGGTGCAGCATGTGAGCATCTCTCCTGGCTTCATCCAGTTCTTCCAGAAGTTACCACCGAACTGGAGAATCGAGATGTCTTTCTTGATGTCGTACCACGCCCACTCGCAGAATCCGTCAGGTTTCCGTCCATTCTCAACAATGAACTCTTGTCCGTCCTCGAAGGCCGTGCATTTCACGAAGGGTTTGTCGGTTCCAGGCATGTTTGGGACTTCACCGTCGAAGATGACCGATGGGTCGACCCTCCTGAACACCGTTACCTTGATTTGACTCATTTTTGGTCAACAGCACCTTTTAAGAGTACATTAATTTTAAACCTTCTAAACATGGATGCTTACGTTCCATGACTCAGATATGCTTGTATCCGGTGAGCGGGTATAGACCCCCAAAAAAAACCGTGTTATTCCAAGATACTTGAAGCGAAAGAAATTCAATATACGCTTGATTTTACGCGTGTGTAGTTATAGATAGGGAAGAGTGGACCGTATTAATTATGAAGAGTTTTCCAGGGTTTTACTTTCTCCAGTTGAGATGCTAATCTGAACAGTAGTGCTTCATCACCAAACCGTCCTATAAACTGGGTTCCAATGGGGAGCCCTTTTCTACTCTTACCCAATGGAACTGACATTGCTGGATTCCCCGCAGCGTTACTCATAGCAGTCATGTTTGCGGTTCTTATTGCTTTTTCAAAGTTCTTCATAGGCTCTTCATAAGTAGGGTTAACCGCACCCAGCTTGAATGGAGGATCAGGAGTCGTAGCGGTTAAAATCACATCATAACCTGTTAGAAACCTATTCAAATTGCGACCAAACTGCTCAAGGACTGTATGCGATAGCATATAATCTGTGGCGGACAGCCCCTTGCTTCTCAGGTACAGCCCCCATGTAAGGTCCTCGACCCATTCCCGTTGAGGCGGAACACCGGCTCTCATGGACGCTCTGTGTAACACAGATCCGCTTAATGTGCACCAAATATTCAAGAACGCATCGAGCATTTGCTGAGGATCCATACCAAAGATATCATTAACATCGACCTCCTCAACAACGTGCCCTAACTCAGAGCACAACTTCACTGACTTTCTAACCTCTTTCTCAACATCGGGGTGGAAATCATCATTCTCAGTGGTTTTGGTCACCAACGCCATCCGAAGCTTTCCAGGGTTCGCCCCTATCTCTTCGATATAGGGTCTATGCTTCGGAGGCGACCAGTAAGGTTCACCCACACAATAACCGTCAATAATATCTAGGAAGGCAGCGCTGTCTCGAACTGATCTTGTCAATGCATGATTAACACTTAATCCAATGATCGCGGAGCCAGAAACAGGACTATGTGGCACTCTACCTCTTGTGGGTTTCAAGCCAAAAACACCGCAAAAAGAGGATGATAATCTTATTGATCCCCCTCCGTCACTTCCATGCGCGATGGATACCATTCCACTGGCTACAGCCGCCGCTGAACCTCCGCTAGAACCCCCAGAACTGTAATCAGTGTTCCATGGATTACGTGTAGGCCCATGTAGTTTTGGTTCAGTTGTGCTTGTAAGCCCAAATTCCGGCGTGTTTGTTACTCCAAGGATTATCATACCGGCGTTTTTCATTCTTTTAACTATCTCAGAGTCAAAATTTGGTATATAATCCTTGAACAATAAAGAGCCGTATGTCAATCTTACTCCTTTTATCGAAGTCAAATTTTTTATTAGAATGGGTATTCCTGAGAGTGGGCTATCCGGTAATTGTTGTTTTGCTGTTTCTCTTGCTTGTTCATATGTTTTAGTGACAACTGCGTTTAGAGTTGGGTTAAGTTCCTCTATTTTCTTTATAGCGGACTCGACTAGCTCAATTACTGATAACGATCCGTTTTTTATTTGAAGTGATTCTTCGACAGCATCTATTGAAGCTTCAATACGAGAACACATGAATGTGTATAGTTTAATCTGTGAATAAAATTATCGATTTTTTATTTATGGCTTTAATTAATCATCTTTAGGATATTTGAACGCACACGTGAAATTATATCTAATACAAGGTGTAGCTATTTTAGGAGAAATTCAGTAATCCATTACTTGAAGCAAGTTCCCCGACTTTAGTAAAGATAATATATGGGTACTCGTATACCATGAAAGCCCACCGGGGATGAAAAATTATGTCACTAAGAGACCCAGTAAAGATGGCGATCGCCAGAAAAGCGCATCTCAGCAAAACTGTCTGCCGAAGCTGCGGAGCCACCAACCCAGAAGGCGCAAAGAAATGCCGTAAATGCCGAGGTAAAAACCTGCGGCCTAAGAGAACTGGAAAGGGAAGATAACCCTACTCTATATCATAGCTGACTTCTAGTAGCTGCTTGTTCTTACGGAACCTCCACTTAGAGATGGAGACTTTGCCTATCTCTCCAGTTGTCTCTGTGTGCAGCTTGTTGCATGCGTTCACGTTCCAGTCAGGCAGATGAAAGACCTGAAGCTCAGTGATGCTCTCGGGCAACGGGAACAGGTCGTAGATCCAGTCGCCCCAACGAGCCTCAGCGTCAACACGGCTCATCTCATGTATCTCGATCACGGCATTCTCCTTGATCTTCTCGTTGGCAAGTCGCTCAATCTCGTTGACCTCGTCCTCTGTGGGTTTCCTGTTATACTGGACGGTGATCCTTCCGTGACCGCCGTTCACATTGGCGCCTGCAGACCACTTGGCGTCCTCTCCCAGAACCTTCACGATGGCTCCTTTCACGATGTGGAGAGCTGTATGTGCACGCGTCTCTAGACTCATATGGCATCAGAAGGCTCATGACTGATAAAAAATGTGGGCAGCTAAAGCTACCTCTCGGAGAGTCGTTGAAGCTCCTCGATGTCACCGGGGATAACCAGCGGGAACTCCTTGCCAAGGTGCCACGGAAACACTAGGAAGAACCATCTGTTAAGGCAGTCCACGTAGTTGAACCAGCTCCACAGCAGGTCCTCCAGCTCATCCTTCGACGCTACGGAGGGCAAAGCCTCATCGATGGCCACACTGAACTCGTAGAGCTTGGGCACGTTAAGCCAAGGAGCAGGGCACCCCGGGGGATTCATGTTCCCAAGCATCTTGGCGATATGTAGGGTGCTGTACCTCCACACATTCTTACATTGTTCTAACGTGAACCCGGAGTCCTTGATGGCCGCGGATACCGCTGGCTTAGCGCACTTCCACCCCATTGCCTGAGTGTCAGCTATCAGGAACAACATGTTGCCCAGCACCTGACCGCCAACGTTTGCGCCGCTAGGGTAGATGCCCTTCTTGCACATGGTGACTTCCTGGGGCTCGTCCCAGAATATCCTGTCGAGGTCAGTCTCAATCATGTCCTTGACCTGTCTCCAGTCCTTCATTCTGTTGACCTCCTCGCCGTCATCAGTATAGGTTCATGGATCATGTAGTAGTGGTTCCAGACGGCTTTCCCTGCCTTTCTGAGCAGGGGTATGTCCTCCTCTACGACTTTTCCTACGACGGCACCGCTTACTGTGATGGGCTCCGTGCATGGGCCGTAGTAGCAGCTCAGCCCACCGTAGCCACCGTGAACGCTGTAGTTGATGCTCCCCGGGGCTATCTCACAGAACATTCGCTTGTGGCGACCCAAAGCGACGCCCGTCTTCACTGGGTGCCTTGGGGGCCGCGCCGCTGCACTGAACTCTTCCCCTGTGCTGACAGGGTGCCTGCAGAACAGTTTCAGGGGCTTCTCCAAGTTCTCCCAGAGGAGGTCGCATAGCTCTGGTTCCTGATCTTCAAGGAGGGTGGCTTCGATTGTTATCTCTTCGGAGGGCCATTCGAGGGTTATCTTTCGAGTCATTTGGGTTTATTCGAGGTTCAGGGTATTTGAAACCATGCCGTGTTTCGCTGTAATTTTTCCCTAAAATGCAAAGTGCCCAAGTGTTCTTACCTTAAGACGCAGGTTTTCATCGAGCCAAAGCCCGTTGACGCCTTTGAAGCCCGTCTTTTCGGTTCTGCGGAGTTCTGGTCTTTCGCTTCTTGGGCCGTTGTCCGCTTCCACTTGGGCAACCATACTGTGCTTGGTGTATATATTATGATTATGTTGCGTACGTCCATCAATTTCCTTGAGGGTTATAAAAGCAGATACCCAGTGTTTTTGCGTCATCCATGTTAAGAATATCTCATCTATCTGGGGCAATAGATTGTTTAGCTCCCCCTGTTAAGTAGAGCGTCCCCAGTCATCCATTTTGTGGTTACCGGTCCAACGGTACTCTCCCATGTTGAGGGTGTGGTTATAAACATGGGATATGCGGCTAGGAGTTATTCTTAAAAACGGGTACGCGATACAGTGGGTGCTGCGAGCCCGTAGCTCAGCACGGATAGAGCACAGGCCTCCTAAGCCTGGGGTCGAGGGTTCGAATCCCCCCGGGCTCGCCACCTACAGCAAGCGAGTACCTATGTATTTTCTTGTTTCAATCTAAAATAGGCATTTACCGACTCTTTCCGAGTAAGTTCTGGAAAACTTATGATCGAAAACGGTCTGGGTACTCCAAATCGACCAACAATTTCATGATCTTTGTCATCTAAATATGCGATTCCCACGCTTACGGCTCCACGCATGACATTTTTTACATCAGTACTAAAAATACTCTCCGCTAACTCAAATTGTTCCTCTTCAAGCCAGACATTTACTCGTTCCTTTTTCCCTCCATATTTAATCTGAGCAAATATTAACGGAAACCCTCCTGGACCAATGAACTTTACTCCGCCATTCTCTTGGATCCCGATACCAATCCATATAACATCCCGAACAACATCGCTGAGTGAAAATCCAGATATTTCAGCACGGTCATTCAAAGCATTTTTTAATGAGGATTCAACCCTAAAATTATAAAACCTCACACACAATACAAAACGTAACTTATATAAAAGACAGAACACGCAATACATTACGTATTGCCTTGATAAATGAAAAAAAATGTCAGATTTTTTCTAAAGATGAAATCGAGAAACTAGAGGAAAGAAGGTGTAGTGACCCCATTTTTGCTATGTTAATTTCAGAAATTCTAAGCAAAGAAACTTCTCAACTACAAAATATATCGGAACCGACTGATCTCAAAGACTATTTCAATGGAACAAAGAAAATCAAATGGCCTAATTGGTGAACAATGTGTCAAAAGCATTTGGAAAACTCAATCTTGAATCCCAACCTAGCCTTAGAAGCTTTGAAATCTTTTTTGGGATAAAAAGTAGAGAAGGTCCAAATGCCTGGAAGAGCGCATCACCAAGAATTCAGAACCTGCTAAATCACTTATCTCGCTACTCAAAAAGCGAAGCCTCCCGCCGCACCTATCTGGGGTTGGTCATGATCTTCTGTGAATCTACAGGATACACTCCTGACCAACTAACGTCTCTCACTGAACCTCAGATATCTCAGCTAATCCAGAGCCACATCGATACACTAGCAACCAATGGAATGAGCAAATCATACGTCAACACCGTAAACAAACGCCTCAAAACCTTCTTCCGCGCAAACGGAATCAAACCCGAAACCCGCAGCTATTACCAGCCAACCCGATACAGAAAACGCCTTGAATACATACCAACCAAACAAGAGATCTATCGCATCGCTGACGCTGCGGACAACCAAAGAGACCGCGCTATAATCCTCTGCCTCTGGACCAGCGGGTTCCGCATAAGCACCTTCTGCGCCCTAACCATAGGAGACATCAAAGAAGAAATAGACAACAACGAACCCATCATTCGTGTCCCCGTCTACCCCGAGATGAAACAAAAAGTACACGATGCATGCAAAGGCTTAGTGCCATACTACAGCTTCATAAGCAAAGAAGCACAAACCGCGCTCAGGGTCTACCTTAACGAACGCGAAGAATACTATGGAATCATTGAGCCAGAACAGCCACTATTCTGCTCCGACTGGAACCTATGGCCAAGAAAAACGCGCCCCCTAAAACACATCGGACGCAGATGCGTCAGCGTATTACTGAAAAAATCAGCAAGACTCGCAGACATAGCCAAATGGGCACAAATATCACCTCACTGTCTAAGAAAATCCTTCGAATCCGTCCTCCGAAGCCCAACCACCGATAGTAGTCGCATGGACAAAGGAACACAAGAATTCTTCATGGGACACATACTCCCCGGCACACAAGACACATATTACGATAGGACGAACATCGATTACCACCGCGAAGAATACGCAAAACTCGATTTCACAAGAACAACAACCACGCCCAAAGCTGTTGACAAACTCATCCAACTCAAAGCCCTCGAAACCCATCTAAACGAAGGCTGGTTATTTGTCTCGAAAATATCTGATGACACCATCGTCGTCAGGAGGCAATAAAACATGAAAAATACGAGACTCTTAACCGGAAAAGAAGCGAGGCCTCCTCGCTCAACACTTCATAAATACGCTGGAACAGCATTTCAACTCCTTTTCACAAGTATTTCAAGCCCAATTGAAACCCGTTTCGAATCCAAACGTGAACCTTACCAGGGGTGTTTGTATGGGTAAGCTATCTAAGAAGCAAAAAGACAGGATAATACAACTCGACGCTGAAGGCTATACACACAAAGAGATAGCTGAGACGACGGGTCACGATCCTAAGACAGTTAGTAAGGTCTTACGAGAAGAGAACAAGTTGACGCTCAAGACCGAGGTTTACTCAACCGCGTTTCAAATCTTTGAGAAGGGAGGAAACGCCATCGATGCTGTCAAAGACTTGAACATCCAACCTGCCGTGGCTAGGTCCTTGTTCGAGGAATATCTTTCCCTCAGACCAAGTGTAGACGTGGATACGTCTAATTCTATGAGTGTTGAGTTTGAGGTTTTCAGTAGAAAGAGGTGGTTAACGGATCAGTGTGAGATGCTCTTGGGGGTTCTTGATTGTTTTGTGGTTGAGCTCGTTACTGAGAGGAAGAGGTTGGAGGATCGTGTCGCGTTTTTACAGTCAAGGATCGGTGGTCTTGATTCTACGCGAGATTTAGCAGAGGTAGAGGCTCTACTGGTGTCCTTAGAGTCTGAGTTGAAGAGGTTATTAGATGACGAGCACAGGGTGCACGAGAAAAAGAAAGTTGATGAGGAGATGCGAAGACAGCGGGAGAAGGAAAAAAGGTTTGAATGGATGGTTGGACGTGTCATGTCCAAGGGATATTCTAAACGGGGCGCGGAAAAATTTGTCCAGGAGCGTGCCGTGTCTCTCAAGGGTGGTCTTCAGGGAGTGTATAAGATCCTGTCTAAACTTGAAAAGATGCGATAAAACTCGCGCGCACATAAAGTATAATTTTAGTTCATTTCTATACAAACTAATAGAGGAAAGTATACAGCTCGAAAAGGTGATATTAGTTTGGGAAAACGAGAAGAGAATATATTTCCAAAAAATGGATTTCAACATAGCAGAGAAGATATTTTCACTTACCTTATTAGTAGAAGTGCCGAAGTCCCTCCAGAACTTTTTGATCTCATTTCAAAAGCAGTTAGTATAATACCCTTTGAAGTACAAGAGTTTGTTATTGATAATTTAACATTTAGAACTCCAAATACACATACGGACAAGGAATACATTCTATCAGGTGGAATAATTTGTTTAGATAGTGATTTACATGAAAAAAAAGAGGGTATTGAAACAGTACTTCATGAAATTGCACATGGTTGGTTAAAGCACAGAATGGTTGATGCTACTGTCAACAATTGGGAAAAACAAGAGAAAGACGCCGACCTACAAGTTGAAAAATGGAAATAATCTGATTTAAATATGACACAGGCGCGCGCGGGCTGATTAAATAATTCAACAATCTTATTGGGATAGCCACCTCCCATCAAATTGATGATAAGATGAAAGAGGTAGGCTCTCCCAAACTCTTATTTGAGAACCTAGATTTAACCCCTCTCCAATCTATCCTCTGGCGAAAC
>JAOZHP010000140.1 GCA_026014815.1 Candidatus Bathyarchaeota archaeon
ATGGAGTGCCAGCGTTAGCCTCCTTGATGCCACCTGTAAGAGGAGACTTACCTCCAACAGATAGCCGTCCGGTGCTCGGTGCATTGGTCCCTGTTACTATTCCAGGAGCAAACACCAGTTTGTTGTTCGGTCCAAGTGGGTGACAGTTAGGGTCCACCTCGTCGCCGATGATGCTGCTTGTGAGCCACCTGCCTCCCATTTCCTTGTATTTATCTGGAACATTTTTGACCTCAGACTTGAGGTCTGTCATATCTATTCTGATAATTTTATCCACAGTAAACACCTTTTAGTGTCGCGTATGATTAAATTCTTGAATTGTAATAATAAATGGGCGATATGCTCAAAGATACCCTTCGGGGATTTTAGGTAAAACTCCTGAAGTATTATCTAAAAGTAATTCACTAATGCGATGTTAAATATGCACATTTAATTGAAGCGATACCCGTATAAAACGGGTTGAAAAACGCCTTGTTTATTTTTTTAATTTAAAAAAGGGGGATTTAGTGTATTTTTCCGTCTTTACTCTGATGGTGCTATGTCAGAGTTGAAGATGTCCCAGTGTAGTTTCCAGCCATCTTCAGTCTTCTTCCAGATGACTACGTACTTGCCCTTGTCTTCAATCTCGTCTTGTCCCTCTGGCTTGATCTTCATTGTGTAGGAGCCCCTCTCGTTGGCCAAGTCACCTGAAACAGTCAACTCATCTGTTGTTAGAATAGCGTCCTTGACTCCCATTCCGAAAGCGGACTTCCAGTACTCCTTAGTTGCCTCTCTACCGGTAACAGTAGCATGATTCGGTGGCATGAGTTTGGTATCTTTCGTGTACAGTCGAGCAAGCTTGGAAACATCGGATTTCCTGATGTTTTCAACGAAGCTCATATTCACCTTTTCGATTTCTTTCCTAACGTCTTCCATACGCGAACACTTCCGATAATCCTTCCATTAACCAATGCCAACATCAAACTGGTAACATCGACTAACAGAAGCGAGTAAACCAAAAATTTATATCAATATAAACATGGATCATATTAAAAAAAGCATATTTTATCAACAAATAACTGCATTAAATTAAAATAAATCGCATAAAACCCTCGATTTTTTACAAAATTTCAATGAAAAAACTTAGAAAAGGTAGTAAAAAAGGGTTTTATAAAATTATCCAACGAAAATCCCTGTGTTCAATAGAAAATTAACTTCCAAATCATGGAATCCATGCATACTTTCATAATTTTATTGAAACCGAGTCTATGAAATGGAAAAACACGATTCTACTAACAGGAATTCTCACAATCTAAACTTTAACTCGACGTGAATAAAATATGGATACATGATATACAATTACACAGTAAAGTTTCCATCCCAACCTAAGAACCAACTAGCAGCGATTTATTTCCCAAGTTACTTGTGACTTGGAATTGTGCGGAAAAAATTATTCTTTTTGGCAGCCGGTGCACAGGTATACGTGACCTCCGCCGTGAGCTAGCTTCTCTATTGGGGTTCCGCATTTGGGACAACCCTTGTCTTTCATGTTTGGTCCCATGGCTGGGATGTAGCCGCCTTGGTTGCCGTGGATGTCCTTGAACTGGTGTTTCCCTTTCAGTCTGAGTCGTTCCTGTATTACATGCTTAATGGCTTCGTAGAGGGCTTGGAGCTGGTCCTCGGATAGCTCTGTTGCCTTGCGTTTAGGATGGATACCCGCTCGGTAAAGCACGTCCTGGAAGGTGGCGTTGCTTAAACCGATGAGATGTGCGTCCTTGCCGACTAGGAGAGGCTTGAGTTGCCTGTTCACTACGCCAATAGCGTCTCTGAACCACTCCCACGTGTACTCCAGCTCATCCGGTGAGACACCTCCGAGAAAATCCCTCCGATACATGTATGAGTCTTTGAGGCTCTCGTCACGTACAGCGTAGATGACACCCATGCTGGTGATCCGTGTTGTTAAGATGGACCCGTCGTTGAACCCTAGTTTGAGGTGATACTTTGGCGCCTTCCCGCCCTCGGGGAGATACGTTATTACTCCACCGTACTCGGGTGCGATGAGCAGGTTCATGGAGTCGGTGAGTCTGACCCTGATGGTGTTCCCCCTAGAGGTGGCTCCCTTCACGGTTTTCCCTTTTATTTCCTCGAATTCTGAGATATCCTTGTTAACGAAGCCTATCCGTATCATCCGCTCTACGTCTTTGAGGTCGTAGGCTTCGATGGTCTTTCCATTAAGTGCCTCATCCAGTTGACCGGCGAGTATCCGGGCTTCTGGAAGCTCGATGCTCATACTTGATGGGATGGAGATTTACGGTATAAGGATTACATCTGAGAAGAGCTTAAATCCGTCGTACTGGTAATTGTGCTGTACCTGCGGGGGTCGCCAAGCATGGTCAACGGCGTAGGATTGAGGTTCCTATCTCTTAGGAGTTCGTGGGTTCAAATCCCACCTTCCGCACCATCCAGATAATCTATTCCCTCGTCTGTGATCGAGATGGATACCCAGTCATTCTTGTAGAACCCAGTGTGAAGCTCCACAAACCCCTTTGACTCAAGGTCATTGCACGCCTTCTCTATCTGCCTTGGCTTATAATTCACTGACTTGAATAATATTTTTCGCGAGACATCACCAGTATCAGAGAAATCCTGGGGTAAGTTATCGAACAAATACCGCAGTATTTCTAGATGGACTCGTTCAAGCGACATTCCTACATCAAAATGTGCGGTTAATATTATCTCTTCCCAATCACTCTCCGAAAGAAGGAGTTAGAACATCGAGAACCAAGGGTTCTTCGATGAATGGCTGCATCGCTAAAAAACCTACATAATCATAGACAGGATCCAAAAAAGTATTCTGTACTCTACTAGAATGCTTATGAATTCGGAGCAACGAGTGCTTAGGATAGCAGAGTCAACGGCGTAGGATTGAGGTTCCTATTTCTAAGGAGTTCGTGGGTTCAAAACCCACCCTCTGCACAACTCAGATTCTAAAGTAACTTCACCCAAGGCTCAAAGAGTTTAGGTTCCGTCTGTGCTACTGAGGAGTACAAGGCTTTCGCTGCCTCACTGTATCCGCCTACCATAGCACGTGTCGCCCCGACCTTCTTCAACCTTCTGAGCCCCTCCATAATGACAGCTTTGCCTAGTCCCTTCCTACGGTACTCAGGGTCTGCGCCCACGGGTTCAAAGTAACCGGTCCTTGTTACATCGTCGTACCAGACAGTGCAGAAGGCAGCAAGATACCCGTTTGGAGCCTCCGCCACTATTTCGAGGTCCCGCCTGTAAAGTGGACAACGCTGGATACCAAAGTACCACTCCCAACCCTCATAATCCTCGTCAGGTGAATCGGGTTGGAAAGCCCGCCATGAGAGCCAGCTACGCGCAGGCAGCTCCTCCACATCCCCGAGGGGGCGAAGTTTGAAGCCTTCAGGTATAGTTGGCTCCGATGGTTCATCAGGTATGAGCCACGTATACTGGTTCTCAGCGTAATCTTTTTTCTCGAAGCCCTTCTCCATCAATAATCGCTTCCGCGTGGAATCATCTTCAGGAGCCCATACTCGTAGCCTGACTCCTTCAGGGGAATCGCCTGCGAGATGTGTTAAGGCTATGTTGATCATCTCCTCCTCTAGCTCAGAAGTCTTATGATCTGGGTGTATCTGGATATGAGCTTCGACCTTGGTCTCAGGGTTCAACACTGCTACCACTTCGTTACCCTCGTTTTCCCAGATGAAAACAGAGTCCTTCAACTCGTGGGAGCGAGCCGCTTCATGCCATCGCCAGTAATCCAGACGTTGAACCGGCCAACTTCTCTCAGTGAACTCGTTAAGCCTGAAGACTTCTCTCAGGAAATCCTTGATCCTCCAGAAATCTTCCTCGCTTTGGTATCGTCTCATAACGGGTTTCATTGACTTCTTCCTGCTTACTCTTCTGTGATTAAAATAAAATTATGTCGCAAGTCGATTCCTGTGTAAACACATTTCTTTGTTAAGATCAAGTTCATTGTTCAAGCCTCCATCAGGTTTGATACAGATGGAGTTCTCCCAGCTTGAAGTGTTCAGGATTTAGGTGACTAGACTCTCCTACCAAATCTGGTAGAAGAAGCCTCCTCTTCAAAGTATTCATGAATCTCTCGAACGATGTCTCTCAACGATTCCTTGATTGAGAGATTGTTGTGATCCCACTTCGGTACATGTTTAGCCATCAAGGATACAATGTATGGTTTAACGGAGTACACGATTCCTGTATCACATTGAACACCGCCCATCCAGCCGCTCTTATTAGCCACCTCAACGCCAGCAGGCACCACGTCATGGATCACACCATCCTTATAGAACTTCAAGACCTCAACGGAGCGATCACAGACAGCCTTGCTATAACCCTCACCATTGTAGAGAAGCTCCAGAAGCCGTGACAGCTCTCTAGGCGTCGATAGGTTCTCATCGACCTCAGGATCAACTGTCAAGTCCTGCATCTTTCTCCTGAGACGAGTGAAGGCGAATTCCAGTTTCTCTAGAGACTTGTTCACGTTCTCCATCGTCACGATGTCTATGAGTATGTTGGTCGCGGTGTTGTCGCTCAGATTGATCATCAGCGTAGCGTAGTCGTTGAGGGTCAACGATGATGTCCCAGCGCTCAGATACTGAAGCACCCCGCTTCCACCAACCTTAACAGTTTCATCTAGCACCAGAACCGTGTCAGGGTCGATTTCACCTCTATCCGACAAAGCATAGAACTCAATGAGAAGGGGTATCTTGATGACACTTGCGGTAGGGAACACCTCATCAGCGTTTACCTCGAATACATCGCTGGGTTTAGATAAAGACATGGCGTGGACGCCTATCACTCCAGGAAAATCCTCCACTATCGCCTCGATTGATCTCTGGGTTTTTTCCTTAAACAGGCTCATGAGAAAAAGAAGATTCGATGAGTATAATTGAGTTACCAGTCAAGAAGATTATTCAGTAATCTTCTCCACTGGCTGTCTCAGAATAGTCTTGATGTTCTCAGGCTTTGATCTACGGGGGTCACTAAGATATATCTCGTGGTGACGCCCCCTCATCCTGTAACCCTGCTCAACGATGAATCGGTGAAGCAGCTCACCGGTAGGGCCCTCCTCGCTGTAAGGCCCAACGTGCATAACCTGAGCGCATAGACCCTCATGGAGGACCTCGAGAACGACTCTGTCTACCGTTGGACCACGCTTCTCCTTCACCTCTGGGCTTATTTCCTCCAGCATCTTCTCAGTGATAAAGTCGGGTTGCCTTATCATTGCCTTCCAGTTCCATTCCTCCCTGAGGGGCGCGTCGTTGAGGCTGGTTATGGTGGGGTAGTCCCACCACCAGAGCCCTTCAAGACCCATCACGGTATAGTCTGTTCCCTCCGCCTTGGACTTGAACTTCAAGGTGTATGATAGACCGTAGAGCGCTTGGATGGCGGCCTGATACTCTTCCCCGTCAGGTGCCCCCTTTCCAATTATTGAGAGAAACTTGCCGGGGGGCACGTCAATGAGTCCCGGCTTCCTCTTTGCCGAGTAATATTGCTTAAGTTCCTTCCTGAGGTCGATCTTGCTCATAGAACACACCATTACCTCAGAGTCACATGAACCCAAAATATCTTGTCACGAGGAAGCACCGGGATCAAATAACCCAGTTTTAATGATGCCGACCACGTCATCACCATCAATAATGAGTCTAACAATGTGGAAAACAAGGGGGAGCAACGCCCAGAGAACACCCAAAAATAATCCCTGAGTGAACCCATTGAATGAGAGAACTCCTGACCGAGTGTAATCAACGTACAGATACATGGACAGCGGGAGATAACCCATAAACGCCGAGTAGAGACCAGGATGATACCGCCTGATCGAGGTTGAAACACCAAGATGAGTCAACGTAACGAGAAACCCCATCGTGGCCAACGAGAAAGAGAACGTGTTGCCACCGAAACCAAGCGCAGAAACCACGCAACCAGATACAGTCAACATGTTCACAACTATGAAATGAAGCTTAGAGACCCTCGGAAGCAACGACTCCACACCTTTGACCCACCTATAGTAATACTCTTCAAACGCGTGCAGTACAGCAGCCAGAGAGAAAAACCAAGATATCACCGACATTTATCCAGCTCCCGAACTGCTCCACGAATCGAACTCAAGTTATAGATACGGGAAGCATTGGCGATAAAACAGTATCTCAGATGAGGAATCACTGACCCTACGACCCAGATCTGGAACTTTAACCGTTTTTAGTTTCAGAATAAACAGTTTAACATCAAAACCACTTGACCCACCTGAGAACCATGGAAAAGAATAACGTTGATGAGAACGTTGTCAACATGAACACAATCCTTGAAGAAATTATTGGAGGCTCAGAGACCCTAGTCACGGACCTCCTTAAAGGAATTAGGAATGCCGCGAGTGGAATAGTTATCATAGCGTTAGGACTCTACATCCTATACAGTAACAATAGAACTGGGAACCTTGATAACCCAATGTTCGTCTTGATGATGATACTCGCTCCCGGCTCTAACTTCATAGTTGGTGCCTTCAACATCAACAAATACATACAGTTGAAGAGCAGGTATAGCCGCCTCTTCGACCTCCAGAAACAGCTTAAAAAGTGAACACTGCTTGAGCAACCGCCATACCCCTGACACGATAGCGTTAGAGCTACTGGATGCCTTCGATGAACGGGGTGAAGCCACCAAGTGGGACCTAATCAAAGTACGGGGCAACGACACCCAGTTCAAAATATGGATTGAAGACTTCCTCCTCCCTGAGAGAGTGCTGGTTGAGCGCCGAGATGGAAGAAACTATTTCTACACTATGACGGAGCGCGGAGAGCTGTTTCACAAGCTCCTGCGGAACGGGAATCTCATCAGACTATTCAACAGGGTGAGTGGTAAGAGGCTAAAGTGAGTCACCGGGTAGGTTATAAGCCCCCGTTTGCCCACTTTTATCGGATATTCTATGTCAGAGAAAGCATCCATTCTGAAGGAGCAACTTGAGTGGGTATTCTCCAGCCTCAACCGAACAGTCGAAGGCATCAGTGAGGAGGAGTATACATTCAAGCCGACAAAGGTAAGCAACAGCATCCAGTGGAACCTTAATCACCTCTCAAGGATAACTAACCTCAGCATCCCAAGAATCTGTAAGGGGAACCCTGAGTACACGCCTGAGGGCTGGGCAGAGGATTACAGGAACAAGAGCCTGAGCCTTGAGGAAGTCATGAAAGACATCGAAAAAGGCAGCAAAATAGCTCTCAAAAAGCTAGGGAAACTTACTAACGAGCAGCTGGAAGAGGAGATCCCACTCTGGGGAGGCACCAGACAGAGGAAAACAGGTCTATTCGCGTACATAGGCGAGCTATACCACCACCGCGGCCAAATCGCCTACATCAAGGGCACATACAAGAGACTCAACGAGTAAAAACACCTGACTCCAACAGGAGTCACCTTAATTTTTTAACCATAAGCTATATTACCACCTAGAATTACTAGTTCACACCCGGTTTTACGAGTGAATAACATGTCACAGAGTATAGAAACAATGAAAGCCTTCGCAATGCTTGGCTTCAACAGACTGGAGAGAGCGACAAAAGACATCACCGATGAACAGCTCGACTGGAGGAGCTGCACCGAGGCCAACACCATAAGATGGATACTCACACACCTATCCTCAGAGCTACATGCCTATATACCAAAGATTCTGAAAGGTGACCCCAGCTACAAAGTAGAGGGGTGGCCAGAAGACTACGTAGGCAACACCAGTTACAGCCTAGAGAAGATAATGGGAGACATCCAGTCAGGAAAGGAGAAGCTGATAAAGAAACTTGACAAGCTCACAGAAGAGAAACTCGCAGAGGAGCTTGACTGGTTCTTCGGTAAACAACCCAAGAAGCAGTACATGATGCTCTTTATCTCCGAGATTCTGCACCACGAGGGCCAGATCGCCGCCATCCTAGGCGTCGAGAAACGTATGAAGGGGACATAACCCCTCTCTTTTTATTCCATCCTTCCATTCTCATCATATTAATTTCAACCCAAAGTGACTAAAAGTGAAGATAGGTGTAACATGTTATCCAACTGTTGGAGGAAGCGGTATCCTAGCCACCCGGCTGGGCATCGAGTTTGCTAGAAAAGGCCATGAAACTCACTTTATCACTTATGAACGGCCTGTGGCCATACAGGGAGTTGACGAGCCAAACGTATACATGCACCTCGTGAGCGTAATCGAGTATCCCCTCTTCAAGTACCCACCCTACACCATCGCCCTAGGAAGCGAGATGACCAGAGTCACACAGAAACATGACTTAGACCTACTTCACGTCCATTACAGCATACCTCACTCCACAGCAGCCTTCTTGTCAAAGCAACAGACAGGTAAACCATACGTTGTTACACTACATGGCTCAGATGTCACAATACTCGGTAGCGATCCCAGTTACGAGCCAGTGAACACTTTCTCAGTGGAAGCAGCTGACGCTGTCACGGCTGTATCAAAGTTCATGGCAGATGAAGCGAAACAAAACTTGGGCATCAGCCATGAGATAAGAGTCATTCCCAACTTTGTGGACACAGAAAAGTTCAGTCCAGCATCCTGCGAGGTAATAGACGTAAAAAAAGATACGAACCCAGAAATCGTAGTCACACACGTCAGTAACTTTAGGCCTGTCAAACGTATCCAGGACCTTATCTACGCAATGTGCATCATCACCAAGGATCTACCTAACGCCAAGCTCATTCTGATAGGAGACGGCCCGGATAGACACAAGGTCGAACGCCTCATTGACAGAATGGACCTCAGAAAAAACATATCTCTCACAGGGTACAGAAGCGATGTACCTGAATTAATGAGGTGCGCCGATGCCTTGGTGCTATGCAGCGAGACAGAGAGTGCACCCTTAACCATTCTGGAAGCCATGAGCACAGGACTCCCGGTCGTAGCCACCAAGGTAGGGGGTGTCCCTGAGATAGTACAAGACGGCAAAAATGGTTACCTTGTCCCGGTTAAACACCCAGAGGAGATAGCCGCAAGACTCCTGGACCTAGCGTCAGACAGGGGGAAGACAGCTAAGATGAGTGAGAACGCCAGAAAAACAGTGCTTGAGAAGTACTCCACGAACAAGGTAGTCAAACAGTACATGGATGTCTACAATTCCATCACACGTTAGTCAAGCAATATATTCAAGGATTACAGGATTTCTGTAGAACCATCATGAGCGAAAAACCCACATATTACGATAATAGAAGCGAGTTCTGGAAACAGCACTGGACCATGGCACAGGATTATGACACCTTCCTTAAGGAGTCAGATCAGAGTCAGGCCAAAAGATGGTACGACTCCGCTGAACGAGTAACTGAGCTCACCCCCGAACAAGCAGAACGTCTCAAAGGCTACAACAGGGAACTCAACATACTCGTCTACGCGGGAGTATGGTGCGGTGACTGCTCAAGACAAGGACCACTACTGAAAAAGCTAGCCGACGTAGCCGGAGACAAAGTGAACATTAAGATCATAGACAGGGAAGCTAGCCAGGAGCTCAAAGACGAGCTACGGATAATGGGAGCATCCAGAGTCCCCATAGTAGTTTTCCTCACGGAGGACTTCTGGGAGATAGGCCGTTTCGGCGAGAGACTTTTGACAGTTTACAGAGCCAAGGCCGCTCGTGAGGTAGGCAGGGGCGACCCAGCTGGGATATTGAGCCCACAGGCAAGAAACTCTGAACTAGAGGAGTGGTTAGACATCTTTGAGCGCATGCTCATCATGGTTAGGATAGCGCCCCCACTACGTCAAAGATACAACGATTAACCAGTGTTGATGAAGTACATCGACGAGTTAGGCGTAAACCGGTTATACTGCCTGAGGTAGACACCCATAAGGTCCCCTAGACCCGACACCATAGCTAGGTCTACCCAGGCCCAACTCACTTCCTGCCCGAAACGCTCAGGGCTGAACCTGCCATAAGCCCAAGACATATAGTGATCCAGTTTGTGTGCCTGGTTCTGCTTCGTCCTCATCTCCTTGATTAATGGACCACGATCCTTGACTTTTCCCAGCTGCCGTTTAATGTCGTTAACCTCGCTATTCAGTGCCTCGGCTCTACCCAGTAGTTCATTGTAGGAACCCTCGATGGAGCCTCGTATCACCTTATGCGCCTCGGCCATAGCGTCTCCGTTATCGCTGTTTCTCGCCTGCACCCATTGACTCAACGCACCGAATAGAGCCTCGTTTAATATGGTGAGGTACCCTTCCTGCTTCACCTGTCCAGCCATGACCTCGTTCCACGGAGTGTTATAGAAGGCTCGTGTATATCTGAGGTAAACAGGGAAAACGATATCCAGTTGTCTCACAGCGGGGATAACCTCAGCGTAGTAGCTAGTCTCGCCTGGACCACCAATATGAGCCAGTATAGGCATAACAGAGTCCGCTATCACCTGCCTTGAGTCCACCCTCGGGGTAACCCAGTCAATCATCTCCGTGAGGTCAGGCTTAGCAGAGTTGAAGCTGAACTCGTATTCCTCCTCACACCTCGGGCACTTACCCTTAACAGAAGCCGAGGAGCCCAAGCCAGCCACATACTTCAACTCAACCCTAGCCCGGTTACAGCCAGAGGACATGCATTCTAGGAAAAAGGGAACATAATCTCCCTGACGAACACCAATCTGAGACCTGAAACCATTGTCCTCGACCTTCTCCGCTGCCTCGTTAGACGCCTCAATGAACCGCATACGGTTTGGCTCCGAGAGAAGAGTCTCATACCCTGACTGGAAATGAGGGCGAAGCAATGGATCAGACGGGGATAACACGGGAACACCCAGATCTGATTCAATGTTAAGAAGAATACCCAGAGTCTTGGCGGTCCAATCGGACACATTATCCGTTGAATAGTATGAGGTCTTCAGCACTGTGAGAGCGTGCTTCAGATTAATCATCAGGCGTTCCTGGACACCCGGCTTAACCCCTTTCAGCATTCCCCTGTAGTTGCTCTCCACCTTCTCAACGGTGTCCTTGAGCCATTTCTCGGAAGGGTTGGGTAGAAGCCGGATTGGACTGCTCTCGTAGATAGGAGTCGTGGGGTAAGTCACCAAAAGCCCACGCGGTGAAGGACTCGGCAACCTGATGTTCAACAACTCAGGTTGAACACCATCATAGTCAGCGTTATAGAAGACAGGAACAAAACCGTCTGAGCCCAAGCCACAGAGGCTGTACGCGTATGCTATCTTATTGAGAATGAGACTAGGTCCACCGAGACACATTGGCTGCTGACCAGCCTCAACCACACCTGCGTCAAGCCCATCGATGCTCTCCTTAACTTTTCCAGTAAGAATGCCCAAGTCCCGTTGCTGCTTCTTCAGAGACTTCTTGAAGGACTCGATGTCACCAGTTGGGACCCCATATTTCTCCCTGATCTTGGTGATGACCTTGTAGGCGTCACCCATTGTCTTTGGTATGGTGCCCCAGAGATACTCAGCGAGCTCCCTCCTAGCACCCTGCTCGACAAACTCGCTGTAGATTAAATGCGCTGGCTTGAGGATATCCTGAGACAAACATGATCCTCCGAAATACTGGATGCAATTCGAGGGGATGGGTTAAAAACCCTTCCTAAAAGAGAGATTAAAGCTTCAGAAGCCGCACAGCGTTACCGTAAAAGATCTTCTCTATGCTGGCTTGATCCAGTCCGATGCTGTAACAAGTCATGAGCTGATCCCGTAGATACTCCTGTGCAAAGCCCCTCGGGAAGTAACTGGAGTCTGTGCCAAAGATAATACGGTCAGAACCCACAGTCTCTACAGCTTTCCTGAACAAGTCCTCCAAGTTCAACTTGTACGGCATCCACTTCATCCATTGATTGCTACCGCTGGTGTCGATGATAACATTAGGACAACTCCAGCACAACTGCAACAACTCCCTGATGTAACATGCACCGAAGTGAGGAATCACAAAGTTCAGCGTCGGGAAACTAGCGGCTACCTCCCATAGAGTCAATGGGTCCATGTTTCGTAGATTACGGGCTGGACCTCCGCCGCCACCAAGAACACCAAAGTGCATGAGTACCGGAACCTCAAGCTTCTCAGCCATCTCCCAGAGCGGATATAATCCTTTATCATCGATGGGCTTCGACTGACTGGAAGCAATCATCTTGTATCCTCTAAGACCCAGCTCAGCGACCGCTCTCTCAAGCTCACCCGGTGCATTTTCGCTCCAAGGATCATGATGCGCAAACCCTGTGAACCTGTCAGGATGCATCTTCACAACCTCCGCGAGGTTATCGTTGTCTCCACCCGTGACGAAGTTAACCATCCCGAGGTTTTTCTCGTCCATGTCCTTTATCCAACGTGCCGCCTGCTCCTCGTCGCTGTGAATGCCCTCCTCGGGTGGGTCGAAGCCCCACATTCTTCTCCAGTCCTGCCTATACCTGCGACTGTTCTCCAGTATGATGTCGGCGCGTTCCTCGCCGTACCTGTCAACGATGCGCTGCCTCCACCTGTTAGATCTGCCGCTCCTCTGGATTGGAAAGTGACTGTGGAAGTCGATAACCCGAAGCCCGTAGAGATTCAATGTCCTCGAATAACCAACATCTCGACGGACGTGTTTAAAACTTGAGGATCAGAGAAGACTCTTCGTGGCTTTCCGCGTGTAAAAAGGGCTGTTGCTGGTAAGCGGCTCCTCTAGAAAAGCCTCAGCGTAAAGACAGTCAGCTTGAACGCCCCGCAGCTCAGCCTTCTTAATGTTGAACCTCTGGTAGTAACCCCACTGGAACTTAGCGAGCTGGGTAGTATACCTGTCAGTGGCCTCCTTCTTCTTCTCGATGACGCCTGAGATGTCCACCTGTACGTGGGGACTCGGGATCAACGTATTCACTTCCATAAGAAGAAGGCGTTCAACTTGGCACGGACTCTCATATGTGGTGGTGTGGGCAGCCCATTCAACCGCATCCTTCACAACCTGATACACCAACTTGTGCTCCCTATGATAATCAAATGGCAGATGAGTGATGACCACACGTGGATTTTTTTCAACAATAATGTCGCTGACCCTGCGAATCAGTCCAGGGTCCACCGTTACATGGAGGTCATTGAACACGATTGGCTCATTTACGCCAAGAACCATACAGGCATCAATTATCTCCGCCCTTCTCTCAGCCGGGTTACATGTCAGGCACAGCACATTCACCTCATAGCCCTTCTCGACGTGCACCGCCAACGTACCACCACAGCCAAACGTCTCGTCGTCAGGATGTGAGACGATCGCTAGAATGCCCCCACTCATAGAACTCGCAGAAAAGGAAGACGGGGGAGTTTAAGACGTTTACCGGTGCATCGGAGCCTTGTAATTATAGATTTAATAATCCGAGATGGTTTCCCATGCCCAACTGGGTCATGTCTCTCCAATAGACATATTTCACCTCCTCAGACACGTTTCTAGCCCATTAAACCCGGAGAAAATAGCTCATTTTAAGAAAAAACCATATCAATACATAAAATTTCCTTATCGCTGTCAAAAGAATTCAGGAGAGGGAATATTTCTACTCAGAGATGTCTGGTAAAGATACACGCGAATTAATAGTATGAAATAATAGTGTTCAATAGTTAAATCATATTAGAATAAGATGAAAAATCAGTGATAATGGAGCCTTATTCTATAACGGTAATATGATGATAATAACATAGAGCACTATGTTCTTGTTAATTATATTATGTTTAACCTCCTTATGACGAGTAGTCATCTAATAATCATAATCCCTTTATAAACAAAAAGATGCACCTTGGTCAAGGAGGTAAAGAGAGAGAAATGTATCCTCTAAGAGAACGCAAAGCTGTGAGCCCAGTAATCGCCACGGTCATACTAGTCGCAGTCGCCATCACCGTCGCAGTAGGAGTCTCCTACTGGATGGGCGGCATCAGCAGCCAGTATACTCAGTTCGAGAAAGTGGAGATCCAGACTGGATACGCAACTTACAACAGCACGACCACTGATTGGTTGATCACGATGGTCATTAAGAACAGTGGTTCAGCGGACGCTACAATCAATACCGTCTTCCTGAACGACGTGCCTTGTCTAGATGCTAACTTTGCTGCAACTTCTACTCCAGCCGGTGCTTGGGGCGTTAGCTTCCCTTTAACTGGGGTATCACTAGCAGCAGGTGCTAGCGACACCGTGTACGTCTGGATTGACAGCGGTTATGCATCACTCAGCTCAGGTACCACAATTAACGTGAAGCTGCACAGCGCAGGCGGTATGGACTACATCAAGCTGATCAGGCTTCCATAATCGCCTAAAATCTCTTCTTTTATTTTCTTTTCATTTTCGTCGGAGGTGTAACTATGGAGATACTGCAACGATTCAAGAGAAACAAGCCACAGGGGAAGAAGGTCGATAAAGGAGTCACTATCTCCGAGTTTAAACCCGAGTACACGGTTGTTGACGAATATTATGCTCAAGAACCACACTCAAAAATCAAGATCGTGTCATCACCAGAGCTAAGTGAAGGACTCCATTATTACGTTCAAGAGACAGAGTTATCTGAGATCCAGTTTCAGACTTATGAACGTATTGTAAGAATTCTCAGCAAGGAGTTCGAGTCCCCGACTGAAGAACATATAGACCCCAAAGAGTATGTCTTCGAACAAGCAGAGATAATCGCTGAGAAATATCACAGAAGCCTCGGAAAATTCAAAGTCGAGGAATGGAACCAGATCTTCTATTACGTCGTCCGTGACCTCATCGGATACGGGCCACTCCAAGGAATCATGGAGGATCCCAACATTGAGGACATAAGCTGTAACGGCCTGGATATGCCAATATATGTATGGCATCGCCGTTACGAGAGCATTCCCACCAACATCACATTCACAAGTGAACAGACACTCAATGACTTCCTGGTCAAGTTAGCGCACAAGAGCGCAAAGCACATCAGCAGCGCCCAGCCCCTGCTGGATGCCATGCTTCCCGAGAAACATAGGCTGGCAGCAACCTTCATGAACGAGGTCAGCTTAAAGGGAAGCACATTCTGTATACGAAAATTCAGTCCAGATCCCTTCAGCATAGTAGACCTGATTAGGATGGGGACATTGAACGAACGTATCGCCGCTTATTTCTGGCTCATCCTTGAGTACAAGAAGAGCTTCATGATAGTAGGAGGCACAGGAGCAGGCAAGACAAGCACGCTCAACGCGCTGCTCAGCCTCATGAGCCAAAACGACAAAATAGTAACGGTTGAGGAAGTACCAGAGTTAAGCCCACCAGTAGCAAACTGGACACAACTCCACAGCAGGCAGAGTTTCAACTTCGGTAGCGGCCCAAGCGGTAACATCAGTCTCTTCGACCTCATCAAGGTCAGCCTCAGGTACAGACCTGACTATGTCATCGTAGGTGAGGTAAGAGGAGAAGAAGCGTACGTCCTATTCCAAGCTCTAGCCACGGGTCACGGAGGACTCTGTACGATGCACGCTGACAGTATCGATAGAGTAGTAAAGAGGCTCACCTCGCCACCGATGAATGTAAGCGAGGTCTATATTCCCATGATGAATATTGCCCTTTACATTCAGCGTGTTGAGTTGCCCGATAAGAAGGACGGGCTCGCTTTTGGTAGACGTGTACGAAGCGTCTCAGAGATCGCTGAGTATGATAACTATATCGAGGTAGCGCGGTGGGACCCGCGTAGAGACAGCTTCAACACCATGTTTAGGGATAGCTACATCATACAGCAGATATCAGTCACAAGCGCGTTATCAGTAGATCATCTACTTGAAGAACTGGAAAAACGTGAAGAGTACATCAAAGAGATCGTCCAGTCAGGAATCCGTGATCAGCGCGAAGTCGCTGAAAAGGTCCTTGCATATTACACGAAGCAGAGGAGCGACAAGGAAGGAGCTCAGAAAGATAAGGGTAACGATGATGACCAGGGCGGTGCATCTGAACTCAAAGATCAAGTAGAAACTCTTGAAGAGTCTGAGCTTGAGGATGAAATCGATAAAAAACAAGTTGAACCTGTTTCAGACATAAAAGACCTAATCGACTCGTCTATCAAAGCACCGGTAAATGATGATGGGATCAAAGCAGAGTCTGACCTGGACATGGCCACACGCATCCTATGGGAACTAGCTCAGGACGCGGATACCATCAAAAAGAAAGAAATCAAAGCTGACGAGACCTCTTCGCCTAATAGAGAACTGGCGGAGGTCGAGCATTAATGCAGAAAAACCAGAACGTCAGTGGTCTTAGAGACTTTTGCTACGCCTACTTTGGGTGGGCTGGCAGGGTTTTAACAAGATTCTTTTCTACAGTGGAAGATGACCTTGAGGCTTCTTACCTGAAGATTCACTCAGAAGTCTACTTCAGCATAGTTAGCTTCATAGCGATACTATCCACTGCATTACCAATTTCGCTCTTAATCGTCTACATCGCTGGGTTATTGAGAGGAACTCATCTCCTTCCCTTCGAGAACGTCATGGTTCTTCCTGTGACCTTCATTATACCATTATTAATTATTCTCGTGAGCCTGATATTGCCTAAGACGTTCTCATCATCAAGGATGTCTAACCTGCAGATCGAGATACCATATGCCAGCATGTACATTAGCGTCATGGTAAGCGGAGGTCTCTCCCCATTCCAGAGCTTCCTCAGGATGAAACACATGGATCTGCTCCCTAACATGCAAGACGAAGTGTCTCGAATACAGACTATGGTGATGTCGACAGGGATTGACCCAGTGACAGCCATGGAACAGGCAGCGAAGACAGTTGAACTCAAGGAATATAACGAGTTGCTGCTTGGGTATGCATCAAGCGTGCGAACAGGGGGAGATACACAGAACTACTTGTTCAACCAGACCAGAAGCATGTTCAGGATGCTTGCTATAAAGGTAAAAGCTAAGGGAGAAAGCGCTGCTCTATTAATGGAAGCTTACACGATTATCGCCATCCTCGGAGTCTTGGGAATATTCCTGGTTTTCGTGGTCGGCATGAGCCTACCCACAGCGGGCGCAAGCATCTCTCCAGATCAGTTCTTCCTGTTCAGCTTCATCATAATGCCATTCCTATCATTCATATTCATCTACGCAGGAGACGCAACTCAATTCAACTACCCGATCTCAAACTGGAAGCCATATTATGTATTCGCCGGATTCCTTCCGGTAGGACTACTTCTGGCTACACAGTTTGTTCTCCCATTCTTCGTAGATTCATTCATGGTTATACCCGCGTTAACGAACTTCGTAATCTGGTTAACCAAAATAATGAGTTTGTCAGAAGGTTCAGAAGCAGCAGTCGGATTGGTTCTTACGCTTATATTGATAGCGATACCGGGGTGGATCGCTGATCACATTACCGCAGGAAGGGACGGAAGGCTGATGGACGGTATTACGCAGTTCCTCAGAGACCTAGTTGAGGTTAGAAAGAGTGGTCTAAGCCCTGAGAGAGCAATAGAGGCATTAAGCGCAAGAGAGTACAGGGGATTCAGTAGATACCTAAACGTCATAAGTACAAAAATCGCTTGGGGTTATCCACTCCGTCAAATATATGACGAGTTCGCTGCCAAAATCAAGAACTGGTTAGCACTTGTGAATATCTATCTACTAATCGACACGATTGAGGTGGGAGGCGGCACAGAGCAGAGCATAGAGAGCCTCGCTGAGTTCAGCGAATCCACAAAGCAGCTTGAAGCCGAAAAGAGAGCTGTACTCATGCCCTTGATTATCGTTCCCTACATCGGTGCAGCGCTATTAACGGGTACCACTGTGATGTTCCTGAGCTTCTTTACTAGCTCTGATCTTGGTATAAGCATCCCCTACAAGATGTTATTAAAAACTCTACTTACACCCCTAGCCTTGCACTCGTTTACTTTAGGTCTGGTTACAGGAAAGATCGTGTCTGGTAGAGTCTCAGCGGGTTTCAAACACGCGATACTTCTATGTCTGGTATCGCTTGGAGGGATTTGGGCAGTCTCAAACATGAGCATGGGAGGAGGTCTCATATGAGAAGAGGATACTCCGATATAGTCTCCTCTCTGATCTTGACTACAATAGTGATTACTATTGGGGTGAGTGCGTGGGGATACGCTCAAAGTACATCCTCAGTAATGAGTACCAATTACTTTGACGAGGTTTCTGACTCAGTGTACAGGATCCAAGAACGATTCTTTGTAGAAAGCATTGCTGTAAACATCTCCTCAGCACCATCGGTAAGCGTCTGGGTCACTAATTATGGAAGGGTACATGTGAATATTACCTGTATAAAAATTTCAGGCAGAGGTAACAATACTTACTATTACCCAACAAACGGATACGAATTAGCGACTGGAACCACTGCTAGATTTGATTTAAACCCAGGTACAGTTCCAGTAAGAACCGGAACAACAATTGCAATTAAAGTTGTAAGCGTGAGGGAGAACGAAGTCTATGCAAAAGAAAGGATACCGTAATAAGAAAAGGAAAGGCGTAGCCTCAGCCATAGGCATCTTGTTCATGGTTGGGATACTGATGACATCAGTGCTTCCCATGTTCATGTACGTGAACCAAGTCAACAACTATTACGACACTACAGTTGTAGAAATGAAAACCGCTGACGACGAGAAAAGCATGGAGAACTTAGAAGTCCTTGCATTTGGTAGTAACGAGACTGCGATTGATGTTTTCATTATCAATAGGTCTCCTTTACCAGTTAACGTTTCTAGGCTATGGGTGACGCGTACCGATCTTCAGTATGTATGGATTTTTGATTCTACAAACTTACCCGAGCTGCCAAAGGAGATCGGTGCCTCTGAGCAGGTTACAATTGGAGATTTAGATTTTACAGATGTTCTCAACAATAATACGTTGAAGAGCTTCAAGATCGATGTCGTAACTGACAGAGGGAACAAGTTCTCATCTCAAACCAATCCATTAACAAGTAGTAGTGGTGCATGGCAAACAGGAACTATGGAATTTCATATCCAGGTAATTGTTCTCTCAACGCAGGGTCAGGACCGTTATATGATAGAAATTGATGGTATATACAACACAACCCACTATGACTTTGTGGACTCGGCAACAATTCAAGGCCAGTTCTTCTGCGTATTTACTGTACCAGAGTCAGGTAATTACAATGTCACAGTTACTAACATCAAAGGAGGTAGCACTCTTGTGGGATACGAGGAAGTTATACTCACATATATCTACCCTAACACTTACTGCCAGTTCGACGACAGATAGAGTGATTCATCGAGTAGTAGATAGTGTCGTGATAGGTTTTACAGAACAAGAGTTTTGATTCATAATCTCTTTATAAAATCCGAAGAAGGTGCTAACCAATTCCAAGGACCGCAAGATGATGGCAATACCTCTAGGTTGCACAAATGAAGGAAGGTTATACATTCCTCATTCGCTTCGCTTAAAGACTAGCTTTAATAATAAACCGAAACATAATCCCAGTGACATCCATGATAAGGATGTAAAGTCTGTGTGGGAAATTAAAAGCGGGAATTAGCATGAAAACCAAATATTTACTAAAAGTCTGTTTGTTAAGCGCAATATTAGTTTGTGTAAGCCAAGTAATTAATGCTTCATACGCTGCCTCATCACTCGATTACCCAATCAACCAGACAAAGATCGATCAAGGTATTATCGGCGTAGGAGAAAGCCGGGACTACACGTTTTGGCTTGAAGAGGGAAGAAAGTACCATATTTTCCTCGTTGGGGATTGGGTAGAAAGCAACATATCCAGAACAGATTACGATATTACATATTTTGACACTCTAAGCGGACAGACGAGAAGTCACACAGAAGCAGCTGCTCTACCGGAGCAGATCTGGAACGATGATGAAGGCAAGTATTACTTATCAAGCTATACAGGAGCCCACACATTCACCATTTGGAATGACATCCAAGATGGTAGTGAAGATAGATCAGCGGTCTTAATGGCGATAGAGCATATTGAAACTGATCAGATATTTACAAAATATTTCAAAAGCAGAAGTGACCCAGGAGATAAGTATGAATGGTCATATTACAATCCCTGGGGTTGGGAGTTCGAAACTAAAGCAAAGGAATTTGAGGTATACGTAATCGTGCCTGACAGCCTTGACATGTTTGAGTTACGGTTATATCCAATGGCTAAACCCTCAGCGGGTATTGGATACAATCTTACTGGCGTCGGTACTCCATCGGGTAGTATGTTTTGGTTTAAAGACTCACCCGGTCAATGGAGTACTTTCGGTGGTTATAACTTGGACCCTGATATCGGATTTAGGAATTTAATTGCTAGCTGTGAGTATCCCGGGGAGGATATGAAGATCCGTTATGGTTCTGGTGGAGACTCTGATAATCCTTTTGATGATTCACCTACAATTTATTACATGGTGATGATAGCTGAGTTATTTGAAGGGGAGGTAGAGTTCTTCATTAAGACTGATTTCACTGAACCAACAATTACAGACGTGAACCAAGTCGTTGTAGGCGAATCAGGCTCAACCACCGAGCTAGCCATCGAAGTGGACTCTAAGTCAGAGATAAAGGAAGCCTATATCGAATACTCGACCGATGGCTGGGAAAGCAAAGAAGTTGCATCTTTGCGTTTAAGAGACGGGGAATATCGAGGAAACATTCCGCCTTTTGATCTTCACACCCAAGTTGATTACAGGGTTATCATCAAGGATGTTGTGAATAACGTCGGCACTCTTAGGGGAGAATACGAGGTTCTTGACCCGGTTTCAATCACTTTCGGTTTAGCCCCGATTAACTCTGTTGGCGGAAACACTATAATCGTGGAAGGAGACTGCTCGATTCCCAATGCCCTCGTTGACTTGAATATCATTCACAGTCAATTCACTGAGGATATTACGATCCAGACAGATTCAAATGGGGAGTTCAGTTATGATTACTCACCGGTTAGAGATGGCTCATACTCTGCATCCGTAAGTTACAGTGGGGACGAAGACCATCCATCCGTTACATCATCCTCGAAAACATTCAACGTAGCAAAGCAAGAGTATGATGTTGATATTAATCTGGAAACACCTGTAAAGCTGGAACGTCCTCTTGTTGTTAGTGGCAGGATCAGCCCTGCTCATCCCGGTGTGAGTCTTGACTTGATTTTCGTGTCACCTACAGGGAACCTGTTAGAGAGCGTAGTTACATCGCCCACTGGAAGTTTCACTGCCACAATTGTAACTGAGGAGCTTGGCCGTTGGGAGTTATTGCCTCAGGTAAAGGGAACTAGCCTGATTCAATATTCAACTGGTGAGATAATTGGTTTCGATGTAATTCCTCTAACAATAGTAGAAAAGGCAATTGAGTTCCTTATATCGTTGACAAAGCCTCCTCTCGTGATGATTCCTGTGAGCCTTGTGTTTGTCGGTATCGGCGGCTTCGAGGTGAAGACGGGTTATATCCGGAGCAAGATTAAAAGGAAAGACTCGGAGGAGGAGGCTCAAGACGAGGCAGTGGAGGAAGAAGAGCCTGATGACCCGACTAGTTACAGGCGGAGAAACTCCAGATAGATTTCTATATGAACGAGTCAGCGAGGCTAAGGCTGTCCTCAAGGCTCAGTTCCCAGTCCACTGCACCCATTAATTCTAGGATGTGGATTGGGTTGCTGCTTTTAGGGATAGCCACAACGTTCTCCTGTGCGATTAGCCAGTTTAGGGCTACCTGTGCAGGGCTCTTTTGATACTTTTCTGCTATCTGGTCGAGCACCGTGCTTCCTTTTCTTGCAAGCCGACCTTTCGCTAGGGGGCTATAGGCGATAAGCGTCGAGTCGTTATCTCCGATATAGGGTAGTAGGTCGTGTCTGGGTTTCTGGTCCATAAGGCTGTATTCTACTTGGTTGGCTACGAGATGATGCTCTTTTAGGTAGCATTGTGCCTGATGCATGAGGCTGCAGTCGAAGTTGCTTACCCCTATGTATCTAGTGAACCCTTCCTCTGCACAGTGTTCGAGGGCGCTCATGGTCTCTTCAAGGGGTATCTCTCTGTTGGGCCAGTGGATGAGGAGAAGGTCGACGTAGTCAAGGTTGAGCCTTTTTAGACTCTGTCTAGTACTTTTAATAAAGTCGTCAAAGTGGAGGTTGGTTCTCCAGACCTTGGTGGTGATGAATAGCTCATCCCTATTGTATGGCTCGATGGCTTCACCTACGAGTTCCTCGGCGTGGCCAGCGCCATAGTACTCCGCTGTGTCGATGTGGGTGATGCCTAGCTCGATGGCCATTCTAATGGCGGTGATATTTTCTTTGTCCCAGCGGTGGTCTTCGATCTGTCTGCCTCCCATGCCCCATGTCCCGAGGCCGATGACAGGGATGACGACGCCTGGCGCGATTTCGTGTTGAGACATCATGATATCTGAAAAAGTGTTGTTTGAAGAAAAAAGGTGTTGGGTCACTCAACAAGTTTATGCATAAACTCGGTATACTCGTCACGCTTTATGGTGGGCTTGAAGCTCTCGATGATTTCCTTGGCGGGTTTGGCATCCCCGTAAAGAAGATCGACGACAGTTACGGCGATTGCTTTCGCTGGGACGATGTACTGTTTCACAGGGTCAGTGATCTTGAAATATCGGCTGTGGCCCGCTCCCTCCGTGCCGCTCATCCCGATGCTGGTTGTGGGCATGATACAGCTAAAGTCACCCATATCGGTGCTGCCTGTGCTGTGACCTCTGTGCTTGATCTCCTTCTCGCCAACATACTCGGTGCAAGCCCCTATGAGCACCTTCTCCAAGTTCTCGTTTCTTGTGTATGGCATGTACCCTGGGTGGTCATGGATCTCCACCTCAGCGCCAACAGCCATTGCGCCTGCCCTAAGAGCTCTGTTAACTTTCTTGTTGGCCTCCTGGATGGCTTCCACTGTTTTGCCTCGGACGTAACTCTCCATCCTGACATCGGCTGGTACGTTGTTGACTATCTCACCGCCCTTGGTGATGATGGGGTGGACTCTGATGTGGTCCTCGTCTCGGAATGTTTCACGGTTAGCGTGGATACCCATCAGCCCAACCATGGCGGCGTTTAGGGCGTTGATGCCTTTGTGAGGTGAACCACCCGCGTGTGCCTCCTTGCCTATGTAGTGGACGAGTTTGCCAATGAAACCGTTGTTGCTTCCACCTACTCCTACTAGCTCCTCCTGATCCATGGCGCTGTGGCTGCCTATGCAGATGTCGATGTCCTTCATGGCTCCGAGGCGGATGAACTCCTGTTTTCCCCCGAAGAACTCCAGTTTACCTTCCTCACGGAGCCTGTTCCTGTAATCGATCTCTATATACTCCTCAGCTGGGACTGAGACCATCACCACATCACCCGCCAGATGCTCCTTGACCACTTCGAGACCCATACAGGCGCCGAGTGTGGCTGCCATCTGGCTGTGGTGCCCGCAGGCGTGGACGTTCCCTGATACAGGGTGTGCTTCAGGGTGGACTGGTATGTGGAGGGCATCCAGTTCACCGACGATGCCTACGGTGGGTCCAGTTCTGTCTCCTTTGAGGTGAGCTTTGCTACCTGTTATGGCTATCTCTTTCTCGTGCTTCCAGCCCATCTCCTCGTATTTCTTTTCGGTGAGTTCAGCTGTCTTGAACTCCTTGAAGCCTAGTTCTGGATACCTCCAGATCGTCTCGGCGTATACTATTATCTCGTCTGCCTTTCGGTCGATCTCGGCGAGAACCTTCTTTTTGAGCGCAGCTTTGTCCATATGATATCGATATAAGCACGGGGTTACGTGGATTTAAGACAAATGTTGAGGCTAGGAGATGCGGTCCTTGACCATCTGGTACAGTTTCTCCCCTGAGTAGCCACCAAACACTACTCCTGAGATAAATGAGAGGGCGTACATCAGAGCGTAAACGCTCAAAGGGAACGGTCTCCCAAGGAAGAACTGTACGAATACTACGTTACTTGCTGCTGATAATCCACATCCCAGAAGGATCGAGGTTGAGCTATACCCCATCACATAGAGTACAAGGTCGATGATGGCTCCCTGTAATGTGCTCATGACGATTACGGTTATACCGTGGAAACTGAATAGCGTGGCCTCGACCAGCCCCTTTATAGCTCCTGTCATCGTTGCGGCTCCTGGTTTCTTGATGTATAGTGCTGATAGTATGATCATGATGAGATGAAGCCCAGCTAGTATCTGCCCGGTCCCAAATGGTAGTATAGGTATAGTTTTGAGGTAGTTGCCAAGGTGGCCTATAGGTACGCTGGCTATGGCGCCTAATGCACTGAATACGATTAATAAAGAAAGTTGTCTTGTGGTGAATCTGGAGTGCATTGGCTCAAAAATTGGGTAAGGCTATTTGAATCTTTTTCCTCACTCGACCAGTTTGTGCATGAATTCCGTGTACTCATTTCTAGGAATCACAGGCACGAACCGGTCATTGATCTCATTGGCTTTCATGGCTCCAGCATATAGGAGGTCTATGACGGTTATAGCCAATGCTTTAGCGGGCAGCACGTACAGATCCATCTTGTTCACTACTTGGAATGTTCGGTGATGGTGGCTTCCAGTGATGCCTCCCATCTCTAGGTTTGTGGTGGGGTGAACGCAGCTGAAGTCCCCCATGTCTGTGCTTCCGCAGCTGTGCCCTCCTATGGCTACTTGGTCCGTTAGTTGGAGACAGTTCTCCCTTAGAACCTCGTCCAGCAGAGGGTCTCTTTGGTAGGGCATGTAACCAGGAACGTCGATGATCACTACCTCAGCGCCAACAGCCATTGTGCCTGCTCTTAACGCGTTGTTTACCTTCCTGTTGACGCCTTGAATAGCTGGCACGTTTGCGCCTCTTACGAAGCTCTCCATATGTACGTCAGCGGGTACGTTGTTGACTATCTCGCCTCCCTTGGTGAGGATGGGATGGAACCTGATGTGGTCCTCGTCTCGGAATGTTTCACGGTTAGCGTGTGCCCCCATGATGCCCAGCATAGCGGTTACTTGGGCATGGTGACCGCATGCATGAACCCAACCCGTCTTGGGGTCCGCTTCTGGGTGTGTCGGTATGTCGAGGCTGTCCAGCTCACCCACGACGGCTACGGTGGGCCTTGATCCTTTCCCCTTCAGGTATACTTTGCTTCCTGTGAGTCCAAGCTTGTTCTCGTAGTACCATCCCATCTTCTCGTACTGGGCTTCTACGTACTCAGCGGTCTTGTACTCCCTGTACCCGACTTCAGGTATCTTCCACAGGTCGTTTCCTATCTTAATAATTTCCTTTGCGCGTCGATCAATTACCTCAATGACACGTTTTTTAAGTGCTTCTCTGGACATGCTCGGTGACATGTCCACTGTCCCTGATAACATTTCACATCCACGGAACCAATATTTACCGGGCTGCTGATGAGAGATCATTGAGGCGTTTATGCGTTGAAGCTCCTAGAGTACGAAGCTAAGGATTATTTCAGGAAGTATGGAATTCCTACTCCTGAGGGCTGCATGATCACTGATCCAGTCCAAGCCAGGATGTTCATAGAGAAACTCGGTAAACCCATCGTCATCAAGGCTCAGCTACCAGTAGGTGGACGAGGAAAAGCAGGAGGCATTCAGTTCGCTGATACCCCCAATGAGGCAAAAAACATGGCAGCTCATATGCTTGGCAAACAGATCAAGGGGCTCACCATCGAGAAGCTGTACGTAGAGGAGAAACTGGATATCGTCAACGAGATCTACCTCGGGGTCACGATAGACCGTAGAAACAAGTCTCACGTGATTCTTGCTAGCAGCGAGGGCGGCGTAGAGATCGAGGTGGTCGCCGAGGAGACCCCTGAGAAGATCATTAGACATCTCGTTGACCCGGTGAATGGTCTCAGGTCGTTTCACGCCAACCTCATAGCTAAACGACTTGGTTTCAAGGGTAGAAAGATGAGGCAGTTCGCTGACTTTGTCATGAAGCTGTATTCGTTGGCCGATGAGATGGATGCGGAGCTCACGGAGATCAATCCTCTGGCTGAGCTTGAAGACGGTTTCATCGCGGCGGATGCCCGACTCCTTGTAGATAACAACGCGTTGTTCAGACACAAGGAACTGGAGGACAAGCTTCTCAGCAGCCTCCAAGGAGAACTTACCGAGCGTGAGATGGAGGCGAGGGCACAGGACCTCACATACGTTGAGCTTGACGGTGATATTGGGATCATTGGAAACGGAGCTGGTTTAACCATGGCAACCCTAGACACTGTAATGCTGTATGGTGGAAAGGCAGCTAACTTCCTTGACCTAGGGGGAGGCGCTACCCCTGAGAGAATAGAGAAGGCAGTCAAGTTCGTTCTGAGAGATACTAGAACCAAGGCTGTCTTCGTGAATGTCCTCGGCGGTATCACCAGAGGTGATCATACTGCTCAGGGTATCGTTGCGGCACGTCAGGAACTTGGAAGTGTGAAGCCCATCGTGGTAAGGATGGCGGGCACCAAGGAGAAAGAGGGAAGACGAATACTCAAGAAAGCAGGCATCGAAACCTTGGACAGCATGGAGGAAGGTGCTAAACTAGCGGTGAAGCTAGCGGAGGGGAGTTAACATGCCTAGGTTCATTGACAGGGACACCAGGGTCGTTGTGCAGGGAATCACAGGTAGCCAAGGAGAGTTCCACACCCGGCTCATGAAGGAGTATGGAACAAAGATAGTCGCAGGCGTCACCCCCGGGAGGGGAGGCATGGAGGAGGTAGGCATCCCTGTGTTTGACACCATAGTGGAGGCAAAGGAGAGTCACGAGATCGATGCTAGCATCATCTTTGTACCAGCACCATACGCGCTGGACGCCGCGTTGGAGGCAGTAGAGGCTGAGCTGGACCCAGTTGTTGTGATCACGGAGGGAATTCCTGTAAGGGACAGTATACAACTTGTCGCTAGGGCGAAACTAAATGGAACTACAATTGTGGGTCCCAACACACCTGGACTCATCAAGGCAGGTGAATCCAAGATGGGCATCATGCCAGCTCAGGTATTCAAGAAAGGTGACGTTGGCATCATAAGCCGAAGCGGCACGTTGTTCTATGAGATAGCAGCTCACATCACGAGACTGGGTCTCGGAGAGTCAACATGTGTGGGGCTTGGAGGTGATCCTGTTGTTGGCCTTGAATTTATCGATGTGTTGAGGTGGTTCGAAGATGACCCTGAGACCAAGGCCGTGGCGTTGATAGGTGAGATCGGGGGTGACGCGGAGGAGCGCGCCGCCGAGTTCATCAGTGGAGGCGAGTTCACAAAGCCCATCGCTGCGTATATTGCAGGCAGGGCGGCGGTTCCAGGTAAACGGATGGGTCACGCTGGTGCGATAATTCAGGGTAGTAGCGGTTCAGCTGAGAGCAAAATTAATGCATTGAAAAAAGCGGGTGTGTCTGTCGGTGACTTGCCTGGTCAAGTGGCTGAGGCTCTACGGGAGCTTCTCTAGCTCTCTTCTATCAGCTCGAATAATCTTTCCAACATCTTGAAAGTAAGGCCCCACACGACCTCGCCCTCAACACGATATATTGGTGTGTCCCAACCCTTGATAATAGCGTGAGTCTTGCTTTTTACGAAGTCCTTCATCGGGACCCATACGTACCTTGTCAACTCGTAGTTCAGATGGATCTCAGAGTCCTCTGTGTAATGGAACACGATGGGCTGAACGGCTAAGTTGGTTCCTACAGAGGAATAAAACGTCTCCATATAACCCAAGATCTCTATGTCCTTGAGATCGATACCAGTCTCCTCAACGGTCTCCCTCACTGCTGTGTCAAACAGGTTACTATCCTCAGGACCTTTCTTACCGCCAGGAAAAGCCATATCACCACTCCATGGATCACCAGCTACCTCCGCTCGTTTAACTAAGAATAACTCAACATCGTCTATGCTGCGCCGTAGAAGAACTGCTACCGCTGCCTGAGCATCGTTCTTCGGGCTCCTCTGCAGTCTTTCTTGAAAGCCTGTGATCCTATCGTTGGGGTGCAAATGGCTTCGCTTCAAATGTGGTGCACAGTTCGTCTAAAAGGTTATGATTGATGAGATTAGTTTTGTAGGTAAGTTTATTTGTTAACACAGCCTATTACATGAGATTTAACCTAGGCTAAAAGAGAGATACTGCGTTGTCGGAAGCACATGAAGTCAAGAATCCATGGGAACAGAAAGACCAACAGATGGAACAAATCAAGAACAGGATGAACAAAATCCAACATAAGATAGCGATCATCAGCGGCAAAGGAGGCGTAGGAAAAAGTCTCGTCACAGTTAACCTAGCGATGGGATTAGCGGATAATGGAAGAGTAGCCATACTAGATGCTGACCTAACGGGACCATGCGTACCTAAGATGTTAGGGTTGAAAGGTACCAAAATGAGGGCGGGGCCAACGGGCATCGCACCTGTTGTTGGTCCAAAGGGAGTCGAGGTGGTCTCAATGGATTTCCTCTTGCCTAACGATGAAGCTCCTGTCATCTGGAGAGGCCCACTCAAGATGGGAGCCATCCGCCAGTTTCTCGGAGAGGTAGCGTGGGGAGAACAAGAGTTTCTCTTAGTGGACTTACCACCCGGCACAGGAGATGAAAGTCTGAGCATACTGCAGCTACTACCTGAGATGGACGGCGTTATCATTGTTACAATACCCAGCGAGGTCAGCCAAGCCGTCGTCAAGAAGGCAATCACTTTCGCGAGAAAAATGAACGTACCTGTCTTCGGTATCGTCGAGAATATGAGCGGTATGATTTGTCCTCATTGCGGTGAAACAATTAACGTCTTCAGTGAGGGCGGCGGCGCTAAGGTCTCAGAGGAGATGAACGTTGAACTCCTTGGTAGCATACCCATGGACCCAAAAGTATCTGTGGATAGCGATGCGGGAGTCCCTTTCATACTAAATAACCCCGACTCACCAGCATCAAAAGCCTTCAGGGAAATCATAGAAAAAATCGTGAAAAAAGTGAAATAAAATGAAAATAGTAGTATCCTCAACAGGCAGTACAATGGATAGCGCAGTAGACCCCAGGTTCGGTCGATGCCCCACCTTTCTAATAATAGACACCGAGACCATGAGCCACGAAGCCGTCTCTAACACAAGCATTGGATCAGCCCACGGCGCAGGCATAGGAGCAGCCCAGAGCGTAGCGAAGTTGAACGCGAAAGCAGTCATCACAGGCAACGTCGGGCCCAACGCCCACATGGCGTTATCAAGTGCAGGCATTGAGATATACACAGGCGCCTCAGGCTCGGTCAGGAATGCCGTAGAGATGTTCAAGAATGGAAAGCTCTCCAAGGCAGGACGCGCCACCGTGGGTGGCCACTTCGGCCAAAGCGGTAGAGGAAGGGGTAGAAGAACCTAAGAAGATAGTAAAGAAAAGTGAAAAAAATGGTAAAAATTGTTATCCCCGTAGCTGACGAAAAAGGAGAAAGAGTCTCAGCCCACTTCGGCAGAGCCCCATATTATGGTTGGTATCAAGTCGACGGTGGAAAGATCGTTGACAGAGGTGTCGCCCCGAACGACAGCAGCCACTTCGGCGGACAAGGTCTCCCACCGGAGAGAATGATGGCTCTCGGTGCAGAAGTTGTCATATCGGGCGGCATGGGCATGAAAGCTATACAGATGTTCCAAAACAGCACGGTAGCCGTGCTCCAAGCCGTGAACGAGAGCACGGAGCAGAGCATCAAGGACTTTATTGACGGAAAGCTGAGGGAGCTGACCGAAGGCTGCCTCCACGCCGAGAAACACGGGCACTAGAAGGCTAGACATGAAGATAACTGTCGCGAGCGGGAAAGGCGGCACAGGGAAGACTCTGGTAGCAGTAAACCTAGCCCTATCCGTAGAAGCTGACCAAGTGCTGGACTGTGACGTCGAGGAGCCCAACGTGTACATCTTTCTGCAGCCAGACAAGACAACCGTCAAGCCTGTTGAGCTACTGGTCCCAGTGATCGATGAGGCTAAGTGTACTTACTGCAGGAAATGCGCCGAGTTCTGTCAGTTCAACGCCCTCTTCGTAGTCGGAGAGACTGCTATGGTCTTTCCTGAACTCTGCCACAGCTGCGGAGGATGCAAACTCATATGCCCAGTAGACGCCATAACCGAGAAGCCGAGAAGCATCGGAGACATCTACCTCGGAGAAGCAGATGGAATCGAACTCGTATACGGTAAACTCAACATAGGTGAGGCCCTCGCCGTGCCAGTGATCTCAGCAGTTAAAGAGGAAGCCAAGGATGAAGGACTGGTCATACTCGACTCAGCGCCTGGATCGGCGTGCCCCGTGGTCGAGACAGTCAAGGACACCGACTTTTGCCTCATGGTGACGGAGCCCACGCCCTTCGGGCTACATGACCTTGAGATAGCCACCGAGGTTGTATCACAGCTAGGGATACCGCTTGGAGTAGTGGTGAACTTTGCCGGCATCGGGGACAGGGGAGTCTACGAGTTCTGTTCGGAGAAAAGCATACCGATCCTCATGGAGATACCCTACAACAGGAGGATAGCTGAGCTATACTCAGATGGCATACCCTTCTTGAAGGAGATGCCTGAGTGGAGATCAAAGTTCCAGAGCCTTCTAGAAAAGATTAAGGAGATGACGCGATGAAGCGGATAACGATCCTCAGTGGAAAAGGAGGCACAGGAAAAACAACCATCACAGCGAGCTTCGCTGCACTCAGCAGCAACGCTGTCTTCGCTGACTGCGATGTCGACGCCAGCAACCTCCACCTCCTGCTAGGACCTGAGGTCAAGGAGACCATTGAATTCAAGGGGCTCAACCAGGCGGTCATTGACCCAGAGAAATGTGTTCAATGCGGTAGATGCATGGAGCTATGCAGGTTCAACGCCATCACTGACTACACTGTCGACTCCATCCACTGCGAGGGTTGCAAGGTATGCGTGGTCAACTGTCCAGTCGAGGCCATTGACTTCATAGAGCGAATCTGCGGCCACGCCTACATCAGCGAGACCCAGTACGGTCCAATGTGCCATGCAAGACTGACCCCGGGTATGGAGAACAGCGGGAAACTAGTCACCCTGGTAAGACAAAACGCGGCGAAGTTAGCCGAGGAGAAGAACAAGAGCCTAGTTCTGGTAGACGGTTCACCGGGTATCGGGTGCCCAGTCATCGCCAGCATCGCTAACATCGACGCGTCAGTAGTGGTTGTCGAACCCACACTTTCAGGCATCCACGATCTGAAACGTGCACTGGAACTCCTGGATCACTTCAAGGTAACGCCACATATCATCGTAAACAAATACGATCTGAACACGGTCAACACCTCTGATATCGACAGATTCTGCAAGGAAAACAACGTGAATATGCTTGGGCATGTGCCCTTTGACCCGACTGTGACCGAGTCCATGGTCGACGCAGCACCCGTGGTTGTGCATAGCCCAAACTCACCTGCAGCTAAGGCAATCAAAAAGATCTGGATAGAGTTCCAGAAACAGGTTTTGAAATGATTTATTTAATAAACCAGTCGTCTAACGCGTTTTTTACCTTCGTCCCTGACTTGGTTTGATGAACCTCAATACCTAGTACATCCAGTATAGTGGAGGCCCCTGGACCGACTTCGCCAGTAATGAGGGTAGTGACTCCATGATTCTTGAGGTTTTGAACAGCCAATGGACCAGCTCCTTGTTTAATGCTCGCTGCCTGATTCTCAAAAACAGTTATCTCGCCAATTTTTCCTTCTTCATAAGTCACAATAGTGAACGTAGGGGCACGTGAAAATGTCGATGCTACCTTGTCGCTTAGCTTCCTGTATCCTTCAGTTGGGAAAGCAATTTTCATAATTTTCACCAAAAAAGGGAGTTAAGTTGTTTCCTGTTGGGAAGCCAACTCGTCGAGCCGTTTCTTTGTACCGGAAAGCTCCTGCTCCAGATACTTGATTTGATCTGCGAGGAACTTTCTCTCATCTTCATAACCAGGGGCAATAGGTGGAACTGATGCAGAAGCATAGTCGGGGTTTGTCCACCACCATCGGGGTAGCCATGGGAACCTTGCGCATTTTGATGGGTCAGCCCCCCAGAACCCTCTTCCCCTGCCTCCGTAGAGGTATCCTGGTCGCTGGTATGGGGGTAGGTCTCGGAAAGGCCCGTTTCCTGGGTATCGGTTTCTTCTTCCGTATCTCATTTTTTATTCTCCTTTATGTGCATATGCACACATTCATATTTTGTGTTATTACACATAATTATTTAAATATTGTGGTAATGCACAGAATAACATATGATGCGTGGAAGAAGACGCAGAGGCAGATACGGCAGGCACCCCGCTCCAGTCTACATAGACCACACAACAACAAGTAAAGCCTTCAACCCTGAGCCCAAGTCCTATGGAGAGCCTGTACAACTGGAGCCAGCGGAAATCGAGGTTCTTAGGCTCGTGGACATCGAAGACATGAACCAGCAACAAGCGGGTGAAAAGATGGGAGTAAGTAGGGGAACCGTTTGGAGGCTCCTTCACTCGGGAAGAAAAAAAATTACGATGGCTCTAGTAGAGGGGCGTAGAATAGAAATAATTGAACACTCAGAAGAGTAGTTACAAAGTCAGCATAATTATTATGAGTGATTATCTAAGTATGAGTGAAGCCAAGAAAAACACGACGATGCTCAGGTCACAGTTCCAAAGGGAAGCTGAGACCCATGGGTTACGCGGTATAATCGGAGTGGTAGCGTTCAGCGATGTGTATAACGGTCTCATGGATGTCCAGAAGCTTACGCTTCAATCACTCGCGGGTGACCATTTTCAACCACTCCTCGAGAATGGCTGTATAGTCAGCTTTGCTTACGTGTACCCTGACGGCGTTGTGGACAAGATAGGGCACAAGAAGGATGGTCTCATTGATAAGGAGTCTTGGAACGTATACGCCAGATGGTATACGTATCTGAACGAGGCTCTAGACGCGACATCCAAGAATCTGGCTGAGACCATCGATGGCATCCCCATCACCGCCACCGCATCAGGTATAGCTTCTCTTGTCAGCCATGTTAGTGAATACTTCTCCATGGTTGTGAGCCACAGGGTCCACGCCGAGAAAGCGGGCATTGGATGGAGAGGAAAGAACAGCCTCATGATTAACCCAAGATACAGCTGCATGATAAGGCTCTCAGGCATAATCACCGAGACGCCCCTCATAATAACTAGGTCGTCATCGGAGGACTGCGGTGACTGCACAAGCTGTGAAGAGGCATGTACGTTCCTACAGTACAGGCAAAAACTGGAGGATTACAGGGAACAGTGCCGAATCTATTTAGACAACTTGGGGCTCGACGATGAGGTCTGCGGAAAATGCATCAAGGCCTGCGTTTACTCTCCGAGACTTGCTATTAAACCTGAGATGAGTAAGGTTCAACCACTCGACGATGTTTATTACACTCATCCATGAGGTCACCACGTTACTGTTAATTATCTGAGACACAAGTTATCGATATCTTGCCTATAATCAACGAGACTTATCCTGGACTTGAGGGTATCCCCTGGCTGAAGATAGGTGATTTTCCCTCAGACATCGAGAAGCTTGGGAACATGGGTCAGGCTCACGGGTTCTCGGAGCTATACATTAAACGCGATGACAGGTGCAGCAAGGTCTACGGGGGAAACAAGGTAAGAAAACTAGAGTACATGCTAGCCGATGCCAAGGAGAAGGGAAAAAAGACACTCGTAACCCTAGGTGGCACCGGGAGCAACCAAGTCCTAGCCACAGGCATCTTCGGGGCAGATCACGGTTTCAGGACCACAGGGATAATGCTACATCAACTCAACGCGGAATACGTCAGGAAGAACCTTCTAATGGACCATTATTACGGCATAGAACTCATATTCGCCAAAAATACCTTTGCTGAAGTCTACACATTCATATCGAAGTACCTGAGAGCACAGCTTGGCGGTGGCAAACCCTACTTTGTGACAGCAGGCGCCAGCAACGAGATAGGGAACATGGGTTTCGTGAACGCTGCATTCGAACTCAAACAGCAAGTGGATAAGGGAGAGATAACCGAGCCAGACTACATCATAGTAGCATGCGGGTCCATAGGGACCACAGCTGGCCTCAACCTTGGATGCAAACTAGCAGGATTGAAGACAAAAGTACTAGGAGTGCGCGTCGCTATGCCGTGGCTGGTAACCAAGTGGCGGATGGGCAGGATGATCAGGGATATCAACGTATACATGAAGAGGCATGATGCCTCTGTTCCACTTATGAAGGTTAAACCCGAGGACCTCTACCTGCTTGACGGATATCTAGGTGAGGAATACGCTTGCTTCACCGAGAAGGGCTGTGACGCTGTGGACGAGATGAAGAATCTGGAAGGAATCCCGCTAGACCAAACATACACAGGCAAGGCCCTCGGAGGTGGACTTGACTGGCTTAAGAAGCAGAGTGAACAGGACAAGGTAGTCCTTTTCTGGAACACCTACAATTCGGTTGATCTGTCTGAGAAAGCAGCAAACGTTGATTACAGGGAACTGCCTAAGCAGTTCCATAGGTATTTTACAGAGCCGACCCAAGAAGAGACCTTTAGAAAAGAGGGTTAGACGTCTACTTCCTCGCCTGCTTGACCAGGTTTCCAGCCCTTTATATGTTCATAGGCAGCGTTGACGCCGTTCCGGAGGTACGCTGTGTCGCTGTTAACCGCGCAGAAAAGGAAGCCTCTATCGATGGCCTCGTTGATATTGGTAGGACCGGGCGTCGTGAAGCAGTGCATACCAGGAGCTACGCCATGATCCTGTCCGGCTTCTACTATCCTGTCCAGGGTCTTGAGGAACACGGGGTTGGTATACTGACGGTGTATCCCCATGTCCAGGCTCAGGTCGCTGGGACCCACGAAACAGGCGTCCACTCCCTCGACACTGAATATTTCGTCGATGTTCTCTACGCCTTTCGCGGTCTCGATCATGACCACACAGAGAGTCTCATCGTTGGCTGTCCGGAAGTAGTCGGGGTCACGGAACGCAGCGAGCCTTGGGCCTGCTCCTCGTTCCCCCCACGGGGGATACTTCATGAACCGGACCATGTCCTCGGCTTGCTCTTTAGTCTCGATCCTTGGTGAGACGATGCCTGTGGCTCCTGCGTCCATAACTTTTTTGATCCATATGAGGTCGTGCCAAGGTATCCTACACATGGGCATGCATCTGTCTCTGCCATAGAGCATACTCTGTACCATGAAGTGGTATGTCTCGGGGCCGTAGGCGCTGTGCTCCATGTCGCATACCAGCCAGTCCCAACCCATGTCCGCTAGGTACATGGTTATATCGGGGTGACCCACCGTCACCCAGGTGCCCAACGCCGGCTTACCTGCCTTGAGCTTACGTTTAACAAGATTTCTCATGGAAGAGATTCGTTGCCTCGCTGATAAAACACTGTCGAGAAGGACAAGACTTGAATCACACTTCCATCACACATGGGGTGTGAGATTCATGGATGGCTGGCAACTCGCATTGATGGCTGCTGTCTGTTGGGCAGCAGAAGCATTATTGATTCGCAAGGCAGGAGACGGGATTGACCCTCTCGTAGGAACCGCGTTGAGTTGTATAGCTGCTGGAGCCGTTTTCGCTGTGTATTTACTCGGCATCGGAAAACTGAATGTGGATGCACTCAACTCCTCAGCTGTCTACTACGTACTCGCAGGGATAGTGAGCTTCGCTGTGGGTCACTACTTCTACTACGCAGCCATAACAAAGACTGGGGTCAGTTTCAGCGTCAGTATCGCTGCCAGTTACCCGTTACTCGCTATCATTCTGTCATGGGTTCTGTTCAAGGAGCCCCTCACAATGAGAAGCGGGTTAGGGATGCTACTGATTGTTGCCGGTGGCATGATACTAGCGATATAAAAAAAGAAGGTTATTGGTTCCCTAGGTCGTCAGCGACGTGCTCGATGCCCAGTTTCTTGAGAACACTTCTCGTCGGTACACCTGTTTCTGGGTCCCAGTCCATAAGGGCATAATAGTTCTTGAGCATCTCGTTCCAGTGGGGCATGATGCTGATTCCTTCGGTTGGGCCATCTATGGGTGTTGATCCATACCTCGATGAGGGTCTGTCATACTCAGATGTTATGCCGACTTGAATGTTGAATGCTCTCAGCAGGTTAACCGCCCGTTTTCCTACGTCCCATGCTTCCTCGGTGCTCATTTCCCAGCCAGTGGCTGCTGAGATGGCTCTGGTGATTCGTTCAGCGTTCATCCGTGTATTGAAGCGGCAGGTTCCGACGCTGTCCTCAAGCTGCATGAGGCCTTTGGTGCGTGCTACTTCGGTGCTGATGATCATTGGGTTCTTAGGTCCCTGAGCGTCCGGCACCATGACGCTCATATGGGTCTCTATGGTGCTTGTGTTGCTGACACAGGTATCGAACATCTCGGCCCACCTAGTCCTGTGGTCATGGCCCCGTGGCGTGTTTCCCTTCATAGTGTAGATGGCGGACTCAGCTGCCTTTCCACCTATCTTCTCGGAAACGCGTTTTAAGCCCTCAGCCAGAAGGTCACCGAAACCTTCACGACTCGCCACCAGTCTAAGTATCTTTTCAGCTCCTTCGACGTCTCCGAAACCTGTGTTGAAGCCTACCTGATTCTCAGTGAGATAACCCTTTTCCATGCACTCCATAACCCATCCCACAAGCCATCCTGCCTCGTTGTTCTCGAAGCCGAGACGGTCTGTGAGTCCGCTGAGCATCATTGCTGCTTCTACATCGTGGTTTCCTATGGCTGGGCCCCACGCTGCCATCTGCTCGTACTCGGGCTCCTCGACGTGGCACTTGAATTTACCCTCAGGGATCTCCATCATTGTGCTGTGGAGGAGTCTGCAACTCCAACATGGTATCCGTTCTGTCTGATATTTTTCACGTATATCCTTCTCGCTGAAGCTGTCCACCTCGGGATCGTTTGCTCCCCACTCATAGGTAGAATAGTTCTTGATGGGGAGTGACCCGCTGCCAGATTTCCATCCACTCTCCACGCCGCCGATGGTTCCCCTGAAGTACTCCACATCCTCGTACATCTCTTGGGAGACTTTGAGTAGTCCTCTTGCGTCGTGAATATCGATCCTGCCTGAACCCCGGAAAGCAACGATGGCCTTCAGCTTCTTACTGCCAAGAACCGCTCCTGAGCCGTTGTGGCTGGCGCTGTGCCCATGATCCACGAAGACCCCTGCCCATCTGACAAGTTTTTCACCTGCTGGGCCTATGCTAAGCACGCTAGCTTCGCGTCCTTTCGTATTCAGCTCCTTTCTGAGAGCGTCTGTAATCTCATAGGTGTCTAAGCCAAGGAAGCCAGTTGCGTCTCGAAGCTCCGGCTTCCCATCCTTTAGGATAAGGTACTTCCATGTCTCGGATGCGCCTGTGATGATGACACCGTCGTATCCACTGAACTTCATGTAAGCACCGAAAAGACCGTTCGCCTGAACCGATGTGGCTCCGCCGGTGAGAGCACCCTTGGTGACGAGGCTGATGGTGCCTGAGCCACCGACGCTGGTGCCTCCAAGTGGACCGGAGGCGATAGTGACAATGTTCCGGAGGTCACTGTACTCTATCTCTCTAGGCACCTCCTCGTAGAGGACCTTGGCTCCTACGCCTGTCCCGCCGAGGTACTTTCTGAGCATCTCCTCGGGGTACACCTCGTCGCTTAGGGTGCCAGTGGTCATGTCTACTCTTAGGTACTTTCCAGCGAATCCTTTGACAGTCATAAAACTCAGGTAAACTTCAAACTTGGGACCGGAAAAGATTTTCGAAACATCATTAACCCGTGACGGCGTATTGATGTATAAGTTGCTTGTCAATATCAGGTACTACTCCATGGCGAGGGACGCCACAGGGAGAAAACTGGAGCAGGTTGAGCTACCTGAGGGCTCCACCATGCGTAGCTTGATCCACCGATTAGTTGAAAACCATGGTGATGAGCTCGATAGATATGTCTATGACCAAGATGGAGAGTTGCGAGATTACTTGATGTACTCGGTCAATGACATTGATATTGTCAGCCTTGATGGATACGATACATTGCTTAGTGACGGTGACACAGTGCTGGTTCTTCCACCAATCGGGGGAGGCTAGCCGACGTAGGGCAGCAAGTCAAACCCGAACATTAGTTTTATGATGTAAAGTACTACCACAGCGGCGACGTTCTGTATAGCGACACTGTAGTATGCGTCATCGATGCGGGACAAGTATAGCCCCAGTACGATAGGTGGCACGGCGAGGATGAACCAGAAAGTCCAGTAGATGAGGAACAGCGAGTTGATGAGTGATATGATAGTGAACCCAAGGAGACCTTCAGTTACTGGATACACGGAATGACTGATCCACAGGATTATAGCGGATACAATGGATACCGCCGCCAACAATAGATTCAACTTGGTCCAGTAGGGCAATACCTTCTTCAGTTGTTCCAGCAAGTCAATCCAATCCAAGGTGTAACGACTGTGATTATCATTGCTGAGTTGGGGGCTCGGGGTCCACCCAGCTGAACTTTTTCTCAAGGGTCTTGCTGTAATAGTTTCGCCAGTCGTACTCTATCTTCCTGCCCCAGTCGAAGTAGACCCGTGGGTCGATATAGCTCTTGAGGCTGGTGCCCAGGTTATAGTCTCGGGTGAGTTCGTACGCTTCCACCTGCAGGGTTGCCTTCTCGATTGCTGCCTTGTTACGGGCACGCATGTTCTCTAGGCTTAGCTTACGTTTGTCTTGGCGTTCACGATGCTTGTTCTTCAGGTTAATATTTCGCTCCCTCTGGGTCTTGATGGATTTCCTCTTGGATACTATACGTTTCTCGAGGCCGGTCGTGGACTTGCCCTGCTCCTCTTTCTCTTTGAGCTGCTTCTTGAGGTCGTCTAACTGTATCTTGTAGAGTTCTAGCTTCTCCTCGTATCTTGCCAGTCGTTCCCTGTACTTTTCGTTGGCTTCCATTATCTTCTGGCGGGCCTTCCGTTCTCGTTCCCTTGACTTTATCTTACGGTTGGCGAGGCGCTCTTTCTTCTTCTCTAAGCTCTGCGCCCATGTCTTGGGTATTGTGCGTTTGTGGTTGCACGTGATAGCTGCCTCAAGGTTAGCCATCGTCGCCATGTGCTTCTTCTTGTAGTCAGGGTCATCCTTGGTTACCGGTAGTTCCTTTAGCTTGTCCTCCACGATGACTGTCGCGTGGCATGTACGGAACACCTTTGCCGTGATTCCCTCCATCACCTCGTCTAAGAACTCGCTTACGACGCTACTATTCACCTCATCAAAGAGTGCGCCATCACCGGCTGACTCTGCGAACTCCTTCAGGTTTTCAAACGCTTGTGGGTCGACCTCTGTTGTTAAGAGGAATCTTACGCTGTCTTTTCCTAAGAAATCGAATGTGACGGTGCCGTCCTCGTTGAAGTGGAGGTGTTCTGCCCTGAGTGTGGAGGCGCCTACTGTGTCTGCTTCCTCGTCCTCGTCTTTCTCGTCGCCGACCCTGAAATTTAGGGCGTCGATAAGATAGCTGACTGTAGCTGTCTTTCGGCGTTTAACGTCCTCGTGGGTCATATTATCCATGATGTGTCTCTTGACCCAAGATAGGTTCTTCCTGAGCTCCAACGCCTTGTTGAATTTCTCTATCTCTTTCTTCTGCTTGATGGGGCTGCTGTCATGTGGCCACACGTACTTCATTTTCTCGGTGAGCTTGTCCTTCCACTTCGCGACCCAGATGCTCTCGTTGTCCCACGTGATCTCCTTCCAGTCACCAAGGGGTCTCGGCGCGTCTGGGCTGAGGTTAAGAATAATATCCTCGTGGCTTGGACCTTCCTTCCATTTACCTCTGAATGGGTGCTGACCACGACCCATGAAAATACTGCTTGGCTCCACGGTGTAGTTACCCAGCTCGCTGCGTTCATCGTCGAATGTAGCCCATCCATACTTTTCCTTGTTGGCTTCACGAATTACCTTCCGGTCCTCGGCGAGACGTTTCTTCTCTTCCTTGGCGAGGTTCTTCTTGTACTCCCTTTCCTCCTCGACTAAGCGGTAGATACTCGTGTAATCAACGTCACTCGGTTGAACCTTGAACCCCAACACCTCACTGAAATCTAGGTGAAAGTTTTCGGCGAATACCGGGTCCTCTACGTATGGAGTGCCTATCTTTTTTGCCCAGGCTACTGCTCGCTCCTCTTGAACTGGGGTGAGCCGGTGTTCCTTGCCTTTGATGATTACTGTGAGTCCCTGTGCTTCATATCGTGGGGGTACCATGACGCCGTTGTGGATCATTGACTTCATGTGTGGCTCTCCGGATTAGGGAGCATAATCCACCATGTTTTTTTAATGTTTTGCAATTTTTTCACGGATTTTAACAAAGTCCCACGAGATTTAGCCATGCTCTTATTTCTTTCACTGTTTTGCCGTAAATCTCTTCGCTGTAGTCGCCTAGAAGCCCATTTGCCTTTGTGATATAGTCTACTTTTCCCGGGTCAACGTTGATTAAACCGCTTGTGTAGCCGTCGACCTCAAACTCTACAGTGACTTACAAGCTGTATCTCTTCTAATCCGTTTTGGTCATCATTTTGTTTTAGTTTAGAACACTATTTCAGTGGAGTTGAATCCTGATAAGCGCTATATCTCGCGGTTTCCCATAGAGTTTGAGGCATGGCAGAGAAGAAGCCTATCCAGAGAGACGAGATCATCGGTGCTCTTACTCTAGTTATCATGTTCGCGGCAGTGCTCATTGGCCGGGAGGCAGGGAATTTTTTCGCTAGCTTCGAGGAGATGAAGAACCTCAAGGTATTCTTCGAGGTCACCGAGGAGGAGCTTTCAGACTACCTCAGGGAGGTATTAGAGGGTGAATCACCTGACCTGGATGTCTCATTGACAATAACTTTGCCATCGGTAGACAACACTGTTAAGGTGGTGACGGAGATGCCTGACTATGTTCGCAGGTGGCTCATCAGCGTCACGTTGAGCCCAGTAATAGTGCGTCAGCCATCCGTCTCCGACGTAGAGATGACGTTCACAGTGGAAGACCACGAGTTGATAAACGAGACATATAGGTTTGAGAAGGATAAGGTGCCTTACCTTGGCCTCGTGGACAGGGGAATAGGGCTGGAGATCGAGGATGTGCTGGGGCTCAGAGAGATTGTTGAGGAAGCAGCCTCAAGCTATGGGGGTGAGGTGAAGGTTCAGGTGAAAGGCAGAGTCAAGACACACCTATGGTTCCTTGACGCATGGCTACCATTCAGCACGATTAGATATCCACTCGTGGAAGCGCCTAGCCTCGTCTATGAGTCCTCAAAGTGGCAAGAGTTCGATGGAAGCGAGATCACTGTCACGGAGATGGGCCAGAGTGTTCATATCGGTGCTAGGTTCAGTAACCCCACGCGTGTTCATAGCATCCGTGAGAACGTCACTTGTAGTGTTTTCATGGATGGAGTCGATGAACCGGTCGCTGTGATCGAGAAGGAGCTTCCCTTAGCGTCAAGCTCTGAGGGCTCCTATGTTTTCATGTTTACCCCAGAGAATGAAGGAGATTACAGATTCTGGTTGGAGACACAATCAAGGATCATTCTAAGTCTCGCTGAGTCACCGATTTTAAGCGTCCAGTAAAGGGTCCCTATAAAAATTAAATCGTCTTTAAACAGGTTAAGTCACACGTTTATAGATTTGAGTTGAGTCCCGACGAACTGATGATAACGCATTCAATGCAGGACATGGCCCAAGATGTGCTCACCACCCTCAACCAAGCCGAGACTCCGGATGAGGCCATAGAACAGAAGTAGCTGGAAACGTAAAATATTCAGACTGCACCATTACCACTGATTCTCATGGTTATCCCCGACGACTTATGTGCGGACCTAGCCTTCATCAACGGCAAGGTCATCACGGTAGACAAGGAAAACAGTGTTGCCGAAGCTGTTGCAGTAAAGGACGGCAAGATTTTCAGAGTAGGTACATCAGAGCACATCAAAGAGGTATTAGGAAAAAAGACAGAGGTACATGACCTTGACGGAAAAACCATGCTCCCCGGTTTAATCGATAGCCACATGCACCCCGGGGGAAGCTGGGGCGCTTATCTAATACGTGGGATTGCTTGCGGCCCCGATTTCACCAGCGTCGATGAGATGCTTAACGTCGTAAAGAGGAAGGTAACCGAGACCCCCAAGGGCAACTGGATTCTGGGTTACAGGATGGACGACGTCAAGATGGGGAGGTACCCGACAAAGCAGGAGCTTGACGATGTCGCACCTGAGAACCCATTGTACATCCAGAGACGTGATGGTCATAACGGGGTTGCCAACAGCCTTGCATTGGAGATCGGTGGTATCACACGAGACACCCCTGACCCTCGCCACGGAAAGATCGAGAAAGACGAGAACGGTGAGCCCAATGGACTTCTAAGAGAGGCCGCGAAGGACCTTGTCTATCACAAGATGCCACCATACAGTGAGGACGAGTTCTACCGTGGACTCCTTATCGTCTACGATGAGTGTGTGAGCCTGGGGTTAACGAGTATTCACGCCAGCATGGTGAGCCCAGCCGAGTTCAGAGCCATGCAGCGAATTAAACGAGAGGGCAAACTCAAGGTACGCACAGCGGTCCACATCAGCGGTAGGGACGAGGGCATGGTGGAAGGAGCCATCGCGGTGGGTATCCAGACACCATTCGGAGATGAGTGGCTCAAGATTACCACCGTGGAGTGGGTCTTCGACACCAGTACCAGCGGAAGAACAGCGGCATACTATGAGCCTTACGTTGGTGAGCCCGATAACACAGGCATGCTACTCTACGATCAGGACGACATAGAGCGTAGGGTCTGGGAAACTCATAAAGCAGGGATCAGGGTTGGCCTGGACGGCGTAGGAGACAGGGGAATAGACAGGGCTCTGGACGCAATCGAGAAAGCGTTGAAAAGACAGCCCAGAGAAGACCACAGACACAGGATCGAGCACTGCTGCTACGTGACTCCCTCTATTCAGGACAGGCTCCTTGAGCTGGGGGTCATCGACGCCTCAGCCACAGGATTCCTCCATGACCTTGGAGACGCGTATAAGGCTAACAGAGGCGAGGAGGCAATGAGGTACATGTGGCCCCACAGGACACTCATCGACAGGGGAATACCAGCGCCCGGGCATAGCGATGCAAGCATCTGCACACCGAATCCGTGGGTCGGCATATACGGCATGGTCACGAGGAAAACCAGTGGAGGCCAAGTACTGTACGCAGGTGAAGGCGTTGAACCCATCGAGGCGATAAGAGCATACGGCGTCGATGGCGCCTACGCTGCGTGGGAGGAGGACATCAAAGGAACCATTGAGCCGGGGAAGCTGGCCGATCTCGTGGTCGTAGATAGGGACCCAACGCTGATCGAGCCCGATGACCTGCGGAACGTCAAGAACCTGATGACCGTGGTGGACGGGAAGATCGTCTACCACAAGTAGCGTTTTCGTGCCTGTAAGTATCATTAATGAGAGAGCAACATTACTCATTAGCAGATATTATTAGTAAACCTCCCTATATTGACGTTTGACCAGCTATGAGGAACAGATTGCTAACTTATCTCATTCTTATCTCATTAATTTCATCGATCCCTGTAGGCTGGAGCGATAACGCCCCAAGTCAACGGATGGGCAACAGGATGATCTACGACCCAATAAACGAGAAGGTCATTCTTATCGGTGGAGCCATCTGGAGCGACCATTACACTTTCTACAATGACCTTTGGAGCTTCGACCCAGTGACCCATACCTGGGAGGAGATCACTACGTCTGTGCGGCCTAGTGGCAGGTTCAACCACATGATGGTTTACCTCCCGGATCGACACCAAGTCTTCCTTTTCGGAGGCTTCAGCGCTAGAGACAGGATAGGGGACACATGGCTATACGATATCGAGGGCAACATGTGGACACAGCTACACCCAACGGACACGCCGTCCATGAGGAGCGACGCCGCTATCGCGTATGATGAAGAAAACAGGGTGGTTGTTCTTTTCGGAGGCTATGGAAACAACGAGGAGCATCCCGACGATACGTGGGTCTATGATTTTGTGGTAGAGAACTGGGTCCAGATGAACCCAGAGACTAAGCCGCTTCAGCAGTATGGTTGCCACATGGTCTATGACTCCCTGAACCAGAGGCTCCTCTTTTACCCTGGTCACTGGAGCACAAGGAGAGGTAGTACTTTGTTAACTCATGGATACGGTGACCAGGTATGGGTCTACGATTATGCTGATGATGACTGGACCGAGTTAAACACGTCACCCAAACCAGAGGGTAGGTACTGGTTCAACCTTGCCTATGACACAGGCGGGCAGATGATACTTTTCGGGGGCTCGGGAGGCGGAAACAACATGATGGGTGATACTTGGCTCTACGATTACATGGAAAACACGTGGGAACAGGTAGACTCAGATGTAACGCCGTCAGGGAGAAGCTGCTCAAGCATGGTTTACGACAGCGTGAACGACTTGGTGGTGATGTTCGGAGGCTCTGACAACGGCGCTAGTGACGCGATGGACGACACATGGATACTTGACATGGAGATACAGCAATGGAGCCTTGTAGAAGAGACAACAACAAGTACAACTGATTCATCAGAGGAGTCTGAGCCCCCTGAAAACAGGATTCCAGGGTTACCATTTGAAGCAATTCTCCTCGGCGTATCATTTTTCGTCCTTTCGCGAAGATGGTTCAGAGTTAACTAAGGTTTAAAAGCGATTATTCCGGTGCTGATAAGAGTCTCTCTGGAAACAATGATGCATCTCGTTGCGTTGCCATTGTTTTTCCTTCCAATCAGGGAGACTCAATAATTGTTAATTTTGACGATGACTAGGTAACGGGGTGGTTCTTGTCACTGATCCTTCCCAGTAATAATTGAACAGGTCATGAGTCCACTTGATGGCTTTCTCGTCTTTCGCTGAGAATCCTCGATAGTCCATCTTTCCGTCAGTCCCCGGGAAACAGACTACGGCTAGTTCTTTCTCCGAGAGCGCCATGAAGACCTTCAGCTCATCAACCACGTGATCCATGAATTGACCGGATCTGAGTGCTTCGTTTACGATCGGTGGGTTAACGAACTCCGGTGGAACCACAATATCCTCAGGCTCGATAAGACGGTATTGTACCCCCTTTTGGAGGGCGTAGGCTTGGGCAGGCTGAGCTGTTATGATGTATCTATCTGTGAGCCTGTGGACGTGTTCGTCCGCGTCCTTAATTACCTGGTTGATACGGTGGAAAACAACCATTACATCGTCGATGTATTCGCTCTCCGCTAGCTCACCGAGGCGGGAGATGAACTCTGGTGGAAGCCCCGAGAGGTCGTGGCTTCGGAAATAGTCCCTGTGCTTGGAGGTGAAACGAAAGCTCTCCAACTGCTGCAAAGATAGCATCCCAAATGGTGACAGGTGATGCAGCCCGTTGGGGTCCTTCAGTGTGAGTCCCATCTCCCCTAGCCTTGATAGGTGTCTACTTGCTTCCTGAGTGGTGAGGTTTAGCTCCCTGCTGAGGTTGGTGACTGTCATGGGGGTCTCTCGTAGACTATATAGTATCTGTAGACGGTCCTCGTTGCTGAAATCGAAGAATAAGTCGCATAAACGCTCCACTTCGTTCACCAATAATTGATACTACCATACACTATTGGATATTAAAAACACATGAGTTTTCCTGAACACCTGTTAAACCCATGATGGTACATGGGTAACCTATGGGGAGCCACAAACATACTTTCTCAGTTGAACTCAAATCCAAAGAATACCTTCACCAGATAGCCGTGTCAAAAGAGTCTCAGGGAGAGGTCTTATTCGAGGGAGAGCTAGGAAAAATCGTTGAAGTTGAGCTAGTTGAGGGAAAAGTACTTGAAATCACAGGAGAGAACGGCGTGCTACGGCTTGACATATGTGAAAGCCTTCTCTTGGAGAAGCTGAAAGTAACGTAACCCCTGCATAATGTGCTATTTTTTCATGAACGGTGATTAGTTCCCATGAATGGGCTTGAACAGATGTTATTTTAGTATATTAGAGTAAAGTGCATTGAGTACTTTGGCTTCAACTATACAGGAAACAGTGGAAAAGGTTCAGATCAGGACTTCTAGGCTTGAGTTCATAGATTTCGCGCGAGGCATAGTGATGGCTATCATGGCGTGGGATCATGTCTCAGGTTTCTGGAACGAGTTACATCACGGGGGTGAAGGGATTCTAGGCCGTGCACCTCCTTTCGCGGATACACTCTGGTTCCTGCTAAGGTTCGTAAGCCACTACTGTGCTCCATCATTCATATTCCTAGCAGGCACCGTGCTCGCGTTATCAGCAGCCAAGAGGCTGAGCAGAGGAGAGTCTGAGGCCAACATGACGGTACACATGATCAAGAGGGGGCTAGTTCTCCTTTTCCTTGAGGCAGCATTTGTTTCCCCCGCTTTCACTCTTCCTTGGACATATTTCGGGGTTATAGCGTGCATCGGAGTCAGTCTGATAATATTTAGCGTGGCAAGGAAGCTGCCGACCAAGATAATCCTTGCCTTGAGCCTTATCATCGTGCTCAATCATAGTTTCCTAAGCCTAGACTTCATTCCGACTAGGCCAAACTGGGGCTGGTACCTACGAACTATCCTTCATGAACCGAACTTTGAGAGGTGGCCGTACTTCGCGTTATACCCCATAATACCGTGGGTGGGTGTCATGGGCATAGGGTGGAGCTTCGGTAACTATCTCTCTGGTAAAGACCTGAATGAGGTGAAGAAACTCAAGGTACCCATAGCGATATCTGGGGTCATCTCGATAGTGACGTTCTTCATAGTGAGATGGCTCAACGGGTATGGTAATCTGCTGGCGAGGAGGGGGAGCAGCCTAGTCGATTGGCTATACGTGTCCAAGTACCCCCCAAGCGTGGCTTTCCTATTATGGTCACTGGGAGGCATGTGTCTATTCCTAGCACTTGGACTACACCTGCAAGACAAGGAATGGTTCCATAAGGGCGTTACAGGCGCCATACTTGTCTTTGGCAGGAACCCCCTCTTCTTCTACCTGACGCATCTATGGCTGTATAGAGCGCGGTGGCCTGACTTCGCCCCTGGTGTAGGCGCGCCCCCCTTCTTCCTAGAGTTGGGTGAAACACTGCTCTTCTGGGTTGTGGGGCTTGTTGTGCTCTGGCAGTTGTGCCTTAGGTATGAGAAGCTGAAGAGAAAATACCCCAAACCCATACTGCAGTACATCTAGTTGAGTGAAATGATTGAGATTGACCAAGATGAACTCCGTGGCCTAGCAGCCGTCACATTGGTGGTGTTACTGGTGACCGGAGGAAATCTTTGGAATAACAGGGAGGCCCCGCCTCTGGGTTTCACCAAGTACAGTAATTACGGGTTCAGCTTCACCTACCCCAAAGACCTCACGATGGTTGAGCAGATGGTTATGGATACACGACCGAGTTACTGGCTTGGAGACCTACAGGGTGAATCACAGCAAGAAGTGGCAGGTATCATTTGGGGGTCCAACGAAGCAAGCGGCATCTCAGAGTTCATAGACCTGATCTTCGAGCTAGCAAGTGAGCAAGTCGAGTTCGCATATATAGGCGATGATGACTCGATGCGACTCAGCGGCAAAGACGTTACTTTACGTAGATTCACAATGTCGAGTAACGGAGTTGAGGTCCCTGGGTTGATGGCGGGATGGATCAGCCCCGAGGGCAGAATGTTCGTCGTATATAATTTGACTCCGAGCGGCGACGAGGCTTGGCTGAGAGACACGATAGCAACTATGATGAAGAGCCTGGAAACCGAGGCACCTCAAGAGCCCAGAGAACTTGAGGCTTATTGGCCCACTGAGGAATGGAGGTACGCTCACCCAGATGAGGTGGGACTAGACAGCGATTCACTGCAACGGATGGTTGACGACATCAGAGGAAGCGGCTTCGACGTTGACAACGCCCTCGTGATAAAGAACAGCTACGTGGTGCTGGATGAGTACTTCGGTGACTATGAGAAAGATGATCTTCACATAGTCTACAGCTGCACGAAGAGCGTCGTCTCGACACTGATAGGGCTAGCCATCGAGGACGGCTTCATAGATGGAACTGATGTGTTGCTGCTGGACTTGTTCCCAGAGATAGAGCCCGAGAACCTCGACGACCTGAAGCAGAGCATAACCTTAGAGGATATGTTGATGATGAGCGCTGGCTACGACGCGAGAGACAGTTGGCTCTACGAGTGGGAGAAGCTTGGAGACATGCATGACGCAGAGGACGCTGTCAAGTACGTTATGGATCTACCGATGGAGTTCGAGCCTGGAAGCCGGTTCGAGTACACAAACGGAGTAAGCCATCTACTTTCATGCATAATCACGGAGAAGACTGGGCTCTCAGCCGCCGAGTACGCGGAACAACGACTGTTCAGTTCACTCGGGATCACAGATTATGATTGGAGAACAGATAAGATGGGCCGCAACTGGGGATACAGCTCACTGTACCTCACCCCTCACAGCATGGCCAAGATAGGATACCTGTTCCTCAATAAAGGAGAATGGGACGGCGAACAGGTTATCTCCGAAAACTGGGTCGAGGAAGCCACAAGGCACCGGATCGACGCCAACATCAAGGACGGTTACGGGTACCAGTGGTGGGTTGACGACGACGGGTACTACTTAGCCCTCGGCTACATGGGTCAATTCATATTCGTGTTCCCGGAGGATGACATGGTCGCGGTATTCACGAGCAGCAGCCCCGAGACCTTTGACTACTCCATAAGGCTGCCTGAGAGATTCATTCTCCCAGCCGTCCGCTAGAATTTTACAGTGAGGCGAAGATGGCCTCCACCATAGCCTGCTCACGTCTCCTAGTCAGTATGTCATGCCAGTAAAGCTGGCTGCTGCTTGTGAAGAGGGCGCCCATGACGCTAAGTTCAGTAACAAAGCTCCCTACAGTGAGGATACGATTGTTGCTTGAATAAGCGAAGACTGGGTGAAGGTAATCAAAAGTGGTTAAAGTAACAGCAAAGGCTAGCACCACGTTAAGCAATATCAACCCACTTAAGGTGAAGAAACCCCACTTGGTCATGTGAATATCAGTCAGGTAGAACCCCAACAGGACAACAGAGAGCAGTAGGTAGAGGACCCCTAGAACCCCCCAAGCCTTAACCTGCACCCTGAAGAGGTTCACCCCTAGAAACAATACCTGGGTCCCACAGTTCCACAAGCTCAGGTACCTGAAGGGGTCCTCAAAGTCCCTCCAGAAGTATAGCCAGCTGAAACAGATGACGCTGGGGATTACACCCACTGCGATTATCTTGAGATAGATGAAAACGAAGGGGTTGAGAAGATCAAGATAGAAGATGGATACAAACCCGCTGAGAAAAATCAGAGAAAGAAAGCCCAGCAGCTTCCCCACCTTGAGCTTGTCCACATTTGAAGGTTGACACTGCAGCTAATAATATTTTACTGGAGCTACGGGAGTCCTCTGCTCAGGTAATCCGCCATAACCTCCATGACCTTACCGCTCATCTCAAGGGGCATCGAGGGGCTGTTTATACCCAAAACGTGCTCCGGGAGCTGTGGGAAGTGCACAAAACCAGATGTAACGCTCATTCCTGTCCGGGCGATATGGTTCAGTCGGGGGCTAAGTCTTTTCCTCATGACTCGAACGGTATTGGTGGGATACCGGAAACCTCCGCAAGGTGTGAAGCGTCGTTGAGTCGTTCTATCTGTCTCTCTTTGAATCCAGATAGTGTCAGAACGGTGATGGCCGTTGGCGCGCTGTGGAAACTCGCTGTGTTCAGAGTCTCCACCGGGAACTGGAGCCACCATGATAGTAACTGGTTAACGGTACCGCCGTGGCAGACAATTAAAAGAGGCCTGTCATGAATCTCCAAGACCTTATCCATGAACCCCGCGACTCTGTGATGAAAAGTTCTCCATGTCTCAGACTCAGGGTAGGGTTGCCAGTCGACGATGGGATCGGTTACTTCCCTATAGAAATCCTTGACTTCATCTCTTCTTTTATTGGCTGCAACACCATTATTGAACTCACGGAGTTCTTTATGATACTCAGGGCTCAATCCGAGCACTCCTGCGATGGCCTCGCAGGTTTGTTTAGCTCTTTTAAGGTCACTGCTCAATATCCGAACATTGTGGCCCTTCAACTCTCTCCCAAGCCTCTCGGCGACTGCCCTGGCCTGTCTCTCTCCTAATTCGGTTAGGGATGAGTCTGTCCAGCCTCCAGTAAGGTCGCTTACGTTGTGCTCTGCCTGTCCGTGGCGTACAATAATGATGGGCTGCATGAAATCTAGATGGTTTTCAAGATTATAACAGTCTTCTCTGAGCAGTTACTCTTCAAGTGGAACAGTGGTGATACCTGCTTCTTCCTCGAATTTCATAACTGCCGGGATGAAGAATGCCACTACGCCCATGAGTGAAATGACCACGCCTCCTAACCTAAACCATATGAATATACCCAAGGCATCTGATACTGGTCCAGCGAAAGCCAAGCCGATAGGTGTCATGCCTCCGCTAAAACTCATGAGTATCGTGAACACTCTTCCCTGCATCTCGGGCGGGATCACAGATTGCATCGATGAGAAGAACGTTGCGTTGGCCATAGAGTTGAACACGGCGAACATGAACACACATCCAATGGCAACGTTGAATAACTCAGGAGGCATGAAGGCGAAGGCCTCAAGGAAGATACCTCCAACGATTATCGATGACATAGCGGTCACGATACGTTTCTTGAATCCACCCCATATACCAAGAAGTAAGCCGCCAGCTATCATTCCTACGCCGTTGGCTGACTGAAGCCACCCAAGCTCGACAGCGCCTCCATTGAAGTGGTTGGTCACAACGAGGGGAAGCAGACTGAACGCGGGGTTCATGAGGAAATTGATGAGCATTGACATGGCTAGGATGAACCTTAGGCCCTTCCACTTCCACACGAACCTGAAGCCCTCCTTCATGTCATCAAGTATTGTCTTCAGGCCCTTCATCTCGGTGAGTTCACGTATTGGCTGAGGTACCTTGATGAAGAAAAGTGGCCCAACAGCGACAACAGCTGTCGCCACGTCAACCAGTAGAATGCTCTGGATCGGCAATATCTCAAGCAGTAATGCGCCGAGGGGGGGAGCCACAATCGCTACAAGACCTTGTAGACTCTGGTTCATCCCAGCGATGCGGCTGAGCTGTTCTCTATCCACCATAAGTGTGGTTGTAGCCTGCATTGCTGGCCACTGAAAGGCTCCGCCCAACGACCTGATGAACATAGCAACGTAGATGTGCCATAGCTGAACGTTGCCCGTTGAGAAAAGAAACGCTAACACCACTACTACGAGAGCGATTAACGAGTCTGAGACCATCATGACAAGCTTCCTGTTCCACCTATCAACTAGTGCTCCGGCGAATGGCCCCACGAAGACTTGAGGCACCATGGCTACGATGGAAGCGAAAGCCAGCGTGGAAGCTGTTCCCGTTGTGGCTGTGATGTACCAGACCAAAGCGAACTGGACTAGCCTACTTCCAAAAAGGCTGAAGGCCTGCCCAGAGAAGATTACCATGAACGGCCTTATCGGGCGTTTGTCACTCATAACGCATACTGAACGTAAGGATGAAATAAAAGGGTATTAAGAAGCGGTAACTTGTTCAGCCATCTGGTCTAGGAACGGAGAAATATCCATGACCTCATGGACCCCGTCAACAATTAACTCAAGGTCCAGAATCACAACGAGTTTGTCATCCTGTTTACCTATACCTTTGATGTAGCTCTGATCTTTGCTAAACATGAGATTCCGTGAGATATCTTCTTCGTCGATATCACTGACCTCGGTAACGGTGTCAACGACAACACCTACAGTTGACTTGTGGGACTCGATAACTATGATTTTGTTTCTGCCTCCCTCGTCATCCGCTAGGTCAAGTCTTTTCCTTATGTCAACGATAATGATGATCTGGTCTCTGAGGTTTGTTACGCCGTCCACCCAGTGAGGTGTTCCGGTAACCGGGGTTACTTCCTGGCAGTCCCTGACCTCACGGACCTGGCTGACTGGTACCCCGTAATCCACTTCACCCACTGTGAAGTTTACTATTTGTTCGTATTTACTCATCTGCGTTTACCCCTGAGGGGCTATCACGGACCGTTTGGGTGGTCCATGTCCTCGGCTTTTGCACACTACGAGTATGTATAAGGGTTGTAGAGGGAACTTTGTGTATTATTCTCGCTACTTTTTCTATAGAAACAGGGTCTATACCTTTAGTGACTCCTTTTATCCTTCAGGGGTTATGGATCAATTATGGGAATCTGGATGGAGATAGAGGAAGCAGTGAATGAATGGGTCAAGATCTGGAACAATTATAACCTGAATAGAGTCAAGGAGTTGTTCCTGATTGACGAGAGGGTCACCTATTTCAGCTCAGAGAAACAGGGACTCATAAAGGGTATCGACAATCTTGTGGCGCATCACAAAGAGTTCGGGTTCATCGAGGGCGGGAAGGACATTGGGAACACGCTGTGGCTGGAAGACGTTTCCATCGAGGAGTTCAGCGACACGGCGGTGGTGAAGGCGGATTGGCTGTTCCAGCGAAAAGGCAGCGACCTGACCCAGAAAGGACCAGTGACCTTAGTCTTTGTGAAGGTCAACGGCAAACCTAAGATAGCTCACGCCCACTTCTCCAACTACTAGGTGAATTATTTGAGAAAGATCAAGCTGGGGGACACCGGTCTAGAGGTCTCAAGGCTCTGTTTCGGCACGGAGCCATTCAACATCAAGAAAGGACCGGATGGGCAGAAGACACAGGGAGACAAGACACCCCTAGAGGGAGGTAGGATACTCGCAGGGGCACTAGAACTGGGTGTCAACATGTGGGATACCAGCGATGATTACGGTACTCATCCTCACGTCGCTGAAGGCTTGAAACTGGTGAAGAGAAGCGACGTGGTCGTTGCCGACAAGACTAACGCAGCTACAAATAAAGAAGGTTGGAAGGCCGTGGAGTTCAGCCTTGAGGATATTGGCACAGAGTACATGGACATCATGTTTCTCCACATCGTGCCGCCTGAAGGGTATCACCGAACCAACGATACGGGGATCAAGTACTATTCCGCCAGCCTCAAGGAGAGAGCAGGAGCGTTACAGGCCTTCATGGAGGCAAAGGAAACAGGACAGGTACGGGCAACTGCAATGTCCACTCACAGCACAGAGACGCTCCGGCAGGTAGTTGACTTCCCTGACATCGACATCGTGTGTACCACACTGAACATGGCTCACAGCCACATCGATGACGGGAGCCTAGAGGAGCATATCGAGGCTATCAGAGCAGTCAAGGAGTCCGGGAAAGGCGTCTACGTCATCAAGCTACTCAGCGCCGGAAGGCTCAGGGACAACGCAGAGGAGGCGATCAAGTACGCTCTCCAGTTCCATGAGTTCATCCACGCGTGGAACATCGGCATGTATGACCTCAAAGATGTGAGGATGAACCTTGAACTCTTCAAAGAGGTTCTTGGTGAATAGGCTAAAACCTCATTTTTCTCCAGCAGTTTCACCTTACACTTATCCTTATTTCGCTTCAACCATGTTTTAAACTGAATTAATGAGGAGGATGCATGGAGGGTATGAAGGATCAACTCATAAGAAGGCTGGAGGAGTCCCTCGAAGATGGATATCATGGCCCATCGATGTACAAGCTGATACAAGGTCTACCTATCGATGAGGCATCGGCAAGGCCTCTCAGCAAAAGACACAGTATCTGGGAGATAGTGAACCACACAGCGTTCTGGATGACCATATGTGAAAAGGTGCTAGAGGGAATGGAACACCCAGCGCCTGGTGAACTTGATGACTGGCCAAAGAGGGGTTCAACCAAGCAAGAATGGGAGGAGTCAGTATCACAATTAGGGAAAGCCGCTGATGCTCTGAAGAAATCTATCAAGGATTATGATGGTGACTTCACTGAGATTACTCCACCGAGTGATTTCTCGTATGAATGGATGCTAAATGGAGTGTGCAACCATAATCTATACCACACAGGCCAAGTAATTCTGCTTAGAGCAAGTAACCCTTAGGGATACAGGCCTCAAGGCACCTCATTTTTATTTCTCATCCACATTATCACTGTGGTTCTGGTAGGTCATGAAGTCAATCAGTCGTTACCTTGCACTGGAGGGTAACATCCGTGTCCTTGCGGCGCAGACCCTCATCAGTCAGATTGGATTCGGCATGTTATACCCCATCTGGCAAGCTTATCTGATCTCTACGGGCATCTCGCTTAGCCAGCTGGGCTTAATCCAGACCATGATCAACGTCAGCACGGGTCTCGGCCTCTTCGCGTGGGGCTACGTCAGCGACCATTACGGGAGGAAGCCGGTGGTAATAGCAAGTTCAGTATGCAGAGTCGTGGCTGTCGGCGTCCTCATAGTAAGCGAGAGCTACCTAGCACTAATGGTATTCGCGTTTTTCATCGGCTTCTCAGCTTTGTTCATGATGGCAAACCCAGCGAGAAGCGCGTTGATAGCTGAGTCAGTCGAGACACCCCAGAGGGCTACCGCACTGAGCACTTTGATGGCCATCAGTCAGGGAACGAGTACACTCATGGCCTCGGCTGGAGGATACATCGCTCTCACTGGAGGCTACTCAATTATTCTCTATGTCACACTCGTCACGGAAATCCTAGGAGTGATACTTCTCCTGCTATACATCAAGGAGACGCTGGAGCTTGAGGACAACGGGGATGCTAGTGAACCCCTCACGGATAGGATCAGCGGAGCCTTCGTCCCGGAGAAAGAGAACTTACCGCTCTACATTATCATGTTCATACAGGGCTTCGGGTACGCCGTTGCGTACAGCCTCTTCTACGGCGCCTTGACTGATTTTTACGGTTTCACGACGCTGGAGCTTGGGCTCATGACTAGCGGCTTCAACCTCGTATGGGCTGTGGGAAGCATACCTTTCGGTAAACTGGCTGATAGAAAAGGGAGAAAATGGATGATGATGGGCAGCTTAATTATGGCTCAGGTATCTGTGCTTGGGTTCATCGCGTTCAAATCGGTTGCCGCGTTCATCTTCTTCAATGGTGTCAGTGCCATAGACATCTGCTTCTGGATTCCAAGTTGGACCAGTCTCATAAGCGAGACGGTGCCTCAAGAAAGGCGCAGCAGCGTCATGGGTAAGATAGATGCATATGGAAGAATCAGCGCCATACCTGCACCATGGTTAGCAGGTTTGCTTCTAGAGAACTATGGGTTCAGGGCGCCTCTCTACGTGCAAGTATTCACCCTGATGCTAAGTATGGTCACTATTAGCAGGATTAGAGAGCCAAGCTCCGCATGAGTTCATCATGGATGATTAGTGTCGGCTTGTCGCCGTCAACCACTGTCCACTCACCGTTCCTTATCAGGCGTAGCACATTGCCTCTGACCTCGACGAGCTTCTCCCTGCTCTCGAACATCTCTTTCTGGCTCCTGTTGGCCTCTATTCGCTGATGAGCCTCATCAGGTGAGACATCGATGAAGTACATGTGCTCGCTGGTGGGAAGAGACCGCAGGAAGAATAGATACGCGAACCTATCAAGGGGTCTAGGAAGGTAGGCTGTACCCATTAGGTACCTTACGAAGACCAAGTAGTCGCAACGCCTCCACCCATAGAGGATGAGGGACCTGAACACATCCAGTATGTAGAACAGAGACGCCGCTATCCTAGCGCGCCTCCCCTCCATCAGCAGGTAGCCTCGACCCATCTGTCCGAACCAGTTATCACCAGAGGGATGAGTCCTGACGATGAACGATAACCCCTTATCAGCGACTTTCTCGCAGAGGAGCCTTGCCTGAGTGCTCTTACCTGAGCCGTCCAGCCCGTCGATGACTACGAATACCATCAGAGTCCACCACCCATCATTATGAAGGTCACTGCCCCGAGGAGAGGCACAGTGACGTTGTCTAATCCTCTGGGGGTCACCGCCTCGGCTACCGTAACGACTGCTGACACGGCTAATATTGGTACAAGCTGGGCATTGAAGCTGAACCCATAGATCGAGGAGAAGTACAGCATACCTGCTACCAGAGATACTAAGCTGCCGAGGAACATACCTGCACATCCCTCAACGCTTTTCTCCTCAAAGACTCTAAACCTGTGCTTACCGTACCTTGAACCAATGATGGCAGCGGAGCTGTCCCCGTAGGCCATTGGGAATACACCAGCTGCTACGATGTAGGAGTTAGTACCGTAGAGGAGAGCGAGGATACTGTAGCTAACTGCGTACAGCATGGGTCCTGTGAAATGTCCCTCCTCCGTGATATCCGACAAAAAACTCAGCTTCTCTCTGAGCCAAGGCCAAGGACCGTAAGGTGAGACCATGTAAGTGGCTACGATGAACGGAGAAGCAACTAGGAACGGGAAAATATTCTCGGTGAAAAAAGGCATGATGAGTGGCAGGTTCCCTATCATGGCGTGAAGAAACTTACGACTAGACGCCTTGGGTAAACCTAGACGCCCAGAGATGAAGATCAGCGCCACGACGTACCCATAACAGACTAATACTATGGGAATGTTGGACCAGATATCCATCTCTATCCAATTTAACCCGTTCAAAGAGCCTAATAGGTTTTCGAGCCTCCCCGTCAATCAAATCTGGTTTAAAAGGTGATGTCCCTCTGCTCGGGGACCACGTGGGGTGGCCGTTTTCCTTCAAGGAACGCCTTCACGTTACTCACAGCCCTTACAGCCATCTTTCGTCTGGTCTCCCATGTAGCGGAGGCGATGTGGGGGGACATGACCACGTTTTCTAGTTTAAGCAACGGGTTGTCCAGCGGTGTTGGCTCGGTCTCAAAGACGTCGAGTGCTGCTCCACGTATCTTACCGTCCTTTAGGGCGCGTATGAGTGCCTTCTCATCAATCACAGAACCTCGGGATGTGTTCACTATCACTGCTTCCTGCTTCATCATAGCTAGCTCTTTCTCCCCGATGATGCCACGTGTCATGGGAGTCAAAGTCACGTTGACGCTGAGAATATCAGACTCCCTGAGTAGCTCCTCGAACTCAACATACCTGACGCCATACTTTTCCTCAAGATATTTTCTTCTCATCAAGTCGCTGTAGATGAGGTTTAGGTCGAATCCTTGAGCCCTTTTGAGTATCTCGGCTCCGATGCGGCCGAGTCCCAGTATCCCCAGAGTCTTGCCCTCGATATCCCATCCAAAGGGGAAGCTTCTATCACGGTTTGTCCAGTGCTCCTTGGTGTGTCTATCCGCTAGTGGTATCCTTCTAGTGAAACCAAGGATGAGTGCCCATGTATGCTCAGCGACCCCAACTGAGAGCACGTCGGGTGTGTGAGTTACTATAATCCCTCGTTTGGTGCATGTGTCTACATCCACCGAGTCGTAGCCTACACCGAACCTTGCCACGATTTTAAGGTTAGGTGCCTTGTCCAAGTACTGGTCGTTTATCGGTTCGGTGCCCACGATGACGGCCGTTGCATCTGCAAGCTTGTCAGTGTAGGGCCGTTTGACGTACTCGACCTCGGCGTAGGCTTCAAGGTCTTTTGAGACATCCTCAGGAACATTGTTTTTTCCGCTGCTTATTAGAACCTTATACTTCATGGCTTGAACTTGGCTCACCAGTTATAAAATATTGACACGATGAATTCAACCTCTCCCGAAGACTGATTTATTGTATTTACAGTATTTACGAAAAATTAGGTAGTTTATGCTTAGCTTTTTAAGCGATTAACACAGCGTTCCAAGGGTAATGACCCAAAATCTGACACTCAAACAAAAATGGGATAACCTCTTCTTCGGATGGAAGACGGTTTTCGCCGGAGCTATCATCGCTTGCTGGGGCTATGGAAGCTGGTACTACGGGATGGGCGCCTTGTTCGGGCCTCTCATCGCTGAATTTGGGTGGACAAGGACTCAGCTCAGCCTCGCTTTCAGCATGCGAAGCATAGAGGGAGGTCTTGAGGGTCCTTTCGGAGGTATGCTCATCGATAAGTATGGTGAACGAAAGATCACCATTCTCTCGACAATAATTGCGTGTATTGGTCTAATCGCGGTATTATTCGTGAAGACTATTTGGCAGTTTGTCATTGTCTGGGGATTAATCGTCAGCCTCGGCTTCAACCTCGGCCTTTACGATACGGTGAACAGCGCAGTGGCAAAATGGTTCGTTAAGGATAGGAGCAGGGCCATCGGTATCGTTACTATCGGCGGTGGACTCGGTGCACCTATCATCGTGCCTGTCATGACGTGGATCATACTCAATTACTCGTGGAGGCATGCGCTCATGTTTGTTGTCGTCTCCACTGCTCTTATCGCGATTCCACTTGCATGGTTTTTCATGAAGGATAAGCCACCAGAGGCATACGGGATGCTTCCAGATGGAGTAAAACTAGAGCTGGATGAGAACGGGGAAACAAAATCCAACCTAGACTTTGGCTACGATTTTACGCCTCAAGAAGCACTGAAGACAAGGAGCTTCTGGATGATTCTCATCGCGTTTATGCTTAACGGAGGAACCCTAGCTATGATAACGATGCATCAGATTGTATTCCACACAGAACTGGGAATTGACGCCATGGCAGCCGCTGGAATCCTCGGATTAATGGCGACAATCAGTCTCGGAGGCAGGGTCCTCACAGCGACCCTCGGCGGAAAATTCACCGAACGCCAATACTTAATGCTGGGATACACAATGCGTACCATCGGGTTAATGATCTTCATCTACGCGAGAACGATACCCACAATCATGGCTTTCGCAGTCATATACGGTATTGGCTACGGGATCACCATCCCAGCACAGACAAGCCTGAGAGCCGACTACTTTGGGAGAAAAGCGTACGCCACAATCACAGGTTACACGACCTTCTTCACGGCCATCACAAACGTGGTTTACCCGACATTCGCGGCATGGATCTACGACACCACGGGCAGCTACATACAGGCCTTCTGGATCGTGACAGCGCTACAGGCGTTCGCAATATTGTTTATGTATCTGGGTAAGAAGCCTGAGCCACCAGTATCGCTGATCGCAGCTCCGACAGGGGTCTAATACCACTTCATTATTATCATCCAAATCTTACTTTGTAGGCTTTGGATAAATTTTAGATATATTAGACTTGGGCTTTCTCTGGCTCCTTCACCAAGAACAAGACCATGAGAGCAGAGAACAGGATCGCTACGCTTGTTATCTGCCAGACCAGTGTAGGACTATAAGCATAGAGTTGTCCACCCACCCATGCACCCATCGCAGCAGGTGGGAATATGAGGAATCCTCCACCCCAGAAGTTACCCCAGCTTATCTGTACGCCACGCTCTCCGAGGAGGCTGTAGAGGCGGCCACGGCGCTCACGTGGGATCATATTGGCGATGAGGGTGCTGAACCCAGGGATCATTATCTTGTTGCATACTGAGATCACAGTGATGGCGAGGGCTACCGTCCAGAATCCGGTTGTGTACTGAAAGAGAAATATTACCAAGGGTGCCGTTAACATGCCGGCGAGAATAGCTTTTTTCGCGCCCCATGAATCCACAACCTGTCCCATAGGTAAAGCGAATATGAGAGCCACGACACCGCTCACCAGGTTAACATTGCCCCACTCGGGTACACTGACACCTACTACAGCCTTGGCGTACACAGACCAGAAAGGCGCGCTCATGGCAACGAAGAAAGCTGTAACCATCTCGATGAGTACAATGGTCTTGAGGCTTCTATCCATCCATCTCACAGACTCGATGATGCTTAGGTAAGACTCCTTGAAGACTCGGGGTAAGTCACCCCAACTATATTTCTCAGACTCGTCATCTTCGATGGTCTCCTCCAAATACCTGAGTCGCAGATAGGCAACTAACAATCCTGTGAGGAAAGCGATAGACCACGCTAGCTTCACTGCTCGTATAAGTGCGAGGTCTTCGGTTAATCCACTTGTAGTCTGGAAATAAGCGATTAACTGTCCACCGATGAATGGAGCGAGAATCCGTATAGCCTGTGGTACCGCCATCATTATGGCAAAGCCTCTTCCCCTGACGCCTGGTGGTAGGCTATCGCTGCTCAAAGCGTTCATTGCGGGAGTGTAGAACAAGAGAAGCTGGGCGAGGAATTGTCCTATAGCCAAGGTCTGCCAGTTGTTTGCAATGACGAATGGGATGTGCGATAAAGCATACAGAACCGTACTGTACCCGATGAGCTTGACTCTTCCAACCCTGTCAGCTAGAAACCCTCCAACAGGATAAAGTATCATGCCGGCTAGGATGCCTACACTGCTGATGAGACCGATCTCTTTCTCTGTTCCACCTAGCGCGAGTATATAGAAGCTGAAGTAAGGGTAAACGATGCTTGTGCTCAGACTCCATAGGACCCTGCATATCATTAGTGTGCGTATGTTGCCCCGGATGAACCAGAACATGCCTTGTTCTTTTTGTAGCGCCTCAGTCATTTTTTCGCCCCGAGAATCATGGTAGGGGTACTTTACCTATGGATATACCTTTCCGTATTCAGTGATCATTGAAGGAAAGATTGTTCATCTATTGCTATTGCTGGGCTTGCTCAGGTTCCTTCACGAACATGAAAATGAGCACAAGGGACACCAGCAACGCTCCAGCGGTGATCATCCAAGGGTAGTTGGGGTTCATCTTGTACACCCATCCACCAACGTAACTGCCCAGCGCTGCCGGCGGGAACAATAGGAATCCACCACCCCAGAAGTTACCGAAGCTAATCATGATACCTCGTTCACCTATTAGGCTGTAGAGGCGTCCACGGCGCTCACGTGGAATCATGTTAGCGATGATTGTGCTGAACGCAGGCATCATCATGCTGTTGCATAGCGCGACGCCGCAGAGAATCAACGCGACTCCAATGAAGCCGCCGACGTACTGGTAGCTCCACAGGGTTATGGGTGCCAGTAGCATTCCTGTGAGTATCATCTTTCTTGGCCCAAGCTTGTCCACCGCGGTTCCGAGGGGAAACGCTAGTCCCACGCCTACGAGGCCGCTGAGGAACATGACTAAGCCCCACTGACTCTCAGTGAGGCCGATAATTTGCTTCGCGTAAACCACGTAGAAGGGGGCGCTCATGGCGATGAAGAAGCTGGCGAACATCTCGATGCCAACGATGATCTTGAGGCTACTGTCCATCCATTTGATGCTGTCAAGGATGCTCCGATACGCCGGCATTATCATCTTAGGAAGCTCGCTGAACCTGAACATGTTCTCTGGCTTCACGTCGGTGACGGTTTCCTTGAGGTAAGTAAGTCTGATCCACGCAACGACGAGCCCCGTGAGGAACGCGATGCTCCAACAGATCCTTACTGCCAGAATCAGCGCCTGATTCTCCGTGAGGCCACTACTGATCTGAAACCACTCGATGATATAGCCACCAAATATGGGCGCAATGATCCTCACCGCCCCTGGCACAGTCATCATTATGGCAAAGCCTCTGCCCCTAACGCCCGGCGGTAGACTGTCAGCCTCAAGAGCATTCATGGCGGGCATGTAGAAGAGGAAAAGCTGACCGAAGAACTGGCCCAACGCGATGACCCTCCAGTCATTTGCCACCACGAAGAATAGGTGAGCAAAGGTGTAGAGGAGCGTGCTGTATCCTATGAGCTTGACTCGGCCAGCTTTGTCAGCGATATATCCGCCAACAGGGTATAGGACCATGCCGGCGAGGATGCCAAGACTGTTGATGAGCCCTATCTCTGTACTTGTACCGCCAAGGGCGAGGATGTAGAGGCTAAAGAAGGGATAGATGATACTTGTGCTGGCGGACCAGAGAACCCTGCAAAGCATAAGTATCTTGACGTTGCCCTGAATGAACCAAAACACGCCTTTTCTTGATAACGGCTCCCCCATCGTTCATCGCCCCTTAAAGTCCCAGCTTGTGACACTGAATACCATATAAACTTTCGTGAAATAATGGAGAGAGAAAGACATCCAAAAAGAGACTATGAGAGGAGATTAGTCACTTCTTCTTAGTGACTTTGAAGGTGACTAGGTTCCATCTGTCTGGGCACTCGTACTTCCACTCGTCATTGTTCATCCATGGTATCTGGCCGCCGTAACACATGTTCATCAACGTGGGGAACATGTCGTGGTAGCAGTACCCGCAGATTCCATCCGTTTTGTGGGTGTTAATACTGAACTTGTCTCCTACCTTGTGACCAGCGCTACAGTTTTTCAGAACACTGACGACCTCGGCTTCATAAACTGATTCCTTAGACATACTCATCAAGTGTTCAGTGTGTACTGAATACTAAAAATCTGCGAAGGTTTTTGGCTATAGACTTCATAGTCTGATACATGGGCCTCATTGATTCGATTAAGGGACCAGCTGAGGGCTTCAAGGGGTTTCTCGGGGTCTCGGTTAAGCATCTTGATACAGAGGAAGCAGCGCACATGAACGGGGATAAACTGTTCCCTACAGCCAGCACCTTCAAGGTACCAGTGTTGCTAGAGTTCTACAGGCAGGTAGAGCAAGGCAGACTGGCACTCGACCAGCAGATCGTTCTCACAGAGGAAGCTAAGGTGCCGGGCTCGGGGGTACTAAAGGAGCTGTCCGAGGGTATGCTTGTGAGCCTGAAGGATCTTCTCAGCCTCATGATGATAGTGAGCGACAACACGGCCACCGATCTGATAGTCGAGAAGGTGGGCATGGACAACGTCAACGATACGATGAAGAAACTGGGTCTAAAGCAGACCAAGGTTGTCAAGTACTGCAGGGAGATTCTCTTCGACCTCGTAGGGATCAATGACTTGCCGTTAAACGAGATGACTTTAACCCGTTTCAAGGAGGCATCCGAGGGAGGCGACTACGCGGGATCATGGAGCCTCGGAGTAGTGAACAACGATGTCAGCACCCCCAACGAGATGACGAGACTTCTGGAACTCATCGCAAACGGGGAGGCAGCGAGCAGTGAAAGCTGCGAAGCCATACTGGAGATCATGGGAAAGTGCCAGACAGGCACTTACAGGATACCCAAGTACCTGCCCCAAAAGAAAGTGACCATGCAGCGAAAGACAGGCAGCTTACCGGGCGTCAGGAATGACGTAGGCGTAGTCACGCTCAAGGATACAGGTGAACGCTACGCGTTGAGCTGCTTCACAATGGGCGCTGAGGACGTGTACGCCGCCGAGGAGGCGATAGCCCTCGTCAGTCAGGGTGTTTACGAGTACTTCAGTGGCGTGTAACTTCCTTATTCATCTTGTTCATGGATTCGTGGTGTTGTTTTTAAGCCCTCTTTCATTGATGATCACAGTGAATTGTAATGGATTTGAAGCCCGAAACCAAGCTTAAGGATCTCGTGGACAAGTATCCATTCCTCATAGAGTTTATACCCACATTGTCACCTCATTACGAGAGACTCAAGAACCCGGTTCTCAGAGAGACCATGTTCAAGATAGCCACGTTGGAGAAGGTGGCGCAGAGCGGCGGCTTCACGGTCGAGGAGCTGGCCAAGAAGATCAAGGAAGAGATCGATAGGCACAGCAAGGATGACGTAGCAGAGCAACGCAAGGAGATCCTGAAAAGTATAATTAGGGACCTCCATGACGGTGTCGAGATGGAGGTGCTCAGGAAACGGTTCGCAGACCTAGTAAAGGACGTGAGCGCCACCGAGATCGCTGAGATCGAGCAGAGCCTCATAGATGAGGGGCTCCCCGAGACCGAGGTGAAGCGCCTCTGTGACGTCCACGTCGAGGTGTTCAAGCACGCTTTGGACGACCAAGACGTGCCACGTCCACCAGCAGGGCACCCAGTGCACACCTTCATGGTGGAGAACAGGGCAGCTGAGAACATCATGGGGGAGATCGACGGCTTGATCAGTGAGATAGGAACGCCGGCTGACCATGAGAAACTCGATGCTTACAGGGATCAACTTTCCAGTTTGCTTGAGAAGATCAGTGAGATAGAGAAGCATTATTTGAGGAAGGAGAACCAGCTTTTTCCCCATCTTGAGGCTCACGGCGTCTCTGGTCCGAGCCAGGTGATGTGGGCGCTCCACGACGATGTGCGTGAGGTCATAAAGATTGCCAGAAGGCAGGTCAAGGACCCGGACCCTCGGATCGTGACTACCATGGATGAACTCATCACAACCATCAAGGACATGATCTACAAGGAGGAGCACATACTTTTCCCCATGAGCCTTGAGACCCTCACAGACAAGGAGTGGCTTGATGTCAAAAATGGCTCAGAGGAGATCGGTTACGCTTGGACCGAGCCCATGGTTGACTGGACACCAGATGTCCACGAGGAACAGGAGAAGGTTATCGGCGCAGCAGTCATGAGCACAGTCGCCCTCGATACAGGAGCGTTGACGCCGGAACAGGTTAACCTCATGCTCACGCATCTTCCAGTGGACGTGACCTTCGTTGACGAGAACGATAGGGTAGCCTACTATTCATCTGGGAAGGAACGGATTTTCCCGAGGAGCCCAGGCATCATAGGTAGGGAGGTCATCAGGTGCCACCCACCTCGAAGCGTCCACGTCGTTGAGAACATAGTCAAGGCATTCAAGGATGGTACCAAGGACGAGGCAGAGTTCTGGCTTCAGATGGGAGAGAGATTCATCCACATCAGGTACTTCCCGATTCGTGACAAGGAAGGCAACTACCGTGGAACCATCGAGGTAAGCCAAGACGTCACAGAGATAAGGAAGCTGGAGGGACAGCGAAGGCTCCTAGACTGGACACAGTAACCCAGTCTAATCTATACCTCTACGTTCACATTTTCCTTGACCATGAAAAGCTTCTTGACTGTCTGAATTATCATGACGCCTCCGATTACTACTCCTCCAAACCAGACCAAGATCATCAATACTCCTCCTAGACCCGTCGCCTTGCTCAGTGCTGAGCCTATAGACATCAAGGCTCCGAGAAGTATTATCTTCAGGATAGAGGGCTCCAGCTTTAGTGTGTACGTGGAAGGCTGTACGGTGTTTGATTTTTCGGTTCCCTTGACTAGGAGCGCAGCGAAGAACACATAGAGAACCCAGATAGCTGCCTGAGGACCGATACCCGGTAACTCCTCCGGTCGTAAAATGAAGCCTGTCACAATATAGAATGCACCGAGCACTCCAATCAGCGTCCTGAACTGCCTCTCATCGGGAAGGAGACTCCTCATCGAGTACACTCGCCCTACCCTTCTTCTCCACAAATAGATCAACGCTGCTAGGTAGAGGCTTGTCGTGAGACCTGAGGCAATCGCCTCGTTGAGGGTGGCTGCTCCATTGCTCTGGAAGATGCCTCCGAGGAATGGTAAGATGTACAGCATCGGAGTGTGTGTGGCCTTGTCCACTATTCTCCGAGACCATTCTGGGAGGAGGCTGTAGATCTCGTTACTTGATGTGAGGGTTGACTCAGCGACGAGGAGGGGTATGATGAAGCTCATAAATGTGTGCCAGTAGGGGACCAGCACGAAAGTCTCTATCACGGCGATACCGAAGGGTCTCGGTAGGCTGCTCTCCCAAGTAGGGTTCCAAAGCACTTTGGTAATATACGCCTCGTATAACCCGAAGATACATCCTGCGGGGAACAACGCGTAAAGCCACAGCTTACCCCTCCTGGCTACATATGTCCAGAGTACGAGGGTATGCAGAGTGTAAAGAGGTATGACAAGAAGGTAACTGACAATGTTGTAAAAAGGAAAGATATCGCTCCCTGAGACCACCTCCGCAAAGAAAGTGCTCAAGCAACCCAAAATGTACCAGAACAAAAGTCTGTCACGTCTACTCGGTGCCTCAGGGTTCACCTCGTCTTCCAGACTTTACACCTCAAGTGTCTCAGATATTGTAGATGGGGTTAGTCCACGCGGTCCTACCCTCATAATCAGTAACCTCGACGCGAACGTAGGTCTCACGAGGTCTCCCAGGGTACGTGGCTCCTGTGAGAGGCTCTGCCTCGGCGTAGAACTTCATACCAAGTGACGGTGTTGACACGAAGGAGATGTACTTTACTGGGCTGCACTCTACGCTAACGACGCCGTCATCATCTATTGCGATGTTCTTGATCTCGGGTCCCGTGCTGGAGTAGAACAAGCCCTTGCGGATGCTTTCCATTATGGAGTCAATTGACAGTGACTCTGCTTTGACGTTGATCCAGGCGCCACAGGCGTCTAGGGGCAGGTTCGGTCTATCGGCGCCGTGGTGATCATCGGTCGCGTATATCCACGGTTTTCTTCCAGCTACTATTAATCCGTCGATGTGAGCTGAGCTTAGACCGGTGTTACGTTCATACTCGCAGCTTGTGTTGTAGATCTCGACGCCGTGGTACCGCTTCAGCTTCATCATGTCGCTGTGGTTTAGACCTGACCAGTATGGATGAGCGAGGATAGAGATGCCGCCTGCCTCATTGATGTAATCTATTACACTCTGAGGGTCCAAGTCATAGTCAAAGTCCCTGAAGGGAAGAGTCTCCTCGACGCCAAGCCCTACGAGGTGGTAGAGGGTGCCCGCCTGTGATCTACCAACGCAGATCTCTTCCCCGGGGATAAGCAGGAAACCTCGGTCTCCAAGCCCACCTACATCGACTACAATGCTATGATCGGTGATTGAAAGGAAGTCATATTCTGCTTCCTTGTATATCTCTACAAGTTGTTCCGGCGTCCGGGTTCCATCAGACTTGGTTGTGTGTGCGTGGACGTTTCCCTTGAACCATTCCCCCTCTGCCTCGAATGGGTTGATGAAGTGGCGCTTCAATTAGAATCATATAAACATTGAGGGAGAGAATATCAGGTTTCTTAAGTGAGCCTCTGCTTGTTCTCGTACTGGGACTCGTAGACGATGTACGCCACCTGCACCGTGGACACGTTACTGAACACGCCCACAGTGTTTGATACCGGCTCTGACGGGGGGTTCCTGGCTACGAGGATGGCTGCCCCACTTGAAGCTAACAGAAACAGTAAGGCAACATACCTAGAGCTAAAAGCCATCATATTTGAGGTAACGATGACAGTTAAAATAAGGATTTTTGGAAAGAAAAATTTACAAAAGGAGATTAACCGAGGATACTGTTGAAGAGCAGCTTGAAGGTGCCATGGGTCTGGCACCTATGCTGTGCCCTAGGCCCGATTAGAACCGCTGAGCCGTCACCTACCTCTGCCTCCAGCACCGCTATCTTGTTGGCTAGCTTCTCCTCACCTACCAGCCATCCTGATTCAAGTAGATCGGAGTCAGGGTACGCCGCTACGATGCTGTACTTGTGGTTGTCCGGGCTGGGCGATATCTTGAAGGCTGGGCTGTTCCAGTGGAGAGCCAGCGCCTCTTCGGGCATCCCGTAGGCACGTGGATGATAAATGTCCACGTCCATGTGGATGGTGCTCCCGGGGCAGTGGAACTCCTTGCTGTTGAGATCTTTCAATGTGTTAGCTATCTTAAGGTCCAGGACCTCGATGGCGTACTCGCTTGCCCCACCGAGGCAGACCAGAGTGCCTCCCTTCATGACCCAGTCCTTGAGCTTCTCCTTTCCCTCGTCTCCTAGGCCGCTCTGGTACTCTGGTGGATACTCGGGGAGCGGCCAGGTAGGCCTGTTCTCCTTCCACCACTTCTTGAACTCGTCACCTCCGGTAATGGCTTCAGGTGAGTCATGAGGCAGAATGATAACGTCATACAGGGAAAGGTCGCCCTCCAGTATGTCTGCGTCCATGAGGGTCTCGTATGGGAAGCTGAACTGCTCTAGGCAGAGCCTAGTCCAGCCTTCATCCATGTTGCCACCCCAGAACCGCTGATACATGCCTATGTTGAGCTGTTTGACCTCTGATACCTCCGCCTCAAATGCCTCCAAGGCGTGGAATGTTACACCAGTCAGCTCAGCTATCTCTTTGAGTTTTTTGTCTTTGCCTGGCTCCACGAGGAAGCAGCCGGGCGGTAACTCATAGTCACCGGCGAATAGAGGCTCCAGTATGCGGTTCACTTTAACTCCTTTATCTAAAAGCAGATTGACTGCCTTGTACGCAGCGTTCTCACGTGTATCCAGAAGGTACCCTACTTTGCCCTTGTCGTCCACGGCTCCTTTGGGAGGCTTGTAATCGGTGACCTGTAATACCTCGGTCTCTGTGATGAAGTCACATGGATGCACTGCTACCCCCATGAACTCGGCCAGCGTATCGGTGGCAGTGTCGTAAGGTCTGTGAGGAGAACCGTCAGGTTGCCTTGTGAAGCTGTCATCTGGGAAACGTGTCTGACCCAGTAGAGTCATTATGAGACCCATCTTGGGCTGCCCGAGGGGAATTATGTAACTGCCCTCATCGTAGAGGTACCCGTCAGCGCTGAACGCCTCCTTCGCCTTATAGATCTCGATATTCTGGACCATGAGCTTCTCGATCATGAGTTCAGTGGTGCGTGGGTCATGCTGGTTAGCGGGGACCACGAAGAAGCCGGGTGAGCCTGCGATCCCTCGCTCGGTCTGCCTCACTGCCTTTTGGTACGCGTTCCAGAGCACTGTCTCCCTATTGCGTGCCATATGGTCCAGGAGCGCCCATGCGGAGACCTTCTGCTGCTCAACTATATCTCTGAGAGTCCACCAGCCTCCCTCCCAGGGATGGGGGAAGTTTGTGGTTGCCTTGTAGTGGGGGAACATCCTAGTGCCTACGAGGCTACCGGGCTTTGTCTCCTCGATAAGCTGCTCTGGATGGATATAGAGGGGAGTCGCCAGCTTCGCCGACGCGCTCTCCGTCAGCATGGAAGGTATGTTGTGGTAGATGCCTATCCAGTGAAAACCCATATGTGCCCAGCCGCTGAACACGGCTCCGTTGAGTATGCCTGTCTTGCCTTGCTCCTCCAACTTGTACGCCATGTGGGCGCCGTACCAACTGAGCTCCCTCCAGACAAGCGGATCACCATGAGGGTGAATTGGATCACTATAGGGCGCGACATAGAGCCGTGCACCGTAGCTGCCCATGTGATGGTGGTCCTGATAGGCTTGGGGAGGCCACTGGTGGAACATTAGATCGGCCATGTACTGGCTCTCCACGGTGTTGGTCATGAAGGCGTCCCGGTTGTTGTCGTGTCCACAGTACTTGTGGTAGAGGTAGGGGGTTCCTACGCCCTCGTACTCTGTGCTCAGCCACTGGTTGTACCAGTCGGTGACCATGATCTGGCCGTCGGGGTTGAAGCTTGGAACCATAATGCTGATGACGTTGTCCAAGATATCCCTGGTCTCGCTGTCGTCCCTTGTCAGCAGGTCGTACGCCAACTCGGGGGCCATCTGAGTGCCTCCTATCTCAGACGCGTGGAGGCTCATTGACTGGATGACCACTGCCTTGCCCTCAGAGACCATGGGCTTGACCTCGTCCTCGCTGAGGTCCCCTGGGGCAACTATCTGTTGGTTGGTCTCTTGGATTTTTTCCAGATTCTTCATGTTCTCCTCGCTCGTGATGATGACGGCGAGGAATGGGTGACCCTCAGTTGAGGGCCCCATATCGATGACCTTGATCTTCTTGGACTCTTTCTGGAGCTTCCAAAAGTACTCCACTATCTTGTCCCAGTGGGCAATCTTGCGGTCAGCGCCAAGTTGGTGACCGAAAAACTCCTCGGGGGAAGTGATACCTGACATGCATCAAAATTACCAGTGTGAGAATTTAGGGTTACTCATGAAATGAGAGCCCTCCCTGATTTACAACTGTACATCCTTTATACCTTCTTCGTGTTTATCTTCACCTGTATGAAAGTCCTTGTATTAGGCGTGGGAAAGATGGGTTACGGGCTCCTCAAGGACCTAGACGCCCAGTCCCACGTAGACGAGATAGTAGCCGCCGACATGAACCAGACGCAGGCACAAGCCTTCGCTGAACGAGTCGGAGGAGAAAAGATCAGCGTCGTCAAACTAGACGCCACCGACAAGAAAGAGACAGTAAAGCTCATGAAACAGGGCTTCGACGTGGTCGCCGCTGCCTTACCGAGACCGTTCTGTGACGCCGCCGTAGACGCCGCGATTGAGGCAGGTATAGGGTGGGCAGATGTCGCCGCCAGTTTCAGCACCATCTTCAACCAACACGAGAAAGCCAAAAAAGCTGGAGTATCAATAGTACCCCATATCGGCCTCGACATTGGGATCGACAGAGTGCTCTGCGGCGTGGGGGCACGTAAACTCGACCACACTGACGGCATGATCGTCTGGTGTGGAGGATTCCCGCAGAAGGGCACAGAGGGTTACGAGAACCCCCTCCAGTACAAGATAAGCTGGTACTGGCCCTACGCGGTTGACAGCAACCTGAGAACCAGCACAGTGCTGATAAACGGAGAGACAGTGACACTAGAGAACCTCAGCGACCCAGAAGAAATTGACTTCCCTGAACCCATAGGTAGAACCGAGGCATACACCACAGGTGGACTCAAAGACGTGATAGACCACCTCGACCTCAAAGGAGTGAAGACAGCTATAGGTAAAACGGTCAGGTGGCCAGGTCACAGCGAGTTCTGGACCAAGCTCAAGAAGCTGCACCTCTTGGACCAAGAGGAGATCAATGTCAGAGGTCAGATGGTGAAGCCATACGACGTGTTCATCGCCCTCGGGCACAAGCACCTCCAGTATGGCCCCGATGAGGGAGACGCCATCTGTCAGAAAGTGAAGATCTGGGGGGTCAAGGATGGTGAGCCAATGGCTTACATCTACGAGTTCATCGACCTCCATGACTTTGAGAACGACATAAGCGCCATGGCCCGTACCACCGCGTATCCATGCAGCATCGTTGCTCAGATGATCGCAAAGGGCGAGTTCGACAAGCCCGGCGTTATTCATCCCGCGTGGATCGGGTACGATGAAAAGCTCTCTGACAAGTTCTTCAAGGAGCTAGCTGTTCGGAACATCAACATAACCGAATACGAGAAACAAAGCCTCCCATAATTCTCCTTTTTTAATCCTTTATTACACCACAAGTGGTACCGACTGCACATCACTTGCAGTCATTCAAGGTATTATTTTCGTAGATTGGGAGTAAAGAGCCGGAACATCTCTGCCAGCGTAGTAAATGACTGGTCTTTTCCCAAAAAAACACCCCATAAGTATATATTGTATATACGGATATTAATGATTTTAAGCCAAGACAGGTGATACCATGGGACTAAACGTAGACTCTCTGAAACAGCAACTAAATGATGAGGATTATCTCAAAATACTGAATCACTGCCGAGAACCAAAGACGTTCAAGGAGATACGCAAAACAAAGGTCAAGGAAGGCAAGCTCTTCAAAGCGCTTAAAGAACTCAAGCTTAGCGAGGCGCTTCTCTTCGCAGATGGAAAATACTACACCGCTCCTGATGCACTGCTACACATGGATTGATAAATTATCTACCAGCTTTTTTTCACACCCAGTTTACTTAGTGGATACACCGACGAAAAAAAGAATATATTATGCAAATGGCCACATTCCACGCAGACGTTTTATCCCTATAAGCCATCAATTTCACTATGAAAGAGATAATCATCAAGGGAGGCACCCTCATAAACGGAACAGGTTCGCCTCCCACTAAACAGGACATCAAGATCAAGAACCATATGATAGTCGAGGTAGGTGAGTTCAGGGCAGGACGAGACGCGGATATCATTGACGCGACGGGGTTAACAGTGATGCCTGGTCTCATCGAGGGCCACAACCATCCCCTCGGTGAAAGGGAGTTCAGTGATTCAGGGTTCAAGAAGTACTATGACAACATGGTGAACAGCCCTGCCCTCGCGCTGCTGAAAGGAGTTCAGGTCATCCAGGGTCTCCTCACAAGGGGTATAACAACGGTCAGGATACCGCACCCCACTATCGCCAATGCTCCTGAGCTACGGGGTGAGTGGCTGGTGGCGCTCAGGAAGGCTGTGGAACGTCGCTACTTCCCCGCCCCGAGAGTGGTTGCTGGTGGATGTGTGCTTCCAACTGGTGGCCACCTTAACAGCATGGGTCCGCCATTCACCTTGAAACCGGGTTGGTGGGGGGCAGACGGCCCATGGGAGGTCCGTAAGCAAGCTCGCGAGTGCCTCCAACACGAGGTGGACTTTATCAAGCTCATCGGTCCTGGTCATAAGCGTTTCAAGCCGGGGTCGGGCCCTGAGCACACCTGCATGACAAGGGAGGAGATAGCTGCAGCAGTAGAGGAAGCCCACTGGAAAGGCGTGCCCGTTGCAGCTCACGCCAAGAACGGTCCCGGCCTCAAGTTCGCTGTTGAGGAGGGAGTTGACAGCATAGAGCATGGCACTCACCTCATCGAGCAGCCTGAGCTCATAGACCATATGGTTGAGCATGATCAGTTCTTGGTACCAACTCTCGGCATGTTCTTCTACGAGCCGCGGGTAGATGCCTACGATGAGGCTGAACCTGGCACGAGGGACGAGTTTGAGGCAAGGCGCCCGGGTCTTGTGAAGAACTTTAAGGCATGTCTCAAGGCAGGTGTGAAGATCGCCGCAGGGACCGATAACACGTACTGGGACGCACCGGGGGTTGCATGGGAGCTGCACACATACGTTAAACACGGAGGCATGAAGCCCATGGACGCGATAATCAGCGCCACAAAGACAAACGCCGAGAACTGCGCCCTTCCAGACGTCGGTACACTGGAGAAAGGAAAGAAAGCGGACCTTATCCTGGTGGACGGCGATCCCTTGAAGGACATCTCGGTTCTTCAGGACAGGGCTAACATACGTACAGTCATGAAGGATGGTCTTCTGATGGTGGAGGATGGCAGGATCAGCTGGTAAGTAACGCCTCGACTATCGCGTCCCCGAGCTCCACGGTGGAGTTCTTTCCTCCGAGGTCGGGAGTCCTCACCTTTTTCTCGACAAGCACCTTGTCTATTGCCTCGTCGATGCCTTTCCACGCGTCCTTAAGGGACTGGTCGTTGTTCTTGTCACCGAGCCAGTTGAGCATCATACCGATGGAGAGAGCCATCGAGGTGGGGTTCGCGATTCCCCGTCCCGCAATATCGGGCGCGGAGCCGTGAGTAGGCTCAGCGTAACAGTACTCATCCCCGGCATTGATACTTCCTGCGAGACCCATGCTTCCCTGAATGGCCCCGCTCATATCACTCATTATGTCCCCATACTGATTGGGCATAACGCAGACATCGTAGTAGTTGGGCCTCATGATGGCCCAGTAGCTCCAGGCGTCGATCCACGCGTAATCTGTCTCGACGTCAGGATAATCGGGCTCCAGCTCCTCGGCCACAGCCTTGAATAGGTTGTCTCCCTGACATATTCCCCACTTGGCGGTCACCGTTAGCCTCCGTTTGTCATCCACTGGTGCACCTGCTCGTCCCTTGTAGTCTCCGCTCCGGGCGAGCTCGTAGCCCTTCTTGATGATACGTTCGCAACCCTTACGGGTCTGGATATAGTTGTCCACCGCCATCTCTGTCTCGCCAGCCCTGCTGAGGGTGCCTCCCGCCTTGACGTACATGTGTTCAGTGTTCTCCCTTAGAATGAGGTAGTCGATATCACCCGGCTCACGTCCCTTGAGTACCCCCTCCACTCCGGGTCTTAGCCTGCATGGCCTTATGTTGGCGTAGAGGTCCTGGTCGAGGCGCTGGTTGATTGGTAGGTAGTGGCCGTGTTTACCGATGTACTGGGGTAGCCCCACAGGGCCTTTGAACCAGCAGTCGGCGTCGAAGAGAAGCTCCCTGGTGACCTCGGGGTCCCAGCCTTCCTTCATATCGTGTTTAGCGTAGTACTTGGACCCGAACTCGTATGGCCCGATTATCTCAAGGTTCAGGCTGTAAACACGTGAAACGGCGTCCAGTACCTTCAGTGCTTCTGGTACTATCTCGTATGCTATGCCGTCTCCATATAATGCAAGAATCTGGTAGCTGCGAGTCATGATTGATGAAGAGTTTAGGAACTGAAAAGATCATCTATTTTCGGAGGCGTGCCATCTGAGCTCCGCTGACCCTCTGCATCTCAACGGTAGACATGTAAGTCAACGCATTGTTAGAGCCTCCTCCTGAGTAGACCTTCTCTTTCTCTAGCACCTTTGGGTCCATGAGGAATATGGCCTCATACCCGAACGCCGGGGTTCCTCCCACAGGGTACCCTGTGAATTCAAGTATCTCGTCAGGGCTTGCCACCCTCGGCTTTGGGATGTTTAACGCCTTGGAGACTCGGCTTGTGCTGGCCCTGTGCTCCCCTTTCACAATGGCTACGATGAGCTTGCCTCCCATTGTGACCATGCAGATGCTTTTTACAAAGTCCTCAGGTTCTGCGCCTACAGCCTCTGCGGCATCGGCTACGCTGTGTGTGGACTGGTTGAATGAGATCACCTCGGCTTCTACGCCGTGTTCCATGATATACTGTCTGAGTTTTTCCTCGTAGATGCTCATGTTATTGGTTTATCTCGGGCTGGCTTTTACATTTTTTCTGTGTTTTAGCTGAACCGCCCCGCATTTATGTTATATTCTTAATAAAGTAGCAATCCATAAACCTGATAGTGGAAACTTGTCGTTTATTTCAGGTAACGCAGAGGGTGAAAAGTGTGATAAAATCAAATATAGTTAGACTGACGATCACAGCACTTGTTTTCTTGTCGTTAACTCAGACAATGGTGACGAGAGCAGAGGTGCACGCTGAGGACCTGCTCATGGATGTACCGGGGTACATCTTTGAGGGAAGCCTGTACACTTACAGTGAGTACGTCACGATGCTGGATGAGATAAGCATCACCCCGAGTGACTTCATCTACGGGACTGCCCCCACGGCAGTAATCCTTGCCAGTTACAGTCAGGGAGACGTGTATGTGTGGCTTGAGATACTGGAGTTCGAGACCGTTGAGGATGCCGTGGAGGAATATGATCGCCAGATCTCGGAGGAGTTATATGACAGCAGTATGGGGTACCGTGGTTACAATGGGTTAATGTTCCAACGGTTCAGTCCACGTGAGCGAGTGTTCCAATATGACAGGTTCATCTTTCTTGTGTTTTTCTCGCCTCTGGATAACACGGTGGCGTATCAGGAGGCGGACAGGTTGCTCCCCGGGTTTATCTCACATGCCCTCGATGTCATTGGTAACAGCCCACCTGACCCTCCTTCGTCTGTGGTTGACGCGACTTGGGGTGTGGAGCCGGGTGACGTGATCAGTTGGAGCGTGGACGACGCCAGCTTCACTGGAAGCATGGGTACAGGTCACTCCGCGAGTCAATCAGACTATGTTGGCGAGTGGGAGATAGCGGATGTGCAGAACGGGTACGTTCTCGTGAAGCAGAGCAGCGGCATACAGCACATCTACACTGAGGATGAGACAAGGCTCACAGTGGATATTCCTTTTGACGATTATACGTGGATGAGCCCAGAGGACGGAGCGTTGACACTCAGAAACATTGAGGGCGACGCAGCGGGCCCGGTTCTATACCCATTAACATTCAATGGTGCCTCGTTGTTGGAGCTAGTGGAAGACAGAGTTGACTACCTGCCAGATGTGGACAAGTCCGAGGACGGAACTCGCCTTAGCTTCAGCGGTAGAACTCCACAATACAGCGGTTTCACGCCTATTGAGACCCAGTGGATGGACATCACAGTCCATAAAGGCACTGGCATTGTCACCTACTACGAGTTCTACTACAACAACAATGAGTACAGCATCACCACCTCGACATCCATGAGTCTCTATGATACCAGCTTCACGTTGAGCAGCAGGACGGCTGAGACACCTGAACTGGAGGCATCGACAACGCTTTCTCACAGCAGCCTCACTCAAGGTGACGCCTTGACGGTTATGGTGCAAGTATTAGATCAAAACAACGATGCTGTAACCGACGCCCAGGTCACCGCGGTTATCAACACGAACCGTTACATATTGACGCATCAGGACTCAGGTAACTATGAGACATCTATTGATACGTCGAGCTTTCAGCCAGCTACGTTGAGCGTCACTGTTACAGCCGAGAAGGCAGGCTATCTGGAGGCATCAGATGTGGCGACAATTACGGTTACTCAGAGGCAGTCGAGTTCTACTAGTACGTCAGGTGAGACTGACTCGCCTGAGGAGTCTGGGATACCGGGTTATCCACCTGTCTCTGTCGCGCTTGGAGTTGCTGTTGTGGCTGTGAGGCTCTTGTTCTCGCGGAAAAAACTCGGGAATTAACTTCAACAAGTATTTTTTCTCTGTTTAAAGGGGTAATTGGATCCAATTAGCCAGTTAGGGAACCCAGAGTTCGTCGTTTGCCGATGTACACTTCGCTGAATAGCGATACCATTATATTTGAGGGGGTTACCTACAGGCTCCGTTAAATCACGGTGACAAAAATGAAGATCACAGACGTCGATAAAGTAACCCTCGCCTTACTTCTTGAGGAGGGACGAGCACGTGTACAGGAACTCCAGTTCCACTTAACCATCACGAAGCACCAGATCATGGCTGCGTTGGCGCAGCTTGTAGCTCAGGGCTCCGTGGTCTACGAGGCGGCAACTAGCTGCTACATCCTTGTATAGACACCCGTTTTCTCAGCTTATTCTATAGTTGTTTGTACATTGATTCCGCCTTGAAAGGTGGACTTAGAGTAAAGGCAGGTGTGTTCTTAAGATTTCGTGGCTTTATACGGTTCTAGGATATTTCTATAATCAACGGTTTACTTGAACAGGAATCGAGGATATTAATTTGGTATCCAGATTTATTCTAAAACGTTTTATTGTCCACCTAAAAAGTACATAGGAGCGTCATGAGTGAAGAGATTTTCAGCGAGCTCAGAGATGCAGTGTTGTTCTTTGACGATGAGAAAGCAAGAGCCCTAGCTGTAAAGGCACTGGAGATGGGCATAGACCCCGTGATGACCTTGGAGGAAGGGCTAGCTAAGCCCCTGAGAGAGGTTGGTGACCGGTTCGAGACCGGTGAAGCGTTCATCACGGAGCTAATCGCGTCCGCCCAAGCCATGGAGGCTGGAGCCAAGGTTCTAAATGAGGAGATCACTCGGCGAGGGGTTAACCGTAAGTCCGTTGGTAAGTTCCTCATCGGCACTGTGGAGGGCGATATTCACAGCATCGGGAAGAACATCGTGGCGACCATGCTGACTGCGGCTGGCTTCGAAGTAATCGACCTGGGCACAGATATACCCACATGGACCTTCGTCGAGAAGGTAAAGGAGTATGAGCCTGATATCCTGGGCCTTAGCGCCCTCATGACCACGACCATGGTCAAACAGAAAGAGATCTTGGGGGCTCTCCGGGACATAGGATTGAGATCAAAGGTCAAGGTCATCGTTGGGGGAGCACCTGTCACTGAGGCATGGGTCAAGGAGATAGGCGCAGACGCTATCGGATTCGACGCCGGTAGCGCTGTGCAGGTGACTTTGAGACTTATGGAGGGGAGCTAAACTGGTCCAGCTGAGATTCCTCAGCGACTCTGATGTCGATGAGATCCATGGTGCGTCACTTGAAGTCCTCGGGACGGCTGGAGTGATGGTGAAAAACAAGCCGGCCTTGAAGCTATTGAGTGAAAATGGTTGCGATGTCAAATCAAACATTGTACGTATGCCTTCCGGTCTCGTAGAGGAGGCGTTGAGTAAGGTCCCCTCGTCTTTCAAGCTATACTCACGTGAGGGAAAACAGGCTTACACAGTAGGTGGAGATAATGTCATCTATAACCCTGGCTCGGCGGCGATTTTCTTCCTCGACGGTGAGACGGAAGAGATGCGTAGGGCAACTGCAGAAGATTTCAGGGACCTTGTACGCCTCACTGACGCCTTGCCGCATATCCACGCGCAGAGCACGGCTATGGTGCCGGCTGATGTTCCTGAGGATATCTCTGATCTATACAGGCTCTACTTGATTCTCAAGAACTCTACGAAACCCATCGTGACTGGCGCCTTCACAATAGAGGGTCTCATTGACATGAAGAACATGCTTGAGGCTGTTGTTGGTGGCCCTGAGGAGTTGGCTGAAAAGCCCAGAGCTATCTTTGACTGCTGTCCATCATCTCCGTTGATGTGGAGCGACGTTACTTGCCAGAATCTATTGGACTGCGCTGAGCATGGTATCCCGGCTGAGATCATTCCTGCGCCTCAGATGGGTGCTACCAGCCCAGTTAGCATCGCGGGTACAATCGTTGAGGCTAACGCCGAGTTCCTGAGCGGTCTGGTTATCAGTCAGCTCGCTAATCCTGGATCAGTTGTTATCTATGGGGGAAGCCCATCTGCGTTCGATATGAGGTACCTGACTGCCCGTCTGGGCGCCGTTGAATCTGTGATGGCTGCATGTGCCTCGGCTCAGATGGGTAAGAGTTATGGTGTGCCTACTCATGGTTACCTCGGGCTCAGTGACTCAAAGGCTGTAGATGGCCAGAGTAGCTTCGAGTCAGGGATGGGAATCCTTCTCGCGGCTATGTCTGGGGTGAACATTGTCTCGGGTCCCGGTATGCAGGCTAGCGAGAATTGTCAGAGCCTTGAGAAGCTGGTCATCGATAACGAGTATTGCGGGACGGCGTACCGGTTAATCAAGGGTATAACCGTGGACGACACGACGTTAGCCGCTGAACTCATCTCAAAAGTGGGTCCAGGTGGACACTTCCTCGCAGAGAAGCATACACGGGAGAACCTCAGAAAAGAACGGTTCATGCCCACAGATGTATTGGACAGACTCAGCCCAGACGCGTGGACCAAGGCAGGATCCAAGGACACGATGCAGAGAGCGAGGGAGAGAGCAAAGAAGCTACTGAAGGAACACACACCTGAAGCTTTACCCAAGGCTTCCGAGGAGAGACTGGAAACCGTGTTCAAGAAGATCCTCACGAGACGCAGAGTGACAGCGAATCAACTCCCAGTCCTTTAGGCACAACATGTGCCAGAGGATTACGTTTTTTCTTTTTCTTGTGGTTTCAGTAGAACTAGTATCATAGCTGTCCCCAGTGTATCCAGTAGGAAGCTAGCATAGAAGGGAGTTGAAAGTGATACGTTGTAGTAGAGGTATCCCCCAACGTAGCTGGCAGGAGTGCTTACGAGGCTCACGAAGGTGCCTATGGCTCCGTACTCGGTCTTGCTGAGCCCAATGACCTCGACGGCATTAATGGTATCAACCGGGAGCCTTGGACAATAAAAGATTATGCACTTTTATTTATTGTAGGCATGACACAAAAAATGAAACAAGTTTAAAAAAAATTCTGATTCAAATTATTCGACTTTAACTCCGAACTGTAGTACGGCTAGCCCTAAGAACATGATGATGAAGCTCACCGTGAAGATCGGGAATAATCCAAAATAGTCTGCTATGTACGCGGCCACCAATGGAGCCACCACGCTCACGATGCTCTGAGGCAGGAAACTGATGGCGAACCCCATCCCCATCTGACGGGGTGGACTCAGTTTAGCCGTCAACGCTGCAGTCGCAGGCATCCCCAGTATCCCACAGAACCTATACATCAGGTATAACACCATGAATGGTAGAAATCCCTCTGTGAAGAACGCTACAATATAGAATATGTACCCTACCCCCAGCGCGATCACCGCCCACCGCTTATCACCTAACCGGCCAGCCATGTATCCCCCTACGGGAGAAGCCGCTAGACCCAGAACACTCGCGGCGCTGAACATTATACCTAGATCCATGACGCTCCAGCCCCTCATATCAGCCAAGTAGATGGGAAGGAAAGTCCCTATCATTCCCAACGCGAACTGTCGTATTCCTGACGCAGACAGATACATTACGAAATCCTTGTTCAGAAGCGTCTGGACTTCACCTTCCTCAGGTTCCTTATCGGCGTTCTCGGTGCCCGCACCTTTCATGTCCTTGATGAAGAACACCAGTACCAAACCCAAGGCTATGATAGGCACCCAGAAGAGGTACACCTGCCTCCACTGGAACATGAAGTACCCCATCAACAATGTGATGCTTGCAGGACCAAGTGCCACCCCGAAGGTGCCCCCGGCGTTGAGGAACCCCATCGCCTTGCTCCTATCCTTGCTTTCCACCATCCGCGCAGTGTAGCTGTGGCTAGGTGGATGGTAGAACGTGCTCGTCAATGTCAGCAAGATCAACCCCACGATGTACATAGCTGGATTGATGGTTAGCCCAGCGATAAGCGCACCAAATACCGCCATCGCCAAGCTAAGCCCTACAAGCCTCCTTGCACCGTATCTGTCACTCATCCACCCAACTGGGATAGTGAATATCACTGAGGCTAGACTCGGGATCGCGCTTATGAGCCCGATCTCCAAGTTGCTCAAAACAAACTCTTCTCTCAGCTCCACGATCATAGTGCTCCTCATATTACCAGCCGCGTGTATCAACGCGTGTGTCGCCACCATAGCTAAAAGCGCGAAACTAAACAAACCCCTCTTCTTCTCACCCAAAATAATCACACATCATACACCCAATAAGATAAAAAACCTTAGAGGGGAGGGGGGGTCAACTAGATAAACCCGAAAACAGTCCCCTTCAGCCAAAACAAGACCCAGAACGCCCCCAATTCGATCCCAATCTACGTAAAAATGCGGCTTATTCTACGTAAAAACGCGTCTCACAACCCGAAAATAAGCGGAGAGAAAAAAATAATACGCTAATGAAACAATGAAACCCTAAGGTCCATTATTCTAATGGAACTTAACACGAGTCTTTGGTCTGAAAAATTAACCGATGCCCAGAGTCATGCTCACCACAAGGATCACAAGAACTACACCAGTGAGCATCGTGTAAAGCCAGTCATGCATCCAAGCATAAACGACAGTACTGGCCACGATCCGTAACACAGGAGTCATGATCAACACGAGAAAACCCAGAAAAATCACGTGACTAGGCTCCAAGAAAGGATCACCACCAAGCACCCAATCAAAAGTCATCACCCCGTAAGGACAAGACGTGTCACCGGTAACCCATAATAGCCCAAGACCAGCCACCAACAACAAGCCACTCAAGACAACGCCTCCCCAGAGTAGCTTGGAGATGAAGACTTCCATCGCCTTAACCTTATTCACAGCAGTCCAGCTCCCGAGATAATCATCCTAAGACCAAGAATTAGAAGCACTGCTATGAAAACACGTTTCATCATGACGCCCCTAAGCCTCCTTGTCATACGTGCCCCTAAATATGAACCAACAAGTGTACCTAGCACCACGGGAGCCGTGATGAACACGTCGCAAAACCCATGCCTGATGTACACTAAGGCGCTTGCAGACGCGGTAACCCCAATCATGAAGTTACTTGTAGCAACAGCTGCCTTCATAGGCACACTGCTCACAACGTTCATGGCAGGCACCTTCACTCCACCACCGCCGATCCCAAGAAGCCCCGAGAGAATCCCAGCAATATAACTAACACCGAAAGTAGGCAGAGTATGATCAACGCCATACTCAATTTCTTCCTCTCTGGCCTCATCCCAATAGCTACCTCCAAGCCGTAGTTTAGACGCTAACCAGTCATCAGGCCTACTCTCCCAGCTCCGGTCCGTCTTTCTCATCTGCACCCCCATCACCACTGAAGCGTAGAGGAGGCTTAAACCAAACAAAGCCTTCAACACAGATTCACTGGCGTTTGCCATCAAGCTAGCACCGGTTACAGCGCCAAGTGTGGTAGCCAGCTCAAGGAACATGCCAAGCCTCATGTTAGTGACTTCATCCCTCACATAGACAGACGCGGAGGCGCTGCTCGTGGCCACAACAGCCACTATGCTGGCGCCAGAAGCAATGTGGATAGGGACATCAAGAAGGAACACCAACAATGGAACCATGATGACACCGCCACCTAGACCCAGTAGCGCCCCCATGAACCCTGAGGATAAAGCAATAATTATGGCGTAGAAAATAAATAGAGGCGTCACAGCATCAGGAGCACAGTATCCAATTTAAATTTTCGTAATAACAAATAATCTTCATACAATAGTAAAACCATGACCAAAAAGGAAAGACTATACTAGGATGTGTTTTCTGATGCATTTAGCTGCCCCAGCCACCCCGCTGACCACCTTCTCGGCGTCGATAGTGAGGAACACCCCATTATAGTACAGAACTTAGCCGTCTACAATTGTGAGCCTAACGTCCCTGCCACCTGAACCAACGTAAACCAAAGTCTCCAGTGGGTCATACATGGGAGTCAGGAAATGGTTACCGGCTACTTGAACAACGGTGATGTCAACTAGGTGACCCGGATCGACTGCACCAAGGTCGTCAACCCTGAGCATCTTGGCTCCGACCTGGATGGCCATCCTAAAAACGTCGAGGATCAATCATTATGATTCATCACACAGATAGTGAAATATCTAAGCCATAGATACGCGTCAACACGCTTCAGGACGCGTTATCACCGTTGCTTAAACTCCTGAATCAGTTGTTACAAACCTATAAACATAATATTGAAGAGTTGACTGTATGCCAGCGGACCAATACGACTCAGAGAAAGGCGGGCCACGACCCGACTTTGAGAGGCAGTGGAGAATCAAGCTCAACAACAGCCTCAGGGACTACCTGCCAAAGGACAAAGCAGAGGAGTACAGGAGAGACCCAGACGCCGAACCAGAGGACCTTAGAGCACACGCGATAGAGCTATCCAGAAGCTTGCTCATGGAACTGGAGAGCCATGACCCCGAGGCTGCCAATGACGTACTGACTGGGTGCGCGTGCCAGTTCCCAAAGTCACAGCTAAACGAGATGAAACATGTTTACGCTGAGACAAAAGACTTGGAGAAAGTCCATGATATGCTTCAGGGCCAGTTTGTCGAGAACACGAGGGGCTTCCTGAATCTCAGTGATGCGCAGGTAAGTGATATCGAGGAAAGGGGATGGGGAGTAGCAGGTGTCATAGAAGGCGGCAGGATCATTGCCACGAAGATGCCCTTCGACTGGACCTCGTACGGGGGTGAGGAAGACCCACAGATGAAACGATATCACTACTGCCACTGCCCGAGAGTCAGGGACATCATCAAGGACGGTTGTGAGCCTGTAAGCCAGACCTACTGTAACTGTGGAGCAGGGTTCTACAAAGGCATCTGGGAATATATCCTCGACAAACCAGTCAAGGTAGAGGTATTGGAGACCGTGATGCATGGAGGAGATGTATGCAAGTTTGCTATCAATCTCCCTTCAAACATGTGAATAACGAAGTCTCTACGTTGACCCGGTTTCTTGTTTTTCCTTGATTAGAACAGCTGAAGCCAGAGACGCTACAAGTAGTACAATGGCTAACACTGTCACTGAGGCTCCTGGACCCATGTTACCGTAGATGTAGCCCATGCTTGGGCTTGCGATAACGCCGCCCACGTTCTCGCTCTCAGAGTACAGTCCCATCACCATGCCTGAACGTCCCTCAGGCATTACGGACATCAGGTGTATCATCATGCTCATGTCGGCTACAGCCCCGAACAAGCCTTGTAAGGCACCTAACATGTATAACACCGACAAGCCGCTGCCAGTCGCTAAGCCTAGATAGGTCAACCCCATAAAGGCTACGCTACTTATCATCAGTTTTCGGCTACCGAACCTGTCAATTATTCCACCGAAGAC
>JAOZHP010000015.1 GCA_026014815.1 Candidatus Bathyarchaeota archaeon
CCCTGTAACTCGGCTGCAGCTACTTGAAGGCGACTGGGAGGCTCGGCACGGTGGGTCGATTTTCAAGCGTGAATGGTTCGACATCGTGAATGTGATGCCTGAGCGGTGTCGGGTGGCCCGGTACTGGGATCTTGCGGCGACTCAGCCTCGTCAACAGGGTAGAGACCCCGACTATACGGTGGGGGTGAAGATGGGGGAGTTGAACGGTGTCTTCTTCATCGAGGATGTTGTTCGGGGTCAGTGGTCGCCTCAGCAGGTTGAGCAGATTGTGGCTCAGACCGCTGGGATTGACGGTCCCAATGTGCAGGTTTACATGGAGATTGAGCCGGGGTCCTCCGGTGTAAGTCTCATTGATCATTATCGTAGGAACGTGTTGCTGGGTTATGCGTTCCGGGGCTACAAGACGACTGGGAGTAAAGAGCTTAGGGCTTCTCCTCTCAGTGCGGCGGCTGAGGCGAGAAACGTGAAGATTGTGGGGGCTCGCAAAGTTGGGAATACCTGGGTTGGCGGGGTATGGATCGGGGATTTCCTCGAGGAGCTTGAGGCGTTTCCTTATGGAAGCCACGACGACCAGGTGGACGCTGCAAGCGGGTGCTTCGCGGTGCTTGCCGTGAAGAAGAGCATCCCGATGGCTGTATTCTGATGGAGTACATCTGCACGCATCTTCTGCACAGGGGATGGCGTGTCGGTAGACAGATTGGGGATCTCCCTCTCGACAAGTGCCTACGGGCTAAGTGTAAATGGTTAGCTGTTAAAAAATGAGCGAGAAAACGAGCAAGCCGATGGCTGTCACCTATGAGGATGACAAACTGGAGGATCCCTGGAAGAAACTTAGGGAGACACCAGGAGTCAAAATTCAAAGTACGGCTAGGAGAGATCCATAATGCCTGCTCTCGTCGAGAAGAAACTCCGTAAAGTCTGGAACAAAACCAGAAAGTGCTATGAATACGTTTTGAGGGGTTCCCCTCACATCGACTCGAGGTAGATAAAATGTCTGAAGGTTTTTTCCCTTATGTGAAACGTCGCTTTTTTGGGGCGGTGCGAGCTCCTAAAGCTGCAAGTGTTTCCTATGAATCAACGCGGACAACCAGCGAGAACTATGACAGTATGCCTTATGGCTACCGCTGGTTCCGTCAGAGTGAACTCGTCCGTAAATGCACCATTTCAAACGCTTACTTCGCTGTGATGTCGGCAGGTTTCGTGACAGAGCTACAGGGTTTAGAGCCGGATGATGATCTCACCCAGTATGAGGAGCTGAAGAGGAAGATCGATGAGGTTAACAAGCGGGTGAACCTTGACCTTACACTCTTCACCGCCCAGGTGAAGCGGAGCATCTACGGCAAGACAGGCTTCGAGATAATGCTTGACAGCGTAGATGACCTACCAGGAGAACTCTATCCTCTTGAGAGTACCAAGTTGAAGCCTCAACTCCTCAAAAAATGGAAGCTCATCGGTTTCAAGTATAAGGGAAAAGATGATTTCTACAAACCTGAAGAAGTGCTTTACTTCGTGAATCTCGGTCTTGAAGCTGATCGTGAAGGCTTTAGTGATGTGGAGCCAATTCGAGATGTCTGTAATTCACGGCATGAGCTACTCGGGGAGAATTTCAGTGAGATTGTGCGAACTCTCTGGGCACCGATTGCGGTTTACCAGGTGGATACATCTGGCCTCAGTGACGAAAATGCTGCGAAAAAGTTGAAGGAGCTTTTACCAGCTTTAAAATCGGGTAAAAGTGTTGCGGTAACTGAAACTGTTGATGTTACCCTTGTGAATATGAGCCCTGATTTACAGGGTCTTGTGGCACTTCTTGAACAGTTAAAACAGGCTATCATCGCCAACTACGGAACACCCCGATTCCTGCTTGGTGAGCCTATTGAGAACCGGGCGACCGCCTACGCCGAGTTTGAGGCGTATATTCAGGGACCTATAGGTCATATCCAGCGGTATTTCAAGCGGGAGATTGAGCGGAACTGGTATGACCCGATGACCCGTAAAATACTTGGCCTCGCCGATGAGATTCCCCTTCCTGTGAGGGTGAAGCACAACTGGAATGTCATCAGGATCAGCGACATATTCGAGATGGCAAAAGCCGTTGCAGTGCTCTACGCTAGGGGTGACGGCATAATCGGGGAGATCCCAGAGGTAGGCTATGATATGTTAAACCTGTCTCGCAGGGATGTTGAGGGACTCCTTGAAAAACGTCGCTTGGAACTTGAACCCGAGAAAAAGCTTGATGAAGAGGACTAAAAAATGTCTACTTCCCTCGTTTTTGAGGCGGTTTTACACAGCGTTGAGACTGGCGACGAGAAGAACTTGGCTACCTTCTACATAATGAACACAAGCCCCAACCGGCTTGGATGGGGCGTCACCGATAAAGCCCTTGAAGAGGCACTGCCTACCCTTCTCAAGAAGACAACGACAATCGGATGTGGCCCAGGCTACAAGATTGACGATCACTACCCTGATCCTATCCCCGTGGGAAAATGGGTTTCATTCAACAAACCTAACGGGTATGCCCTCGCTACAGCAGAGATCACAGATGAAGTGGTCCTTGAGAATCTGAAGCGCGGGGATTGGGGGCCTATATCAGTTGTCATTGACGCTTACAGAGTGAAAGAGAAAAACGGTAATAAAACCATAGAGAGTTTTGAATTCAAAAATGTAGATTTCGTGGATGTGCCAGCGTTTCCACAGGCGGGTTTTATGAATTTTGCTGGTTTAGCAGGGGAGACAGTTGTTAACCCTATAGAACTCTGTGCGAGTTTCTATGAATCACAGTCCATTGGACAGGCCCCAGGGAGCCTACTTAATCCCGAGGAAAAAAGAAAAATGCAAAAGCAAATAACCGAAGTCAAAAAGGAACTGGAAACACTAACAGCAAGCGTCGCTAAAATTGAGACACTGGAGACAACTATCACGGAGCTCAAGGAAGGCTTTGACGAGTTCAAAGCTGAACTGAAGCCAGGTGATGACAAGGACGAGGACGATGACAAAGACAAGGACGATGACAAGGAGAACCCGGAGTTTGTGGAGTTGAAGGCTAAGATGAAGGCGTATGAGGATGAGCGGCACGCCGAGCGCCTCGCAGCTACCATCGAAGCCAAAACCAAAGCGGGATTGGTCAAAGACCTGAAGAAGGAGACTGAGCTATTAGCCGGACTCAACGATGAAACCCTCACCATCCTTAGACTGGAGTATGAGGCGATTACGGAGAAGATGGCGAAGACACCTCCAACTGGTCCTAAGGCCCAGTATTCCGCGAGTGATAGTACGGAGCTTGATGATGCTATGGCGGAGATGAGGGAGACTCTGCGACTACCCGTAAGGGAGAGTGGCGAGTAATGGCTGCAGGAGACATCCTCAAGGAAGAGGGTCTACACATCGAGACCTTCGACATCCAGGCATCTGAGGACATCAGGAAGGGCGAACTCGTTGTAGATGACGCCACAGGCCTCATCGCCGCTTCAGCTGCTCTTGCGGCTGAGGGCAAAGTGATGATGGCGATGAAGGATCACATCTATGCTGATGAGACTGTCCACACTATGCAGTGTGTGGTCATTGGCTACGTTGAGGTCATCAAGGTAGAGGGATCAGGTCTAGCCCGGAAGGGCGACAAACTCATGGTCTCAGCTACCGCCGGTGAAGTCACGAAGTTCGTGAAGGCAGTTGTCGATGCGACTCCCGACCAGACCAACCTACAGGCTAACTTCGACTTAAACCTTGGAATTGTCGGGGTTGCCATGAAAATCAGCACAGATGCAGAGGTTACTCAGGAGATGTTCTTAGGAGTGATCGGTTAAGATGGACCGAATGCCGAAAGTCTACCGCTCTGCGCTAGACGGAAAGTATTACCGCTACGCCGGTCAACCCGAGATAGCTCAAGAGTTCAAAGCCGCAGG
>JAOZHP010000141.1 GCA_026014815.1 Candidatus Bathyarchaeota archaeon
GAGGTGCTGAACCCGAAGAGCTGGGCAGTCGAATCCTTCAGCGACGATGACCTCGTGGTCTGCAGAAACACTGCGCCACTGATCGAGCTGGCCTACAAGTGCATCAGCGAGGGCAAGCAGGTGCACGTGATGGGTCGCGAGATTGGTAAAGGCCTGATCAACGTCATCAAAAAGGCAGGCGGCAAACGCACCAAGACAATCGAGGAACTGCGACCGAAGCTGGACCGCTGGGAGCAGAAGCAGATTGCCAAAGCTGATCGCGACGAGACCAAGATCGCAGCGATACAAGACCGGGTCGAGTGCATCAACATCCTCGCCGCGGGACTGGAAACCATCGCGGAGCTGGTCTCAGCCATCGAGTCACTTTTCAGCGACGCGCAAGGCGGCACCAAGCTTGCGACGGTGCACAAGGCCAAAGGCCTCGAAGCCCCGCGCGTCTTTATTCTCAACCCTGACCTGATGCCTTCGAAGTGGGCACGTCAGGAATGGCAGCAAGAGCAAGAGCGCAACCTGCAATACGTCGCAGTCACGCGAGCGCTTGAGACGCTGGTCTACTTACCAATTGAAATCGTAGGAGCATAGTCACATGGGATACACACATTACTGGAGCGCATCGCGGGACTTCACCGACGAGGAATGGAAAGCCATCCAAACCAACGCACGGCAGATCCTGACACATGCGACCGATCACTACGGCATCTCAGTCTCGGAAGAGTACGACATCAACAGCACGCCGATTGTTAACAATCGCGAGATCCGGTTCAACGGATTTGGTGATGAGGGTCACGAGACTTTTCTCCTGATGCACCGAGTACCGGAGCCGCCTGATTACCGACGCGGCGAACCGGACTTTAACTTCTGCAAAACCGCGCGCAAGGATTACGACATGCCGGTGGTCGCGATACTGATCGCAGCCCGAGCGACTGCGCCGGATGCGTTCGAGTGGAGTTCCGACGGCTGGCTCTCAGAGCTTGCTGAGGGAGTGAAGCTGGCGAACGAGGCCTGCGGGTTAGACCTCGAATGGGCCAACAGCGACGTGAGCGACAACGACCCCGACCGAGCGAAAGTGACTAACGTCATCGACCTCGAATTTGAGAAAGACAAACGTGCATAGAGGAGCAATTGAAATGAGCCAACCAGAGAAGACAATCGACCTGACGCCCAACTGGAAATCAGCGACACGCATGATGCTTGTCGTGCTGGAAAGTGGGACCGAGTCAGCCAAGGCCGAAATGCGCGAGGACATTCTGCGCATGGCTGGCAAGCTGGACGCGCTGATCGACGAGCGCAACAAGGAGCAGTCCTGATGGATGACATCAAGGTAGCCATCGTGCGGGCTGAGTACCATCGCAACGGCATCGGTGGCGAGGGGTTTTACGCTGCAGTCATACACTGCGACGGTGAGACCTTACTCGCGACGATTCCGTACAAGGCCGACGGCAGCACTCCGGACGGTGAGAGCTTCGACTCCTGCAGCTGCCGTGTAGTTGATGCGCTGGACCTCTCGGAACACTACCGCGGCGACGTCATCGGTGATGCGCTGATCCCTAAGCTTGAGGCCTACATCAAGGCACGGGAACCGAAGCCGAAGCCCGCAGCTGATGACGAGGAGAAGAACATCACCAAGAAGTTTGGCTGTTACTCCGCGGAGTTAAACATCGAGCGCGAGGGTGATGATCTGGTGTCGTGGTGTCACGTGTCGTGCACTCGCAAGGGTATCGAGTACTGCAGTTCGCTGGGAGTCGTGCAGACCTATGGCACCATCGAAGCGGCAGATGGCAGCGACGATATCACGGTGCCCGAAGCAGTGGTCAACCGCATTGAAACATGGGCTGATGCGAACGGCTATTAATTCCGCGTTAAATTACACGGGAGCAATGAAGTCCGCGCGAGCGGGCTTTTTTGTGTCGGATAGTAGGTGGATTGCAAAAGCTGCTACTGGTCTAAGTGTCGGAAAGTAAAAAGAAAAACGGACAGGATAGTCGATAGTCAGGATAGCATAAACAAAGAGAGAGAGGGGGGGAATATAGGGTCTCTCTCTCCCGCGCGTAACCTCTCTCTCTCTTCTATACTATCCTTACTATCGACTATCCTGATGGAAATACCTGATAGGTATGCGGTCGCGAGTCGGTAGCAAAAGTTGCAATCGAAAACTATCGAGGTAGCTGTGCGCAAATGAAAATTTTGCCTAGTCTTTGTGGAAAAAAAATTCTCTGTATAAATAGCCCCTGAGGGCTGCGCCCGCGTAGCGCCGCTGTCAAGTCGAGCACGCAAAACAGTTGCGTAACACTCGAGCGCTCGCGTGCAATCGCTAGCACAATCGCGCGCCACGTGTCAAGCATGACTTACCATAATGCCGGGGATTCGCTGGGCGTCGTCCGCGCATGGCGGTTTAACATAATGCCAAGGTCCAGCTGGATCCCGAGCGTTTAACATAATGCCAGCGGGCTGGGCAAGGCCAGTACTGGGGTCCGCCTCACTTAACATAATGTACTTGACAAGCGCTGCTGTGTAGCGTATCCTTCCGGGGAGGGACTGGGGCCGACTTAACATAATGCCAATACTTGACAAGCGCTCCCGTGTATGATATAGTGGGCACCTTGTTTAAACGCGAAGGGAAATTCGAAATGACCAAACTACTA
>JAOZHP010000142.1 GCA_026014815.1 Candidatus Bathyarchaeota archaeon
AGATTTGTCTTCAATGTCGCTACTTCTACCACGGACATGGTAAGAAGCCAAGCCTTTGCACCAACCGCCATAGTGATAAGTTTCCCGACAAACTGAAGCAAGATGGTCATAGTTCAGTTTGCAGGCATTTCCGTCCACCCAAGCATAACCATACCAGCAATTTAGCTACCCATTCCTGTAGCACTCTCTCTGACTTAGGAAAATTGAAATTCATTGAGAGTCGTCGGGGTATATATCCCGATCGCGAGATCTGGGTTTTCGCCACGGGGCCGAGCCTCGATGATATTCCCGATGATTTTCTCCAAGTAGACGAGAGGATGGATTGCGATCCCCCAGTTCCAAAGATATGTATTGCTGTCAAGGAAGCGGCCATAGCGTTCCCAGATTGTACCTTTAATATGTTTACGTTTCGAGACTATGCCCTGAGACATATTTATCTTTCCCGCGGCATGGTCCCGCACAATTTTAGGAAATTCATTTTTTCCATCCGTAAGATTGACAGGGAGAACTATTTCGGAAAGCAGGCTGCCCAAGCGATCTATATGAGATACTCCCAGGGTGGTACAGTCGGAATGATGAAGGGGGTATGTGACAGTATTATTGCTGGGACCTCTACCAATTACTGTGGTGTTTGCACAATTACGCATCTAGCGATAGAAGCGGCCTTGGTCATGGGCGCGACCAGGATTTCGCTGGTGGGTTGTGATCATGGAACCATTAAGGGCAAGCTCCGTGCACAGAAAAGGGGGATATCACGGGGCTGGGCCTGGAATCGTCCCTCTCCGTCGGGAGCGCCGGGTTATGCAAATATGAGGGCTGGCACTAATTTTCTTGCTGATTATTTTAGGGGCTACGGAATCGAGATTGCTCGTTACTACCACGGTAAGGGCTATGAACCAGTCGGAGAGAAAAAAGAGGAGAGCGAGTCGGATGAAGTTATGTAATGGATGTATCTGGCTGGGAAAGCAAAGGAAAATGCACTTTTATATCTGTTGTAAATCTAATAGTAAATTCAAGACCCCATTTCCACATGGCAAGACTAGAAAAGCATGTAGTCTATATGAATCCCGTGATTTTCTCTTGATTTCACAAATTGTCCCGAAGGGTATGAGATTGATCGAGGACCTTCGAGGCAGCAAAGAATTTAGGGATTCTGACTTTTGGATAATTGGCAGCGATCCTAATCTGGATTACTATTCGGATAATTTCTTTGACGATAAGTTTTCTATTCCAGTTAATTTGTCTTGTATTGCCTATCCCGAGAGTACATTTCTTTATACATCTGGACAGAGGGAACTAGAATGGATGATCAGCAAATATCCCGGTTGCCTGAAGAAAATGATTCTTCCTCTGGAACATATACCATCTGGCGAAGAGGGAATCGGCCGATGGGAGAACTGGGGCTTGGAGCCTATTTATATGAAGCCGGAAGACAAACCTATGATGGAATCTGTTCCCGACTATGAATCGACGGTAGAGCGAATTTTTAGTGGTGGGTCCTGTGACTTTGTTTTAACTCGTTCAAGTGTTCATTCAGCTGTCTTCGCAGCAGCAGTGTTGGGAGCAAAGAAAATTATCTTGGTGGGATGTTCACACAGGACCTTAAAGGGTGAAACCTATGCCTCTAAGAGGGGTATGAGTGACCTTGTTGGTGGACTGATCGGGAGAAGGCAGGACTTTCATTACACTAGAAAGCACGGTGGCATTGTTAGGCTGAGACGGGATGCTGTGCATCTTGTAATGGCGTTTAAGAAGTATGGCATCGAGATTGTGAGACATCGTTACGATGAGGACAAAAATGAATTTGTGTTCGAGGAGATTTAAGTGATATTGGTGCCGCAGTGGCTGATATGAATAAGGCAGCCTCCGATATTCTTGAAGACCTTATCCTGGCTCTCCCGTCTCTGCATAATTACCATGCTCCGAAATCAAGAGCATACAGGATGATGGAACAGGTAGCCCGCAGGGAGATCGGGGCTCGATTCTACGAGGCCGATCTGAGGGTGGAGCAGTTCGAGCCATTCGGAGAAGTGATCTTTCAGTACCATAAAATGGGCAACATCGACTCGGTGGACTTGCTCAATCTTGACGAGCTCATTATCTTCAGCTTCTACTGGACGAATCGCAAGAGATACCGCCACGTCCTGGACATAGGTGCCAATATCGGGCTTCACTCGGTTGTTTTGAGCAGATGCGGATTCGATGTTCGCGCTTTCGAGCCAGATCCCCAGCATCTTGAGATCCTGCGGCAATACCTGCTTCTGAATGGATGCTGTGATGTGCGGGTATCCGATACCGCCGTCTCGAGCAAGAATGGCACCCGGGAATTCGTGCGGGTCCTGGGCAATACCACGGCAAATCATCTTGCTGGTTCCAAGTCGAATTCGTATGGTGATCTTGAAAGATTCCCTGTGAAGACTGAGGCTATTGCACCTCTCATGGCTTGGGCCGATCTTATCAAGCTTGACGTGGAGGGCCATGAGAGAGAAATTCTCTTGACCACCAGTCATGAACACTGGCTGGGAACGGATGCCCTGGTGGAGATCGAAAACAAGGAGAACGCACTGGTTATATATGAATATTTTGAGGCCATGGGAATTCATCTCTTTTCCCAAAAGACTGGCTGGAACTCGGTATCCGGTCTGGAGGATATGCCTGAAAGCTATCGGGACGGAACTCTTTTCATAAGTTACAAGTCCAAG
>JAOZHP010000143.1 GCA_026014815.1 Candidatus Bathyarchaeota archaeon
CAAAGGCTCACAGATAATGGCATAAAAATCAGATTGGAGACAGATGACTGCGCAGGCGTACTCGTCTACGACACCTTCAAGGAAGAGCTTGGCCCAGAGGCAGCGAGGCTCGCCTCCTATGCTGCCATCTCCGATATGTTCGAGAACGGGCCCCTCGGATCAAAGATACTAGCCAAGATGGACCGCAAGTTCGCGCAGCACGAGGCTCAGATACTGACCCACGCCCTCAGCAAGAACCAAAAACTTGACTTCAAACGAATTATACTGGATGACCTCAGCAACTACAGTTACCCCCACAGGATCGAGGGAGCCGTCGAGGCAGCCACACAGTGCCTAGAAGAGATGACCCAGATCAAAGAACAGATCCCAAAACACACCACCATCAGAGGAAGAGTAGCCTACATGGAGGCCACAGATAACCACAGCACAGGGCTTATCGCCAACCTCATCATCGACACCCTCGGCGTGGACGTAGGACTCAGCTACAAGAACAACGGCGACTATGTGAACGTCAGCCTCAGAGGAGAGGAAGACCTCAAGGAGCACCTAGGAGACATCTCCAAAGCCCTCGGCAGCAAATACGACGGGTTTGGTGGAGGCCACCAGCGCGCCAGCGGGGTAAAGCTACCCAAGGAGCACTTGGAGGCGTTCATAGAGGACATCGTGAAACAGATAAGCTAACTCTTCATCCTGCTCCGCCACTCCACTTTTCTGCGGAGCTTCCTTATCCTTTCCCCAAGGCTATCCAGTTTGTCAGGTTCAAACGGAACCCACGTGACTTCCTCGATCCCGGGATCGTATAACTCCCTTGTGAGGCAGATAGTGACACTGCACTCCCTGGGGTTCTCCCCCGTCTCCTCGCATCGTAGGCAGTTCAATGCCTTGGCGAGGCGGATGAGGCTGATCCTGTTGAATGGGTTCTCAAGGTCGTACTGCTCTGGGCGCTTGTAGTTGATCTCTCGTTCTCGACCCGTGTCACTGTACACGATATAATCCTCGCCTTCAATGATCTTCTTGATGGGGTAGAAGATGCGCCTGTAAACCCGTAGATTGATGCGCTGTCCTTCAGTGACTACCGGTAAACCCTTCAAGCAAACCCTCCGATGAACCTTGACCCCTAGCAATTATCTTGAATAAATGAAGAACTTTCGGTACAAGGTCTAGCTGACAGCTGTCTCAAGACGCCTTATGGCGCTGGCTGGGTCAGGGCTCTTCATTATGTAGGAGCCTGACGCGTAAAGGTCAGCTCCCGCGGTCTTTGCTAGCTTCACCGTCTCCGGTACCATTCCGCCATCCACCTCCACGACTAGGCTGGGGCTCAGTTTTTTCAGCTCAGTTACTTTCTCTAGGCACTCTGGGAGGAACTTGGCTCCGTATCCACCCGGGTTAACCGTCATTATCAGCACGCCTTGCAGTTTGTCGAGGACCGGGGTTATCGTCGATACTGGTGTCCCTGGGTTAATGGCAAGGAACAGCTCACCGTCGTATGATGCCAGCCGGTTCACGTCTTTCTCTAACTCTGTGAGGGACTCGGCGTGTACGATGAGTGTCTTAATAATATCATCGAGCTGATCCACGTATCCCCAGACATCCTTGACCATTAGATGAGCTTGGTACTCGCCTTCTGGAAGGATCATCTTGAAGTCCAGTGATCTGCTGGGCACCATCTCCCCATCCATCACGTCCAGCATTATGGTTACCTTGACTCCCTCCAGTTTCTTGAGTGCAGTGGTTAACTCTTCTTGGGTCTCTGCTATTATCGCCGGTATAATCGGGGTCATAATGCTCTCCTCTTGACGTGTTACCGGGGCTTATATTTTTGTCATTCCTCTCTTAGACACAACCAGTTTTGTTCTAACCTTCACGATAATGTCTCATAAATAGGAGATAAAATGATTTCATCTATTATTAGAGATATACATTGGGTTCAAGGAAAACAATGGAAACAAATTTTACATTAATTGAATCAAAGCCAAGGCATCATTAAATAAAATACCCAAAAGACACACCCTATTATGGTTATATATAATAGAGATATCTTATATTCAATTAGGGTATCTATCAATAATAATCAAATAAAGGGCAGATAGCGGCCAACCATGGGGGAGAAGGCGGAGCTAAAATTGAACAAGGCAAAGGTGAACAACGAGAAACCAATCAGGATTCTCCACGTCGACGACGAGGCGAACCAGCTCCAGTTCACCAAGATGTTTCTAGAGGAGCTAGACGAGGAAGTCGTGGTAGACTCCGTGTCCGACCCAGAGGAAGCCATAAGACTACAGCGCCAGAACAGCTACGATGTCGTCATCAGCGACTACAAGATGCTCACCATGACAGGCATCGAGCTAGCGCAGAAGGTGAGGGAGACCAGCAACGTACCCTTCATTCTCTACACTGGGCAGGGCAGTGAGGAGGTAGCGGAGTCCGCCTTCGAGGCAGGCGTGGACGACTACTTGAAAAAGGAGGCTGAGCCCAGCCACTACCAAGTCCTCGCCAAACGGATAAGGCATACAGTGGACAAATACCGCACTGAGCAGCTCTACAGGAAAGTCGTAGAAGAGAGCAGAGACGGCATATTCATCCTCATAGACGGCAGAATAGTCTTCGCCAACGACGCCACATGCCACATGTACGGCTGCGAGGGACCAGAGTACTTCCTAGGCGAGAGCCTCATGAACTTCATCCTAGAGACGGAGGAACAGATCTACAGGTACCTTGACCCCCACTTCAAGAACAGTGAGCTGAGCCAGCTATTCGAGATAAACTTCAGAACCCTTAATGGTGCCATCAGGGTCGCCGAGGTCTCAGCGTCAAGGATCACGTACCTCGGCCAGTCAGCGTATCTCTGCTACCTCAGAGACGTGACCCAGAGAAAACGCATGGAGGAACGGCTTGAAGCACTGCACCAGCAGGCAACAAAGCTGGCGACCCTATCCACCGTCGAGGAGATCGCCAGTTGCACCCTCGACATCATGCAGACGGTCTTCGAGTATCAGGTAGTAAGCTTCCAAGAGGTGGACAACGGGTACCTGAAGATGATCGACCTGAGAGGCGCCCCCATGGTCAGGAAACCGTTGCCCCTCAACGGCATCGGTGTAACCGTGAAAGCCGCGAGGGAACGCCGAAGCGTATTGATCGATGACACACGCAAGTGCCCAGTGTTCTTCAAGGGCAGCGTTGACTCCCTCAGCGAGCTGGCTGTACCGGCGGTCCTACGGGGAGCCACAGTAGCGGTGCTTAACGTGGAGAGCCTTGAACTCAAGGATTTCACGGATATGGACAGAAAACTGCTTGAAACCCTTGCTTACCATGTCTCGTTTGCCTTCGACAGGATCACTGTGAAAGAAGAGACATTCAGCAGTGAGGACGAGAAAACACTCAAGCTGAATTACGCACTGGGTCGCTTGGAGGACGCAGAGAAGGTGTCCAGCTTGGTGAAGGGTGAGCTGCAGGTATCTCTGAGATCCATAAGGAACGCCTCGGGTCTCCTGAGGGATCAGCCTGACCTTCTCAATGACATCGTGTGGTCCATAGACGAGAACGTTGACCATGCAAGTAAGGTAGCTGATATTATCCGTGAGACAGTTGTCGCGTCCAGTAGGGACATTGATCTTGTGGAGGTCAACCAGATAGTGAAATCTGTGGTGGAGTCGGTGTACATACCCCGCAGTATCAAGACCAAGGTAGCTTACCAGACTGGGCTCCTCATCTCGGATATTGAGCACGGTAAAATGACTCGCGTCTTAGAGAACCTTGTTCACAACGCCGTTGAGGCCATGCCTGACGGAGGCTCACTGGAGATCAAGATAACCACTCAGGCGGAGACAGCTAGGATCGAGGTCAGGGACACGGGTCCCGGAATCCCATCGAAGATATTGACCAAACTATTCACGCCTTTCACCACGACTAAGCCTGGTCACAGCGGCCTAGGCCTCGCCTTCTGCAAGAAGACCGTCGAGGCTATCGGCGGAAGCATCGAGGCACAGACAAGCAACAAGGGAACAAGAGTAACGGTTACTATTCCCTTGAGAAATGCTTGATAAAAATAGAAAGAAGAAAATTGGGGTTACTTGGCAGCTTTTTTGCTCTTGATCTTAATGACCTTGGGCTTGGCCTGCTTTACGGTCACAGTGTTTTTATCGTGCTGGATCAGGAATGGACTATCCACTCCCGCTAGCACCACCGTGGCCCTTATCTTGCCTTCGAGGTTGGGGTTGATCTTGCTTCCCCAGATGACGCGTGCGTCCCTGCTGACACTCTCCAGAACCATCTCGCCGGCCCTGTTGATGTCCTCAAGGGTCATGTCCTCGCCGCCCTCTATGTGAACGAGTGCTCCGCCTGCCTTTCCGATGTCATCGACGTCGAGTAGCTGGTTGTCAAGGGCTTTGTTTACTGCGTCCTCTACCTTTGTTCCGCCGTGTCCTTCACCGAACCCTACTGCGCAGACACCTCCACCCATCATGATGGCCTTCATGTCCGCAAAGTCCAGGTTCATGATACCTGGGACACTGAGGGTCTCTGTGATGTTGTTTACGAAGTCAGTTACTCTGCCATTGGCTACAGCGAATGCTTCCCTCACGGGTAGCTTTCCCGCAACCATCCTGAGCTTGTTATTGTCGATGACAACCACTGAGTCACAGATGTCGTTCAGAGCCTTGAGGCCGTCCTGGGCTTTACTCAGCCTGGTTCCCTCCACCTTGAAGGGGATGGTTACCACGCCGATGGTAAGTGCTCCGAGTTCACGTGCGATCCTCGCGACGACCGGTGCGGCTCCTGTGCCTGTTCCACCGCCTAGCGCCGCCGTTACAAAGACAAGGTTAGCGTCACCTATTGCCTGCTCGATCTCAAGTGCGCTCTCCTCAGCCGCCTTGGCTCCCTGCTCTGGGAAGCCTCCGCAGCCTAGGCCGCCTGTGAGGCCGTAGCCGAGTAGAATCCGTTCGTCAGCCTTGGAGGTTGTCAGATGTTGAGCGTCACTGTTGAGCACGACTGTTCTTGCACCAACGATCTTCTTCTCCATCCAAGTAACGATGTTACTGCCGCCCCCGCCCACTCCGAGTATAGCTATCTTGGGTGTGGCATCCCTAGCGATGTCCTCAATACTCTTATCAGGGACTCCCTGTGGTACCACTTCTAGTTCAACAGTCAAGAATATTCACCTTGTTTAACAATCCATGTCAGAGATCGCTATTTATCCGTGTGTAGGTGACGAAGTCTACACACATTCATGAAGACAAATGCTTCACAATCTGCTCGTACTGGGGGTCAAGCTCCACTGCCTGCTCGAAATGTGTCTGAGCCCTGTCCGCCATACCGTGTCTGGAGAGATGAACACCGTAACTGAAGTGGACTCGGGGGTCATCAGGCTTAAGCTCGATGGCCTGCCTGAACATTTTATCGGCTTGAGTCGGTCTCTCCGTCCGTGCAAGGAACTGAGCGTAATAAAGACTGGTCTCATGGTTCTCTGGCTCAGCTTCAAGAGCCGCCCTGAACTCGTTCTCTGCATCCCTGTTGCGGTGCTGGTCCACAAGCATCCTAGCGTAGTAGAGGTGGGGTTCAGCTGCGTTGGGCGCTAGCTCTACCGCCTTAGCATAAAATTGCTCTGCCTGCGGTGGTCTTCTCTGGTTTGAAAGGAAGATGGCGTACACCAAGTTATTGGTAGGGGACTCTGGGTCAAGGGTGATCGCCTTGATGTAGTGGGTCTCCGCCGTCATGTAGCTACCGATATGTGTCAGGAGCACAGCGTAGTGGAGATGAGCCTCAGGGTTCTTGGGTTCCAGCTGGATAGCCTTCCTGAAGTGACTCTCTGCCTCCTTCAACTCATCCATCCTGTAAAGCACTATACCGTATCTGAGGTGCGTCTCCGCTGTGTCTGGCTCAAGGGCTGTGATACGCCGGTAGTGAACTCCCGCCTCTTTGAACCTGCCTTGGTCGCTGAGGAACTTTACATAGTTCTTGTGAAGTATCATGTCGTTGGGTGTCAGCTTCAGCGCCCTTTGGAAGCCTCCATCTGCCTCTCCTATGCGGTTCTGGCTCCAAAGTAGCAACGCGTAGTTGTTGTACGTGGTGGCGTCCTCGGGGTTGAGCTCCAGTGACTTCTGGTAATGCTCCTCGGCCTCCTCGGTTCTGTCGAGGTCCGTTAATAGGTTGGCGAGGTTGTTATGGGTGGTTGCGTCCTCCACGTACTCCAGCGCCTCCTTCAATCTCATCTCCGCCTCCTCATACCTCTTCAAGTTATACAGTAGGATGCCAAGATTGTTGAGCACCGTGGCTTCCTCTGGATCTACCGCCAGTGCCTTCAGATACTGTTTCTCGGCGTCATCGTACCTCTTCTCGTCAACGAGAAGCTGGGCATAGTTAAGCAGAGCAGTGATGTTATCGTTTTCATGGGTGAGTGCCCTGTAGAAGTGATGTTCCGCCTGATCTGGCTTGTTGATTTTAGCGAAGAATTGAGCGTAGATAATATGGCTCTCAGCTGTATCAGGGAAGACGTTTATCATTCTAGCCGGTCGTTTAGGTGGCTTCTCCCCCTCTTCTTCTGCAGGTTTTTCTGGTCCGCGGCTCTTCGTCCTGAGTTTGTTGATCTTCTCGGTTGCTTTATCGGCGGTCTCGTCTGTCTGTGACAGGTCTAGGGCTACTATGTAGAGCTGTACCGCGTCTTTGTCCTTGTAGTCCCTGTATAGCTCGTCGCCTTTCATTATGAGGAGTTCTGCGAGGTCGTTGTTTTTTCCCTCGTTTCGCTGTATCCATTTGGACATATGTATGACCCCGGGGATGTCCCCGCTGTCAGCCATCTTTGATATTAGCTCCTCATAGTAACTCATGGACACTCTTCCCTGAGATATAAGAAAAGTATACTCACCGGGAATATGATATTTGTGGGGATAATTACAAGTACGAAGCAGAAAAACGGTTCACATTCATGTGATTCAGCAATCTTCTAAAAAGAATTGATAAAACTTCGAGTTTCAACAGCATATTTACAGAATCCGTGGTTTTCCCCATTCTTCACGGAGGATGCCGTACACCGCACTAGTCATGTACTGTCCTCTTATGAACATTGCTTTTCTCACGATGCCCTCAAGAGTAAACCCGTTCTTCTCAAGGACCTTGACGGAAGCCTTGTTCTTTGGGTTGCACTGGGCTGTGATCCTTACTATTTTCTTGGTGAGGAACAGGAAATCTACCATGATGGTCACAGCCTCGGTGCAAAAACACTTACCCCGGTAGTCAGGGTGAACGATGTATCCGATGGTTGTGCCCAACCCGCCTTCAGTGTACATTATCTGGCCAACTGGGTCTCCCTGTTTGTTCTGGATAACAAACCATCGACCACTCGCTTCCTCGGTGTACCATTTCTCGATGTCTGTGAGGCTGTTCTGCTCCAGTGGCTCGTACTCGCCTCCATAAGCTGGGTCATTGTTCCACTGTGTGAACCAATCCAAGTCCTCTTTTTCAAGAGGTTTCAGGCTTACATTTCTGCCCTCTAACATGAAACTATCCCATTTGGGTAGGTTTCTTTATTGAAATATTCACCGTTCAACTGTGGGGAAACTGTTTACTATTAATCAATCCAATATTGATGCATGTCTGGTTCTAAAGGAAAGGAGTATGGGTCTCTTGCCATCAGGGATGCCATGCTCATCAACGGCAGGGGTACACCTCCCTACGGCCCAGTGGATATCGTCGTAAAGGACGGGAAGATCGCTGACATCATCAACGTGGACAGTATCAGTCTCGCAAGATACAAGAACAAGCGTGGTGAGGGTGACCACATCATCGACGCCAAGGGCATGTACGTGACCCCGGGCTTCGTTGACATGCATGTTCACATCAATATCGCTGACGAGAAGTGTGGACCCAAAGGAACAGAGTATGCGTATAATCTATGCCTCGCTCACGGCGTCACAACCGTACGGACCTGTGGATTCGGCACAGATGACAAGCTCCTAGAACATAAGCGCCTCAGCGACGCCAACAAGATCACAGCACCCAGACTCGTAGTACTGGGGAGCTGGCCAGCGGAAGTCCACACGGTAGATGAGGCACGAGATGCTGCCCGGAAGCTGAGTGACCTCGGGGTGGATGGAATCAAGATCATACCTCGCCCTCACGTCACACCGGAGATACTGGAGGCTATGACAGATGAGGCGAGAGCACTGGAGCTGCCCGCAGGAGTAGCGATCCATATCGCGCAAAACAGCGAGCTTGACGCCCTTGACGTGACGTTTGCCGGGATGGATAAGATATGCATCGAGCACACCTATGGCATCCCTCAGGCAGCCATGCCTGGTACCCAGAATTTCCCACCGGAGTACAACTATAGCAACGAGGTTGACCGATTCAGGTGGGATGGCTACATCTGGCACGAGGCCGACGTCTATGAGGAGGAGGTGATGGATGTGCTTGACATCATGATCGAGAACGGAACCGTATGGGACCCGACGATGGTTGTCTATGAGGGTCATAGAGACTATCAGCGAGTAAAATCCCTGCCGTGGCACGAGAAGTACACGGTGAGGCAGCTATGGGAAGCATACAGCCCAAGCCCTGGTCGGCATGCAACTCACTTCTTCGACTGGAAGACCAGCGACGAGATCGCATGGAAAGAAAAATACCAGATTTGGATGAAGTATGTCAAGTACTTCTTCGATAACGGCGGCACATTGGTCGCGGGAAGCGACACGGCGTTCATCTACGCGTTGTTCGGGTTCGCCCTCATCCGTGAGCTTGAGCTCTATCAGGAGGCAGGGATTCACCCCATCGACGTCATCCAGATCGCCACAACAAACGCTCACGCTACGTTGGGAGACGAGGAGAGAGCCCTCGGCGTCAGGAAAGGGGCTCCCGCAGATCTAGCTATAATCGATGGTAACCCTCTGGACAACTTCAAGGTGATGTACGGGACAGGTGTCATGAGATACAGCCCTGATAGAAAATCCGTGACACATGGAGGAGGTGTCAGGTGGACTGTGAAGGGAGGCGTTGTCTTCGACTGCGCGGAGCTTCTGAGAGACGTTGAGGAGTACGTCAACGAGAACAGGTAGCTCCATTAACCTTTTTTATTCAACCAAAATTCATCCTAATGATGTCGGTCCCCGACGCAAATCAGCTAATAGAAGCATTGAGTGACGCAGCTAGTATACTCAAAAGAGGCTCACCTAGAGGGCTGAGGACCAAAGGAAAGCTAGTTTACCTACCGACTGACTTTGAGGCAATCATCATTGGGGACCTGCATGGAGATTATACCTCTCTTCAACACATTCTCACTACGACATGGTTCAGTGAAAGGGTCAAGGACGGTGAGCCCGTGATGCTGGTCTGCATGGGAGACTACATCGATAGGGGGCCAAGCCAGGTGGAGGTTCTTTATACTTTGACGGGGCTTCTTGTTGAGCACCCAGGTAACGTGGTTCTTCTGAGGGGAAACCATGAGGGACCGGGTGATGTGCGTGTTCGTCCACACGATTTCCCTCAGGTACTTCGGAGACTGTACGAAGAGGACTCTTGGCAGGTGTACCGCTCTTTCAGGGCGTTAGCCGACCAACTTTATACGGCTGCAATCGCGCCGGGGCGAGTTTTGGTTCTGCACGGCGGAGCCCCGATTGAATCCACGAGCTTAGATGACATCGCTCAGGCTCACCGGACGCATCCCGAGAAGGATACTTTGAGGCAGATACTATGGAATGATCCCGTAGCCCAGTCAGGGTATACACCGAGCATGAGGGGCGTCGGGTATCATTTCGGCCCAGATATAACCAAACGGCTTCTTGACGCTGTTCACGTAAAGGCGTTAATCAGGGGGCATCAGGGTAGCACGACGGGGTACAGGGTGATGGGTGACGTTATCACCGTATATTCATGCAAGCTCCCACACTTGGATAACACCCGGGCTGCGTACATGGAGTTACCGTATCTCCACGATGAACCAGAAAACTTCACAAGCTATGTGAAGACCTTCTAACAAATAGTAATCCATTACAAAAAATCGTTCATTGAACACGAACAGTCTCCTGAAGCTTGAGGACCAGTAGCAAACACCCTAAGATCATTACGATGCCTAGGTAGAAGCTGTAAGTGTATCCAATGGGTACACCGATGAACTCTACCAGCGTTGACATGATGATTGGGCCAATGAGGCCTCCCATATCCATGAACGTTCTGAAGGTGCCAATACCTATTCCTCTAACCTCGTCCGGTACCGCGTCAGCGATGAACGCAGGGGTCACTGCGTAGATGATGCCCCAGAAGATGCCCTTTATGAACATCATAGCCACGAGGGGCATGAAAGTGCTGAACACAAGGATACCGGCTATCGATACCGCCCCCATTATGAATCCAAATATCAGTGTCTTTTTGCGTCCAATCTTGTCAGCCGCGAATCCCCCGATGAGGTTTCCCACGATAGAACCCACTGTGCTTCCTGACACCAGTAACGCGTACTGAGTCAGGGACAGCAGCAGCTCTTCGGTTGCGTAAATAGGTAGAATGGTGCCGAGTAGACCGCTGTTAATAGTCATGGCGACAAGGTTGATGAGACACGCGGCGATCACTGTCCCAGTAAGAACCTTTGTCATCTCCTTTCGAGTTGGTACCAATGATGACGCGGGCTTGGAAACGTCGTTTCTATTCTGCATTCCTTTTATCAAAGTAACCATCAAGAGGGCGACAACGCCTAGAACGGTGCAGACGAGAAAGTTCATTCTTGGGCCGTAATTGGCGGCAAGGAAGCCACCCGCGGTCTGCCCGAGGAAGCTGCCAACCATCTCAACGGCTTGGAATACTCCCATGGTTCTTCCATGTTTCTCTGATGTGAAAAGACGGCTAACGTAACTCATTCCGATGCAGAAGAAGCTGGCGTCACCCACACCCCATATAATCCTTGCGGTTATCAGCATCCAGAATAGCACCTTTTTACACTTCTTTTTCAGTGTTTTATAGCCTGAGGCTAATTGCATAAAATTTTCTGGGCAAATTCTAGGAATAAAAAGGAGACGCGCGCAGCGCAAGTGTGTACTAGTAGCTTATTTTTGATATGAGTAAAGTCGTGTGCGCAATTACTGCAAAAGTTTTTCATAACGTTGGGAATAACAGTTATCTATGTCACAATATTTAGATGAAGCAATTTTTATCGCTTTAAAACAATTTATCAGAAAAGCTTGTTGGATACTTGAAACAAATATCCAAAAAAGCGAAAAACCCGATATTAGAATCAAGAAAAAAGTTGAATTTTCTGAGACTGGTTTATCCGTTTCAGAAGTTTTCAATCCTACCTATACGGGATTAATATTCAAATATGAAGATGAAATTCAGGAACAAGAGGAAATAAATGCACTAGTTGAGGCACGACTTAATAGCGAATTATTTCCTAGACCAAATTTAGTTAGAGACGACGGAAAACCGTTAGTTGACGATGATTATGTTTATTCAATTAAATGGGCAGGAGTACAATTTCTGTTTAAATATATAGCAGAGAACAGGGACGTAAAGTTTAATGAGACTCTATTTGATTCTATGTATCAAGATTACGAATATTTTTCTGTAACAAGTAAAATTATATTCAATGTTGTTTGTCCTTTGTACAATTTTAGGGCTGATGTTGACGTCATCCAATTAAATGACCTTGAAATTAGGAAAATTACAGAAACGGAATTTGAGAAAATCTATTTTGACGATACTTTTGGGTCACGACCAGATTTAGGAATGGGTTCCGACGATAGATTTGTTATTTGCACTGAGTATGAGAGCGATAAACACAGAGAAGATGGTATTGATATTTATGATAATATTTTATCAGTTATAACTGCTTTACGACTTTTTAATCAAGGTAATTTACAATATGGTACAGTTAGAAATCTACCGCTTAGCTGGACATCTATGTACAGTCCCATAATTGGGGGTCGAAGGTTGCCTCAGCGTAGGGGAGGGCGATACGATCTCATTAAAGAAGAAATTGACCCTTTTCTGACCTTTTTTACAAAATTTAATTCAAGTACTGAAAAAACATATTTGGAAATAGCCATTAGTCGTTTTAATTTTATATATGATCGAACTCGGAACGAAGATAAAATAATCGATATAATGGTGGGCTTCGAGTCTTTGTTTGTTGGAGACAAAGAACGTCCAAGTGATCGGGGATCATATGTTGGGACTGCTTGTAGTATGTTACTAGGTAAAAGTCAAAGTGAACGTCAAAAAATTAAAAAGTTACTTCAAAACGCATTCAAAATCAGAAATAAAATAGTACATGGTTCAAAATATAAGAAAGAGGAATTAAACAAAATACTGCCAAATTTAGAAGGTCTCTTGAGAGATGTAATTAAACAGTTAATTTAGACGAGAAGGAACCTAAGGCTAATGATCGTATGAAAATTACAGAGCTGAAGGAAATTTCGTAAAATATGCAGTTATCCAATAAAGATAATTTTTTACAGTTCTGTAAAATGTTTCAGGACTAAATGATTAAAAATTAGTAAAAATTTAATGAGATATGGGGTAAAAAAGGCGCGCACGAAAAATTATGATGATTCTATTTTATTACAAAAATCCCTTAGATAAAAAACTCCTTCAGCCATATATTTTCGACAAATTTTAGTTAATATCTCATATTCTTCATTTTCAAATAATACATTAACTAAAGATTTTATTTTTTCTTCTGAAACAATAGGCACGCCGGATGATTCAAGCATAATATAAAATAATTGACCCACTTTACTAGGATGCGTAATTACAAGTCTATTCAATTCATCAATGAAACTAATAATATTAAAATCAACATGCACACATTTTGCGGTAAAGGTTAACAAATAATAATTTCGTTCATCGATTTGGTTCAAAAGAGAAATCCAATAGGTTAACTTAGAAAATATGGTTTTTACTTCATTCCGTTCTAGTTTATCCGAGTACTCATCCACTATTGTTTTCCATAAGAAAAGAATTTTTTCTAAATGTTCGGGAGAAAGGTCATCTCTTACTCTATATACAAAAAGAATGATATGACTAATTATTTGTGGTTTATAACTCAAGATTAATCGATTTATAAGATTATTTTCTGAGTTTTCAGAAATATACCCGTATAAATAGGATGTAATAATGTGCTGAGCCAATCTAGAATTTACATCATTGTTTTCAAAGTCCTGTTCAATTGCTCGTTGATAATGCCCCTTAGAATTTATCATTTCAAATATGTTTTCGGGTAATCTATTTATTCCCCACAAATAGCCAATAAATGCGTTTTTCCAGTTTTCTTCATCCTCAGGAAAGATTCTATCTATATTTTTTGAAACCCAAACCTCATTTAAATACATAAGATTCTTGAGATAAGCTCCAACCATGACAGAAAATTCGATAGGTATATTTTCTAAGTCAAGTGTTTCATCAAAACAGGTTTGGATGGATGTTAACCATATTTGTTTTTTATTTACTCGTGCATATCTTAATGATAAATTGATCATCGATGTAATCAGAATCCCTTTTGTTGAATTTATCACATCCATAAATACTTCGTTTCGGATTTCAAGTTGTGATTCATAATTGCGATAAATTTTCACCAATATTGTTTCAGCAAAGGGCAAATAATCAGCATTAAATACATGAGAATCGTCCTTCGTTCCAACATCTATTAATTCACATATCTTTCGTATTATCAAGTCATCATAGGAGTGATCTTTATAGGAGGGTCTGACAGGGAGTACGGTATCAAGTATTTTAATAATAAATTGAAAAAGATCAGCCCAATCAAAGTCATTTTCTTGTTTCCAACTTTCGTAAAGACCTGAAAGAATGACGTATTGTGTTTCTTTTGTATTACTTAGGAAATAAGATAGATTTTGAGAAAAGCGTAATGGGTTATCTTGAATCGATCTTTTTAATCCCCCTAAAATAGTTTCATCCCATCTTGTGCCTACTGATTTTTCGGGAATATTTGAAAGATATGTAGACAAGTCTTCATTTGTCATTTCAAGTAATTCATTTTCCAATGGTTTTGATTCGGGAACAGAAATCGAAACTCGGGAGGTCCAAACAGAGTAACCAGGATGCGGAATTTTTTCAGGGCATAATATGGATACAGCCTCAAATCTATCAGATACTCTTTTGTCATTTGTTTTACTGAATGCCAATAACCATTCTTTGTCATGACAGGCTCTTATCTTCATTTGTTGCTCTTCAGTCATGTTTTCAGGAAATTGAAGTGAAACAGCATCCATCCAATACAATATTTTATCTACTTTTTCACATTCAAAATAAATATTGTTTTTAACAATAAATTCAAACATTTCACGTTTTAAAGACACTATATCAAGTGGATTATAATTAACATCCCACAATAAGTCTGACGATTTTTCATATTTGCACGATATAATATATATAGCCATTCGTTTAAAGATATTTAGTTCATCATAAAGTAGTTCCGATAACACATCTGACAAATCATCATCTTCATAACATATTAGAAAATCACGCATTAAAATAATCATTAAATAAGAATATTTAGTGGAAATATTTTGATCGCTATTTTCTATCGTCACAATTGAACCATATTCAAATTCGCTTTTTTTATCATCACTTATTTTTCTAATCATGTGTTTTATAATATTAAGAAGGTCTTTTTCACATATTTCATATAAATCATATTTAAATTTAGTAACTAATTCTCCAAACCAATAATCACCAATAATAGATTCATATACAGTGAATACGTGATCCTTTTTATTATACGATAGAATAATCTCCAATAGACAAATCAATAAAGACTTGCATTTATACTCCACTAATTTTGGTAAGATAGATTTTAGTACTTCAGACACAATTAAAGTTGAGTTCCATCTTGTATTCAATGCAATTCTAATAAAACTTATGTGCTTTTCTGTTATTTTATCAATAGGTAAATTAAATAAAATTTTTAATATATATACATCGGTTCTAAAATTATCAATTCTATCACCATCTGGTTTTGAATACCACATAAGATCGTCAATAATGTGTATCAACAGATCCAATGCTTTATCGTCTGGATTATTATTAAGATATATAGACATGTTATTTAGATAATCTAATACATTCCACTTCGGTATCGTGTAAAAAGTTCCATCGCCTTCAACTAATTGGGGTGGAGGATTATTACTAGGATCAAAATATCCATTTATATGCAATAATTTAAACCAATCAGATAAATCAGAACTGTTTGCTACTTGTTGAAAAAAATATTTTTCTAATACTGCATCTTTTTTAATTACCTGTAAAACTTTATTTTTATCTTCGGCAGTCATTTTGAACCGACCACCTCATCAATAAATTTTGCACTTTTGGTCAAATAGGAAGTTTTCGATTTTATTAGTTCTGACCATTCATCCAAAATGGCATACAATTGATCATACCCCAACTCATCTTTTTTATAGGGTATAATTTTTATGCCCAATTCATTAAAATAATGCTGATCAAAATCTACAATGTCTTCATTACCTTCATAATATGGCATCAATATGAAATGAGTGTTTTTTACTTTGGTTTTGTTCTTAGTAAATAAAAAATCCAGTACCTCAAATTCTGACAAACCATATCCAATAAACAAAATTGTTTTTGTCCCAAAGAGTAGAGATAAAAATTCTTGAAAAGTATCATTATTATATCGACCCATATATTTTGGCAAGGTCAATACGATTTCTTCTTGATCATCAATATGTCCATGTATATGATATAATTTTTCATTATCAATTAAATACGGATCCATATCAAGTTCATTAAAGACAACTCTATCAGATACAAATAAATCACTAAAATGTTTATCATAATTAGTCGTTATAAATAAAGAAGGTATTTTCACCATTAATTTATATATG